>JADQBB010000006.1 GCA_016903695.1 Chlorogloea purpurea SAG 13.99
GAGGGTGGGGATCATCAACACGCCGAACCAGCCTACGTATAAGCGGTTGTTGGTGCTTGTTACCCACTGACAGAACTGCTCCCATAAGGAGGCGCTTTCGCGCTGCTGTAGTGCTGTGGTCATGGATTTATAATTCCTAGATGTATTTAGTTTTCAAGGTTCGTTGCTTGATATGAGTTAATCTTACGGCTTTCACTAACTTTTGTAAAGCTTTTCCTCATAAATATTTACTTATGGCAATCATAGGTTTTCGTTATACTGACTTTCGTAGACCACTTTTAGGTGTAACGAATATGATTCAAGCCTATGCAGCCCGTGAACCCAAGGGAAAATTAGAGCCTTTTGAATACCAGTCAGGCCCCCTGCACGAAGAAGAAGTGGATATAAAGGTGGAATACTGCGGCATCTGTCACAGCGACCTGAGTATGTTGGATAACGAATGGGGATTGACTCAATATCCTTTCGTACCAGGTCACGAGGTGGTAGGCACGATACAGGACAAAGGAACAGGTGTCACCAATTTGAGCATCGGTCAGAGAGTTGGTTTAGGTTGGTTCTCGTCTTCTTGTATGACCTGTAAATGGTGTTTATCGGGGCGGCAAAATCTTTGTCCCGGAGGGCGAGGTACGATCGTGGGCCGTCACGGTGGCTTTGCCGACTCGGTAAGGGCCCATCGGGCTTGGGTCGTGCCTTTACCCGATAGTTTAGATCCTGCGAAAGCGGGGCCTTTATTCTGCGGCGGCATCACGGTATTCAATCCGATCGTACAATGTAATGTGAAACCTACCGATCGAGTAGCCGTTATCGGTATCGGCGGCTTAGGGCATCTAGCGATTCAATTCCTCAACGCTTGGGGATGCGAGGTGACGGCTTTCTCTAGCAACCCGGACAAAAACGAGGAGTTAACTCACTTAGGCGCGCATCACATCGTCAATTCCCGCGACCTGTCAGCGATAAAATCTCTGGCAGGGTCTCTAGATTTTATTCTCTCCACGGTTAATGTTCCCCTCGATTGGAGTGCTTATATAGAAGCCCTAGCACCCGACGGACATTTTCATCTAGTGGGGGCGGTGTTACAACCCATACCGCTCGAAGCTTTCTCTCTGATCATGTCACAGCGATCGATCTCCGGTAGTCCCCTCGGTAGTCCCGCCACCGTAGCCCAAATGTTAGATTTCGTCGCCAGACACAATATCGAGACCATCACGGAATTTTACCCTTTCGAGAAAGTTAACGAAGCCCTCGACTATCTCCGTACAGGCAAACAACGCTATCGTCTCGTGTTACATCATTGATTGAGTAGCTTGGATCGATCGAGCGAACACTGCCCCATAAACTCGCTCGATCTAGTAAGGATCTTCTCACTCGATTTTGAAGATATTGGGTAAAATGATGGGATGTTATATTAGGTTCTTGGTACGATGCCAACAACATTCGTGAATCACCTTTTTTTCAGCGCGTTTTTACCCGTAGACAGTCTGTTCTCCACTCAGGGAGTCATGGTCATGCTCTTAGCGGCCTATGCTCTGGCCATGTGGATGTTTCTCACCAGCGCGCCTAAAGTTCATACTGTTATGGTCAGCGATTTAGCCGAAGCTAAACAATTTTACGAAGGTATGCTCAATCTATCGGTAGCGGAAGTACCCCTACATTATTACTATAACTACGAGCAAACTCTAGGGACGGCGACTCCAGACCCCTTTTATTTATCCAGTAATCCGGCGGCGGGTTCTAAACCCTACCCTAGTCAGCCTGACGGGTTATGGTATCAATTGAAAAAGAATACCCAGATTCATGTGATCGGCGGCGCTACTATCGGCCCTAAAAACCGTCAACGTCATGTATGTTTCGACCACGATTGTTTAGAACAGATTCTGATGAGGATTCAATCTCGCAGACTTAGATATAAAATTAAGACGAATAAACCTTTAGTTTTTTTAGTTAAGGATTATCAAGAACAAGTAATCGAAATGTCAGAAGTATCTAAGTAGATTAAATTCTGGTTTAAGAATTATTTTTTTGAAAAACAAATAAATGTTGTTGAGGCAGAAATTCTTTAGTATCTATGAGTGTTAGTCCTACGGCTAACATTTCTTTTTTGACTTGTTTTTTAGCCATTTTGTGCAAAGCTTTAATGGGTACTAGGGGATTCTCCAAACGATATTCTAATAATACAACTCTGCCTTTATCTTTAAGAGCTTCGACCAAGTTTTCCATCATTTCTCTCGGATAGGCGAACTCATGATAAGCATCCACCATTAAAGCTAGAGCGACACTATCAGCCGGTAGATTGGGATTAGTTTCCGTCCCTAAAATCGGTTCAATGTTATTAATTTTCTCGTCGTTTTTAATAAAATCGATCACGTCTAGCATTTCTGGCTGTATATCGACGGCTAGCACTTTTCCTCCCGGTACTAGAGAAGCGAGGCGAAAGGTAAAATAACCTGAACCCGCCCCAATATCGGCCACCGTATCATCAGGTTTTAAAGATAATGCTTCTATCACTTTATCCGGTTGTTCGGTGATTGTACGACTAGGACGCTCTAGCCATAAAATTTCTTGATGCCCCATAACTTTAGCGATTTCTCTACCTAAATAAAATTTGCCTATGCCGTCCCGACTGTGAATCTTTCGAGTTTGGTAGTAGGGAGAATTATTAGCTTCTACGGGGCTGTAAGTAAAATTATAAAAGGTAATAATACTGGCTAGTAGCCCTATTAATAAAGCGACGATAGAAAGTTTTTTAATACTCATAATCGGTAAATTTGGCTCGATAGAGAACATGATGAAGCAGTGGACTACTTTTATCTACTTTAGGATGCTCGAAGTCATCTTCCTCAGAGTGTTCCATTCCTAACTTTTCCATGACCCGGATCGATCGAGTATTTATCTTGGCGGTAAAGGATACTATTTCAGGTAGGATAAGTTCTTGGAAACCGAACCGAAGACATTCACGCCCCGCCTCGGGAGCGAACCCTCTTCCCCAAACTTCGTATTTAAGCCGCCAACCAACCTCGACACAGGGTGTAAAATGCGCGTCGAAAGAAGGACGGGATAAACCTACATAGCCGATAAAATCTCGATCGTCCTTTTTTTCCACCGCCCAGAGTCCCCAGCCATTTTCTGTAATACTTTTATACAGACGTTGAACCATCGCATCACTTTCCTCTTTCTTTAGGAGTGCGGGGTAAAATTCCATTACTCTAGGGTCGGCGTTCAAGGAAGCGAAAGGAATCATATCCTTCTCTCTCCATTGGCGCAGGTGTAAACGAGCCGTCTCCATCATATATATTATTTATTGTCTGGCGTAACTTTACCGCCTAATGCCTCAACGATCGTTTTAGTATTACTTTCCAACATCTTAATATAGCTATCGCCTTCACTACCGGACGCGCCGATAGAATCGGAGTAAAGTTGTTCGGGTGCTAATTTCACTCCCGCTTCTTGGGCTACCGTAGTAATTAGAGCCGGGTTGATGGTAGTTTCAGCGAAGATAGCGGGCACACCGGCGGATTTTATGCCATCGGCTAGAGTTTTTATAGTTTGGGCGCTGGGTTGTTCTTCTGTGCTGATACCGATGAGAGTTCCCGTTACTTTCAATCCGTAAGCGTTGGCGTAATATTGAAAAGCATCGTGAGTGGTTACTAAACGGCGATTATCAGCGGGGATGGTTTGGATGGATTTTTTGATCCATGTGTCAAGTCTTTGTAAATCCCCGGTTAATTTCTCGGCGTTTTTCGTGAATAGGGTTTTATCTTCGGGGGATAATTGAATTAACTCGTCTCGAATAGTTTGCACCATTTTAACGCCATTTTGAGCGTCGCCCCATACGTGAGGGTCTGGCACTATTTGACCGTGTTTATTAAAATCTAAGGGTTTAACTACTTCTCCCACGGGGACTTTCTTCGCTTTCACTCCGGCTGACCTCATGAGTTTTATGATACCGGGTTCGAGATTGTAGCCGTTGTAGAGGATTAAATCGGCACTCTCTAAAGCTACGCTATCCAATGGGACTGGTTCGTATATGTGAGGGTCGGCTCCTGGTTTTAAAAGTCCATTCATCTCGATCTCGTCGCCGCCGATTCGATCCGTCAGATCGGCGATAATTGTACTGGTAGATACTACTCGCGGCTTTTTACTATTGGGCGCTTCTGATCGACCGTTACAAGCGCTCAAACCTAACCAAAGTACGATCGCTATTATCCATTTACCCCTCTCCTTAGTCATAACTTTCATAATTATCTCATATTGCTTTCATAATTATCTCATTTTCGGGTTATCCTGAAAGACGAGCGGTATGGAGGCGAAGAATATGAGCGAAGAAATTTTTGTCAGTCATCTGGGGGTGAATTATCGATCGTTGGTAGCCCTGACAGATATTACGGTCAAAGTCAGGCCGGGGAAACTAACTGGAATTATCGGGCCCAATGGAGCGGGTAAAAGTACCCTGATTAAAGCTATGTTGGGTTTAATTCCCGTCGAGCAAGGTTCGGTATTTTATGGTAACTCCCCTCTACACCACCAATTAGATAAAGTAGCCTACGTACCCCAAAGATCTCAGATAGATTGGACTTATCCCGCCACGGTAGAAGACGTGGTGATGATGGGGAGAGTTAAGAAAACCGGCTGGTTTCGACCTTTCTCTAGGATAAGCCGTCATCAAGCTTCAAACGCTTTACGGAAGGTAGAGATGGCAGAATATAAAAACCGTCCCATAGGTCAATTATCCGGGGGGCAACAACAGCGAGTATTCTTAGCCAGGTCTTTAGCCCAAGAGGCCGATGTATTCTTTTTTGATGAGCCTTTCGTGGGTGTAGACCAAAAGACGGAGACTATTCTCTTCCATATATTTAAAGAGTTAGCCGGGGAAGGTAAAACCGTTTTAGTGGTCAATCACGATTTAGGGGAATCTATCACTAACTTCGATGATCTCATCTTATTGAATAGAGAATTAATCGCCGCCGATAGAAGACAGGCGGTGTTAACTGACAGCAATCTCTATCGAGCTTATAATGGAAAAGTTTCCTTTCACGGGGAGGACTATTATCCCTCTGTAGCTTAATTCCAAGCTTCAGGCCAGTGAGGACAATCGGGCCCATCACAAAATGATCGGGTTTTCGAGCAAGTTTTTATTATTATGGTAATAACGATCGTTTTCACGCGTTGCCGCACATCTCAATGAATTCAGAAGATTTTAACGTTTTACCCCCAAAAGCTACCCCAGACTTAACTTTCGAGGATCTTTGGGATGACCCGCCAGAAGACATCCCCGACCGAATCGTGACAGAAATTGAAGCCGAGCCAGAAATAAACGACCTTCAAAAGGAAAAACAAGCTTTAAAGGCGGAAATTGAGGTATTAAAAGCAGAAAAAGCGCGTTTGTTAGCAGAAGAAACGAAGCCGATCAAAGAAGCGATCGAACAGATGATCCAGGCGGGAGTCAAAGAATTAGAGCAGAAGAAAAACGCCCTCGAAATCACGATCGAACAACTAGAACGTAGACGGGATAAAATCCGGGAAGAAATGCGTACCACCTTCGCCGGGGCTTCCCAAGACCTCGCCATCCGGGTACAGGGCTTCAAAGATTATATAGTGGGCAGTCTACAGGATATAGCCGCCTCGGCCGAACAGTTAGACATACCGAAATTTCAAGCTTCTGCCCCCGGGGAGAAAACGAGACCCGGCCTCGATAAACCCAAATACGTGCCGACTCCCCCCGTGGAAACTCCTAAAACTCCCTCACGACAAACGGAATCCGGGGGAGTAGGTTTTCAAGAACAAGGTAAACGCATCCAATCTCTTTTAGACCGTTATCGCAGTCGTCCCGATTATTACGGCCCACCCTGGCAATTGCGCCGCACTTTTGAACCGATTCACGCCGAGAGAGTCCAGCAATGGTTTTTCAAACAGGGAGGTAGGGGCGCGATCAAGAGCATGGGTAGCCGTCTCCAGAATATCCTCGTAGCTTCCTCGGTTATCTCGATCCTTTCTGAATTATACGGCGATCGTTCCCGCGTCCTCGTTCTCGCTAACAGTCCAGAACGCTTAGGGGAGTGGCGCAGGGGTTTACAGGATTGTTTGGGAATCTCCCGCAGTGATTTCGGGCCCGATAGGGGGGTTGTTCTCTTCGAGTCCCCAGAAGCCCTGATTCAAAAAGCCGAAAGACTGGTGGACGAAAAAGAAATGCCGCTGATCATCATCGATGACACCGAAGAAAGGCTGAATTTCGCCCTCCTACAGTTCCCGATGTGGTTGGCTTTCGCCCCGGATCAAGTCCAAAGTTCTAGTTCTTGGTACTAAACCCGTCAAGTTCTGGTAAAATCGGGGCGAGAGCTATCCTAAATACCCATTATGCTGACCCCGATTCTTATCAGTGTATCGTTAATGTTAATCGCCTATATCCTCGGTTCAATTCCCACGGGATATTTGATCGGCAAATGGACTCAAGGCATCGATATAAGGGAATTCGGGTCAGGCTCGATCGGTGCGACAAATGTACTGCGTACTTTGGGTAAGGGCCCCGGCAGTGCTGTCCTGGGTTTCGATATGTTTAAAGGTATGGTGGCGGTGGGCTTAGTAAAAGCCTTTTATCTTCTCTTCCCGGACACCTTACCCCTTGATTGGTACTTTTGGTTGATGACCGGTGCGGCGGTGAGTGCCGTAATCGGTCACAGTAAGTCAATATTTTTAGGCTTTAGCGGTGGTAAATCGGTGGCTACCAGTTTAGGAGTATTGTTGATAATGTCGCCCCTGGTAGCGTTAGGAACATTGGTAAGTTTTCTGGTGATGTTAGCAATATTTCGGATTGTTTCTTTAGGCTCGATCACTGGTGCGATCGTGGTAAACCTGTTGATGATTGTCTTAAATCAACCTCTACCTTATATTCTTTTCGCTGCTTTTGCGGGTAGTTATGTTGTCATCCGTCATAAGGCCAATATTGCCCGACTTTTAACGGGACAGGAACCGAAAATAGGCGAGAAACTATCAGAAGGTTGAATTCAAATCCAGTATACCTGAGATGCCGTTTATCCATAGCACATCGGAATTTGAAAACAAACGTCGTTACAAAAATAATTTTTCTTAATTTTTAGAGAAGGAAGCAGGTTATAAAATTATTAGGAGATATATAATTTATGGAATCTCCTCGAAAAAAATAAAAATCTCACCTCACATCCGTCTAGATTAAGGAGAATTATTTATGAGTAAAACAAAACGAGTAATGAATCTAACTCTAGCTTCGTTACTAACTATAAGTTGTGGCCTACCCGCGTTAGCCCAGAGTACAGGTACGAAACAACCCAGGGCACAATTACCAAATATGCCGCAAGCACCGAGTGTACCCAGTGTACCAGGTGTTAATGTTCCCGATGTGAAAGTACCGGCGGAACTTTCTAACCCCAGAGGTTTAATCACACCCACGGGAGTAGACGAAACCCAAAAGCCCACGGAAAATCAATTACAAAGCTTACCTGGCGCTCAACTACCCCATTCTGATCCTCTCACCTTACTACAACAGCCCCAAGTACATAAAGAGTTACAACTGACGAGCGCTCAAGTGGAAGAATTGAAAAAAATCAATCAAGAAGCCCGCGCCAACCCCGTCAGAAGTCGTAGCGCCCAACCCAGAGACTTGCAAACGGAAGTAGTGAGTACGCGCGATCGAGTAGCGAAAGTGTTACAACCTGAACAACTAAATCGTTTCCGTCAAATTCTTTTACAGGTATCCGATTACGTACCCGAAGAACAAAACCCCACCCGGCCCAGAGGCGGCAATCGACCTGATCCTCTAGGAATCACCCCGCAACAACAAGAAAAATTACGGGGTATCCAAGAACAAAACACCCAGAATTTGGGAGGTGTAGCCAGAAGCAGATCCAATGACCCTCAGGAAACCTGTCGTAACGTTATGGCCACGAGGGAGAAAAACGAAGCTGCTCGTCAAAGAAGCCGGAGTGTCGGGGAAGAAACTTTAACAACTCAACAAAAAGCCGAATTAGACAGACTCAAAGGCGATAAATTTGAACTCTCAGCCCCTCCCTGCTTGAACCAGGCCAATACTAACACCAACAACAGCAACCCGTAACCTGCCTATACTGATAGTCTCACGACGACCTAGGGGAATGTTTACCCCTGGTTTATTCACATACCTATATCCTACGAGTCGAGAAAACGGATGGTTATTTCCCTGAAACACCAGCGCTTCAATATCGGCAAATTAGATAAATCCGAAATAATTCGCCTCTTGCAAGCGCAAGGAGAATTACAACAGGATTTATTCCGGGAAGCGCGAGCCGTCAGAGAGGAATACGGAGTCGATGAAGTCACTTTAAGAGGAGTGATCGAGATTTCTAATTTCTGTCAAAAAAATTGTGATTACTGTGCTATGCGCGCCTCTAATCCTAATTTAGAGCGCTACAGATTATCGATCGAAGAAATTTTAAGCATCGTTGACCAGATCAAAGCGGCTAATATCGGTATCGCTTTCTTACAATCGGGTCAAGACCCCAGAGAGGATGAAATGCTAGAACAGATCATCCCGGAAATTAAAAAGAAAGGCATGGAAGTCCTGCTATGTCTGGGGGAAAAACCGCAAGAAACTTACGCTAATTTCGCCCGTCTCGGTGCCGATTCTTATATTCTCAAGTTTGAAACTTCCAGCCCCGATTTATATAAACATATTGCCCATACTCCTTTAGAGAAACGTTTGGAATGTGTTAAATCTTTGCAAAATTTAGGTTATCGAGTGGGGACAGGTAATATAGTAGGATTGCCCAATCAAACGCTGGAACATCTAGCCGATGATATTTTGTTAGCTCTGTCTATAAAACCTGATTTTGTGAGTTCTTCGCCGTTCATACCCAATCAAGAAACACCCTTGGAAAGTCTTGCTTATGGTAATTTGAACCTGACCCTCAATACTCTGGCAATCTATAGAATAGCTCTCAAAAACTGCTTGATCCCCTCTGTGAGCGCTTTAGAAAAAACTTACAAGGGCGGGCAGTTAATGGGACTCAATGCGGGTGCGAATGTTTTAACCATTAATTTTACTCCCGACACATTTCGGAATAAATACGCTATTTACTCGAAACAAAGATTCGTAGTGAGTTTAGAACACGCATTAAGAACGATCGAGCAGGCGGGCTTAAAAGTAAAATCACCTTTTTAATCACTGAAGATTGCACACTTTAACCATGAACAAAAATTATTGGAAACGGAAAATAAGCCGTCTGTTAATAGGAACAGTTTTAAGCGGTTTCATTCTGATTTTCGGACTATCTCTGAGCTTGAGGGCGGCGGTTAGAGGCGAAGAAAGCGTTCCCGTCACCTCGAAAATTTCCCTAGTTCACCTCGCTAGTAATGATTCTTTCGACATCACAGAAAATGGGGTGAAAGCGGCTAAGTTGATGTTAGACGCGATCGATAATAACAATACAGATTCTGCTCTTAAAGCGAGTCAACTTTACACCGAAATTATTTTTAAAGAGAACTTCGGCGGCGATTATACGGCCCTACAATGGATGGCCGTATATATGAGCGGCAATTCCGAACAACAGCAGAAAATGCTGAAAGATAAATACGCCGCCAGCTATTATGATTTCTTTGCGGCTAATAATTTTGCTAATCTACGGGAGTATATCGAACGTAAGTATAAGCTGAAAGAATTCAGCGATCGATATACCGCCCAAGGAAGAGACAGGGAAGCCTTCCTCGAAGACTTCATCCGTTTTAACAATCCCCGCCGGGAAGAGTGGGAGAAAACTTCTAAAGTTCTAGAGGCGATCGATATAAAACCAGGTGAGAAGATCATCGACGTGGGTAGTGGCCCCGGCTATTACACCTTTAAATTCTCGGAATTGGTGGGTGATAAGGGGAAAGTTTACGCGGTGGATACGGTACAAAATCATCTCGATTACGTTGCTAGAGTCAGCGACAAATACGGGATCAAGAATGTAGAGCCGGTGAAGACCGATGGGGTACTGTTAGGGGTCACGGGGGAAGGGGCCGATCGAGCTTTCATGTGTTCTCTATATCACATTATTTACACAGTGTCAAGAGAAGGCGTGCAAGAAAAATATATCAACAGTATCAAGCAAGCCTTGAAGCCAGGTGGACAATTCATCATCGTCGATAACGCACCGGTAGACGAAGGGAAAACCCTTCCCTATCAGGGGCCCCATATAGCTAAAGAGTTAATCATCGGGCAATTAAAATACTACGGTTTCGAGTTAGAGAAAGAATACGCGTTCATCCCCCAGAGATATATTCTCGTGTTCAAAAAAGCCTAAAAACTCATGGATGGCAAGATAATCGGCATGACGGCAGCTTTGGGGTCAGCAGCATCTTGGGCTGTCGGTTCTATCTTATTTAAGGGTTTGGGTGAACATTTATCACCCTTGGCTATGACTTTAGCTAAAGGTATAGCCAGTATATTCTTAATCGCCCTGATGTTGACCATTACCGGCACGACCGCCGTTGAAACCCGAACCACCCTTTTGTTAATCGCCAGCGGTTTACTGGGCATCGCTTTAGGAGATAGTTTTTTCTTCGCCGCCTTACAGGATTTAAGCCCTCATATTCTTATCGTATTATTAATGTTCGGGCAAGTATTCACGGCTTTACTGGCGGTGATATTTTTGGGGGAAATGCCTTCCCTCACGGCTTGGCTGGGTATCGCCCTAGTTATTAGCGGCATCTTTTTAGTTTTATTTTCCGGCGTAACCCAAAAAATTCAAGGCTTTAGATTACGGGGGGTTATCTTCGGCCTGTTATCGGTAGCCTGTATGTCGATTTCGATCATCATCGCTAAACCGGCTTTAGAGTCAGTTTCGGCCATGCAAGCGCTGTTTATCAGGATGTTGGCGGGCACTTTAGGGATATTAGTTTTCGGTGCCGCGAGAGGACAGATAAGCGGTTGGATGAGTCCCTTTAAACAAAGGAAATTATTGATGAATTTTCTTCTCTCCGTCTGCGTGATTACCTTCGGCGGCTTCTGGTTGTCTTTAGTGGCGATTAAATACGTGGATGTGACTATAGCTAATACTCTAGCTTCTACCGAGCCTTTATTCGTCCTGCCCCTAACAGCTATCTTCCTGAAAGAGAAAATCACTGCAAAAGCGATTATCGGCACTATCATCACGGTTATGGGCATAATCTTAATCTGCTTTTCTTACTAATTCGGCCGCAAAAAAACAGCAATGATAGAATAACGAAACTCTATCAAACCTGAAAAATGTGTGGCATCGTCGGCATCTGGCAAACTTCTCCTGAAAATTCGATCGAAGATCTAACATCATCAATCTCCCAGATGTCGGCTACCCTCATCCATAGAGGCCCCGATGATGGTGGCATCTGGATAGATGAAACCCTGGGGATAGCTTTAGGCCATCGCCGTCTCTCGATTCTGGATTTATCACCCCAGGGACATCAACCCATGATCTCGGCGGACGGGCGCTATATTATTGTATTCAACGGGGAAATATATAATTTTTTAGATCTGAGAGGGCAACTAGGGCGACACTGTAAATTTCGTGGTCATTCCGATACAGAGGTGTTATTAGAGGCTTTTTCTCTCTGGGGAATAGAAGCGACTTTAAAACAAGCCCTAGGAATGTTCGCCTTCGCGTTATGGGATAAACAAGAAAAATTTTTGTACTTGGGGCGAGATAGAATGGGCGAGAAACCTCTATACTACGGTTGGATCGATCGTACTTTCGTTTTCGCTTCCGAGTTAAAAGCTATTAAAGCTTATGGGCGATTCCAACCGGCAATCGATCGTGATGCTTTAGGGTTATTCCTTCAATACGGTTATATACCCGCACCCCATTCTATCTACGAAGGCATCAGTAAATTAATTCCTGGTACTGTGTTGCGGATTGAAAACGATCGAGCTTCATCTACTTCTGTATATTGGAGTAGTAGGGAAATTGCCAGCCACGGTATTAATAACCCTTTTGTAGGATCACAAACAGAAGCGATTAACTCCCTAGAATCTCTCCTGACAGAGGTTATCACACAACAGAAAATTGCTGATGTGCCTCTCGGCGCTTTTCTGTCCGGGGGGATAGATTCTTCTCTCGTGGTGGCCCTGCTACAAAAAGTTAGTAATCAGAAGGTGAAAACTTTTACTATCGGTTTCTCCGAGAGAGAATATGATGAGGCCCAGTATGCGGCTAAAGTTGCCCGTCATCTGGGGTGTGATCATACCGAGATGTATATTAACTCGAAAAGTGCGATCGATGTTATTCCCCTTCTGCCCCGTCTCTATGATGAACCTTTCGCCGATGCTTCCGCTATCCCTACTTTTCTCGTTTCCCAACTGGCCAGGCAAGGAGTGACGGTATGTTTATCGGGAGACGGGGGCGATGAATTATTCGGCGGCTATTCTCAATATCTCTGGGGACGAAAAATCTGGGGCGTTATCGGTAAGATTCCTCTGCCCCCCCGTCAATTGGTTTCCTGCGGTATATATACCGCATCGAGTCGGAGATGGAATCAATTAACCCGGTTGTTACCCCTATCGGCTTTTAAATATTTTCCCGCCGGGGATAGTCTCTATCGTCTAGCGGGAGTACTGTCTCAAAAGCAACCTCTAGGAATCTATCATTACCTCATGTGTCAGTGGCAGAATCCCGAATCTGTAGTGATAGGGATGAAGGAAACGAAGACTATCTTCAATGATTTATCTCTATCGATAGATGCGGATTTATTACAGCAGATGATGTATGTGGATACGATGACGGGATTACCCGATGGCATTTTAGTCAAGGTGGATAGGGCGACGATGGGAAACTCTTTAGAGTCCCGGATTCCTTTTTTAGACCCTAGAATATTTGAGTTCGCTTGGTCTCTACCTCCAGAAATGAAAGTGAGGGGCGATAGGGGTAAATGGATATTGAGACAGTTACTCTCTCGTTATATCCCCGGAGAGTTAATCGATAGACCGAAACAGGGTTTTGGGATTCCCCTCGCCGATTGGTTACGATCGGAACAATTGCGACCTTGGGGCGACTATTTATTAAGCGAGGAGCGACTGTTAGCCGGGGGGTTCTTTTACCCTAGGCCGATCGTGGAGAAATGGCAAGAACATCGATCGGGGCGTTATAACTGGCATAGACTTTTATGGCCTGTCCTCATGTTTCAAGCGTGGCTGAATGAAAACCCTTTATGATTTTAGAAATCCTTTTATTTTTACTGATTGTAGCGGGTGGGGTGTTTTATATCGCCTGCGGTCTCTGTACTTTAAAATTTCCCGATAGTCATCACACCGTATCTAATAATGAGCCGGTATCTATCCTCATACCCGTATGTGGGGTTGATAGCGCAGCCCTGGGTAATTGGACATCTTTCTGTACCCAGGATTACCCGGAATACGAAGTGTTATTCGGGGTCAAAGATAACGACGATGCGGCTATACCCATCCTACGCGATATAGTGGCTCGTTTCCCAGAAAAAGCCCGATTGTTCGTTGATTTACCCCCGAAAGGTATCAACTATCAAATCAGTAACCTCATGTATCTATTAGATAATGCTAAATACGATTTAATCATCCTCGCTGATAGCGATATAGAAGTTACACCCGATTATTTAAAAACCCTTACTATCCCCTTTAGTGATCCTAATATCGGTGTGGTAACATGCGGTTATGCGGATCATCAGCCTAAATTTATCGGTGCTGCTTTAGCATCATTAGGCAGGTGTGTAGATTTCTTACCCAGTGTGTTAGTCGCCCGTTTTCTCGATAAAGGAATGACTTTCGCCCTCGGCCCGACTATCGCCATTCGCAAAACTGTAGTCAATAAATTCGGTGGTTTACAACAGGTAGTCAACCGAATCGGCTCTGATTATAACATAGGTAAAATGGCTACCGAGGCAGGGTATAAAGTGGAGTTATCCCAGTATATTCTTAATAACGATTGCGGGGGTGATAGCCCTTGGGATGTGTTTAAACGCGAGTTAAGATGGGCGCGCACTATCAGGATGAATCGGGGTAAAGATTACTACGGCTTGCTATTTACCTACGGCACTGTTTACAGTTTATTTCTATTATTAATATCCGGCTTCTCCCCCTATGCTATTTATCTTTCTGCCGTCGTATTAAATTTGAGATTAATACAAGCTAGCGTTGCTATTTATCGTTTTGGTTGTCCCCATTTAACCCTGTGGTTATGGTTATTGCCCCTACGGGATGCCATGAGTTTTTTGATCTGGTTATGGGGCGCTTTCGGCAATAAAGTTTATTGGCGGGGGCGCATTTTAGAAATCGGTGACAGGGGTCAATTATCAGAGGCACGAGATTAATCCCAAAGAAAAAAGGGTTAACCGAGTTGGTCAACCCCTAGGCTTGGGAACGCGCTTTAATTCTTAGCTTTGAACAACTAGCTTAACGTTAGCGTTCTGTAAACCACGCTGTTTGACTTCAGATAAGGTTTTATTAACAGCGTATTTTTGATTGATAGAATTGATTAATTCTGTTTGGTTATGTTTTTTAGCAACACCCCACAGGTCAGCGATAAGGTCGAAGGTGCCGTCACTGTTACGAGACCAACCTAAATCGTATTCGCCTTCTAAAACTGCTACGATGTCGGCGCGGATGCGTTGACCATTGTAACCACGAACATCAGCTTCGGTTTTAACGTTAATGCCGAGGTCGCGTAAAGAAGACTTGAGGATTTCGGATTCGGTGATCTTGGTACGTAAAGTGCTGAAATGAGACATCGGAATTTCCTCCAATAGATAAGAATTACAACAACAAATCGAGAGTTAAGATGTGCCGTCTCTAAAAGAGTTGGCGGCTTTTTTTATCATACTGCTAGTCTTGTGACTAGCCTTTCTGCCCTTTGGGAGCGGGAGAAAGTCTGTTAGAACTCCATTCGCTGATATTCAGCGACGGAGGCTGACGCAGGCCGGGCGCGTTGTCTCGCCCAATCACGTAGGGCTGTGACCTGTTCAGTCATGGTGCGCGATAGAGGTAAGGTGGATTTAATAGCGGCGATGATGTCGAGTTGGGTGAACTCTCTATCTTGGGCGAATGCCTCGTACATGGCGGCTATTAAGGCTTGTTCTATCTCGGCACCGGAAAAACCATCGGATACTGTAGCTAACTGCTCTAAATCGAAGCGCGATATGTCAGAGCGACGTTTGCTAAGGTGTATCGTGAAAATATCTTGTCTTTCTTCCGGGGTGGGTAAGTCCACGAAGAAGATCTCGTCGAATCGTCCTTTGCGGAGGAATTCCCCTGGTAAGCGTTCAATCCGGTTGGCGGTGGCCATGACGAATACCGGTGAGGTTTTTTCTTGCATCCAAGTCAGGAAGGAACCGAATATTCTGCTAGATGTGCCTCCGTCGGAATCACCAGACCCTGCACCTCCTGCGAATGCTTTATCTAGTTCGTCGATGAACAGGATGGCGGGCGATATGGATTCGGCTGTTTTTAAAGCGTTGCGTAAATTGGCTTCGCTTCTGCCTACCATCGAACCGTCGTAGACTCTGCCCATGTCCAGGCGCAGTAGGGGTAATCCCCAAAGTCGGGCGGTGGTTTTGGCTATGAGAGATTTTCCGCAGCCTGGCACTCCTAATATGAGCATCCCTTTCGGTTGGGGTAAGCCATACTCTCTGGCTCGTTCGGTAAAGGCGTTAGAGCGCTGTTTTAGCCATTTTTTGAGTTCTTCTAGACCACCTACCGAGTTGAGGGTTTGGTCTTCTTCGATGTACTCTAAAATTCCGTTGCGGCGGATGAGCTGTTTTTTCTCCGAGAGAACCACGTCTACTTCTTCTTCGCTCAGTTGACCGGCTTTGACGTAAGCTTTTCTATAAACTTTTTCGGCTTCGTCTTTGGTCAGTCCCAAGGCTGCTTTCAGTAGTTTTTCCCTCGTTTCCGTGGTGGTGCGCCGATTTTTGATTTTGTCTAACTGGATGCTGAGAACTTGATTGAGTTCGCTTAAGTCCGGTAAGGCAAAGTCCAGCATTACCACGTCTTTCTCTAACTCCAAGGGTATCTCCTGTAAGGGGGACATCAAGATAATGATCTTTTCTGTTCCTTTGAATTGAGCGATCGCATCTCTCAACCACCTGGTCACTGGGGGTGAGGTGATGAATGGATGTAAGTCCTTGAATACATAAATCCCAGGGTCTTTTTGTCTTACCGTCCACTCGATCGCTGCTTCTGGCGATACTGTATTGTGTTGGGTTGTCTGCCGGGGCTGTCCATACTCTACAATCCCATGGGTGACAGTCCAAAGATACACCTTTCTTGCCTGTGAGCCAGACTGGAGATTGGCCTGTGCTATCCTAGATATTGCTTGCTCTGCTCTTTCTTCCTCTGATGTTACGAGGTAGATAAGAGGATATTGAGCCTGTATTAGTATGTTTAGCTCCTCTTTCATGGCTTCGACCCTTATTTACTAGCGTTTTTTCGGTTCGTCTGTCCTTGACCCCGGTTTAGCAAGGAACTAATTCGGCTGTATCTGCACTTGCCACACTTCCCGTTTCTGGTACTAAGTCGTATTCTTCAGTTACTATCGCTGGTTGGGGTTTCAGTGAGACTATTCGATCGTTCCGCATCACCAATGATGTTTCACATTCTGGGCAGGTATGCACCTGATGTGTCCTTCCATAGTTCGCTGACTCTATCTCTTCTACCTTTTCCGGGTACTTGAGATAAAATTCGATCGCTTTTTCTACTATCCCTGACATCGATTCTTCATCAATGGCAGCTTTGATTTTTAACTGACGATGGATTCCAGGAGGAAGGTATAGTGTGACCTTTTGCTTGTCTTGCATATCACTTAAATGTGTTTTACCCGGGTACTTGTTATTACCTTATCCTCTGCGCCCTTTTTCTGTCAAGCTGTCATAGCGTTTTGACGGCATGAATGTAATATTTCGTTACATTCGGCGGATAAACTCCAGGGGTAAGCCGTCGCTATCAGCGAGAAAAAGCACCTCGTAGACGTTACCGCCAATCATTTGTTGGCACGGCGCTAAAAGGACTTTCAGTGGGGTTAAACCCGGGTTGCGGGCGAAACCCGCTTGGATACCATCGAGCCAAGGGGAGAGGGCGGGTATTTGCCCGGTTAAATCGAAGGAGATGTGATAGTAACCCACGTAATGTTCGTCGTCGAAGGCATCAGCGGGGGGCGAAGGTTCGGGAATCTGGATGAGTTCGATCCTGCCCCATAACCCTTCCATCCAGCAAGCGAGAGTGTAGCCAGTGGTGAAACGTTCACAGACGCTAAAACCCAATATCTCATAGAAAGCGATCGCACGATGAATATCAGCGGTGCGGATGGAAACGTGATGTAGCATAAGGGGAACTAGTCGAAGAGACGGAAATAAGGATAGCGTTTAGGAACACCAGGTTCTTTCTCCAAATCGAAATTAATCACATCCCAGCAGGATTCATCCGGCTCATCGGGGCTGAATTCGACGGGTAAGCCGTAAAGTTTCGGGACGTGGGAATCGGGGGTGTTGCGCCAGGGAGTATTCCGCTCTAAATAAGAACTTACTAACTCTTTATAGCGATGGGCGATGATCACTTTAGTGGCCCGGTAGCCTTGGGTGTACAGTTGATCGAGGGCTTCGTGGATTTCAAAGCGAATCCCGTCAGGGTGAGTGTGTTGTCGATACCATTCCCCTTGCCACAAACGCCAGTGCCTGCCGGATTGGAGATGGACTAACTCATTAGAATGGGGACTAGCTTCAAAAGCACCGTGACGCGTACAGAGATAGGTATCCGTCAACGTCAAGGCGGGAATAACTTGACGACAGTGGGGACAATGAATGTCAGGACCGAAAACGGGATATTGTAAAGCAGCGTTCATGAGCTATAACCTAGTATTAAAACTTGTATGTAGTGAGTGTAGAGCTATATTATATCGACTAGGCTTTAGGGCCTTTTGATCTTAGACTTTCCTTAATTACTTGATGAGGCAGAGAAAGCACATGACTTCGTTTTGGCCGCCGCCCGATACATCGAAAGCCGCTTTTATAGCGCCCACGGCGGCGGTGATAGGCGATGTATCCCTCGGCATCGGTGTTAGCGTTTGGTATAGCGCGGTAGTGCGGGCTGACGTGGCAAAAATCACGATCGGTGATTATAGTAATATTCAAGACGGAGCGGTAATACACGGAGAGCCTGGCATCGTCACCGTATTAGAAGATCATGTCACGGTAGGACACGGGGCGGTAATTCACGCGGCTTATATCGAGAGGGGTTGTCTCATCGGGGTTAACGCCGTGGTATGGAATGGTGTGCGAGTGGGGGCCGGCAGTATTATCGGTGCTGGTGCGGTGGTGACGAAAGATGTGCCTCCCCGCTGTTTGATGGTGGGGATTCCCGCTAGAAAATCCCGTGATATATCCGCCGAAGAAGCCCGGGGATTGATACAGCACGCTCAACGTTATACGAAACTGGCTTTAGTTCACGCCGGCAAAGGAACCGATATAGGATTCACAAGTTTACCTGATTAGTATATATATAAATGATGAGAACAAGATTAATCTATCTTAACCAGATAAAGACGGAGATTTAATTTATGGATTGGCGCGTTGTAGTAGTTCTATTACCTTTGGTCATTGCGGCTTCTTGGGCTTTGTTTAATATCGGCGCAGCCGCTATCAGACAATTTCAACAGTTTCTTAGTAAACAAAGTTAAAATTCTTTCTTTTAAAAAAGCCTAAGGTTGCACTTTTGTCAAGCGTGATCTTAGGCTTTTTTTACGAGTGGCTAGTGGGTGGTCACTATTATCTATAATCCGGTTTTGATAATAGGAATTAGTTTCAGCGAATCGACGATCGTTCTCGTCACCATCTCGCTATTTTCTAGAGGTAAATTGTGACCACCAGGGATGACGATTTTACGAGCTTGACTCATAGCCTCTTGCTGTTGCTGTAAATCTTCAGGGCGGTTAAACTCGCTTTTATCTCCGTAAACCAGAGTGATCGGCGCGTTAATTCCCCCCAGTATAGACAGGTAACGATTTCTATCGATGCCGTTAAATTCGATGCCCGCGCGGGTTTTCAGGAGGGAATCCCAGCGCCAGCGAAATCCACCCTCGCAGCCTTCCATAATTCTTTCCGCCAGTTGTAGAGATAAAGTTTCCGATAATCCTGGTGTGCCCATCCTCAAGCGTTTAGCGGCGGTAGACAGGTCGGGGAAAATCGGGTGCGGGGGCGGAGACGCTAGATAGTCCAGATGGCTCGTTAATTGATCTATTGTTTCCGAAGTTTCACCCTTTCCAGGTATTACCGTTTCTACCAAGATTAAATTATTCACTTTTTCGGGGCGGATACCGGCGTACATAGCCCCTAGAATCGAGCCGAAAGAATGACCGACGATCGTGACGGGGGCCCTGAATAATTGGTTCACGATACCATCTATATCACTCAGAAAATCGAGAAGATTATAAGATGGAACGTGAGCCGATCTACCGTGTCCCCTTAAATCGGGGGCGATGACTCTATAACCTTGCCCCGCTAAAGAACTAGCCACCTCTTGCCATACAGGGCCCTGTTCTAAAATACCGTGGAGACAGAGTATATTCTTCTCCGTTTCCGTACCCCAACTTGATAGGCAGATATTGAGTCCCCGTAGATTAAGATAACTTTCTTCTCTGTCTACTTTATCGGTCGAGATTGGCGATTGACTCTCCCTCGGTAATTCGTAATTAAATTTAGCCGCTACGCTTTGAGCGAAATTATCTAGTTTGATGGGGAGTTCTATTTTTTGCCACGAGGAAGCCAATCGAGGGTCGATTTCTTTTCTTTTTAAGAAATTAGGATCACCAACGCCGAGAGATCGATCGTGTACCCCCTCCGTCATTCTCTCGCCATCGTAGGGATTCAATAGAGAAGGATGGAAATCTATCTCTAGAAAATCACACAAAGAGCGCATCTCTATTTCTGGATTGGTTACTAAATCCTCATAGACGAGAAAGTGATGGCGTTGAGGGTCGATCGTGCGTAAAAAGTCGAGAATATTCTGATTACTTCGAGACCAAACTAATTGAGATAACTCATAGGGATTATCGTTATCTAAACCGATCAGTTTATCCATACGCAGACGACAGAAAGATTCTATCACCGCGTAGGGATGACGCACTAAGTGAATATATTTGGCACCCTCGAAGATGTTCTCGGCGCGATCGAGAGTTTCCCCGTGGAAGGCGTAGGTAGGAGACTTATCGATGAGGAGACGCGAACCCGCATACTCTTGTAGAGTAGCGTACACATCGGGGATCGATCGATCTTGGGCTATCCAACTCTGTAAAATCGTCTCGCTTTCTTGACTCGATACCCCTTTTAGATTCATTATCGCTTTCTGTAACCCTTCCCCTAGATGGGATAGAGATAAATCCGCCTCCCTTTGGGCCATCGAGTTAAAAGGTAGTAAATGTAATTCGGGGGGTACGGCAAGGGCCGGATGTCCCGCTAACATAACTCTCAAGAGAGTAGAACCGGAGCGGGGACTCGATAGAATGAAAGCTATGGGCGGTAATTTCTTCTCTACTACCACAGTTGAGGGATTAGAAGTAATCAGGGGTAAAGTAACGTTAGAAGAAGACTCCACCGATAAGCCATTATGAACCCGATGGAATTCCCGCGCCAGATAGTGGGCTAAATTTTTTAACACGGGACGTTCATAAATTTCCCGCGGGTATAACATTAACTGTAGGTCAGCTTTGATCAGGTTGATAGCCTCCATGACCATCAGAGAATCTAAACCTAGATCGAGAAGACTAGCGGCGGGAGAGATTTCATCT
Organism: Chlorogloea purpurea SAG 13.99; assembly: GCA_016903695.1. Lineage (GTDB taxonomy): Bacteria > Cyanobacteriota > Cyanobacteriia > Cyanobacteriales > Microcystaceae > Chroococcopsis > Chroococcopsis gigantea_A. The sequence goes on from JADQBB010000006.1 coordinate 20,760, forward strand.
AAGGGTGATTGTACTAAACGAGCGATCGATCTTCTCAGATAGTCCAGTAGAAACGTCTGAGTTTCTTCCAGAGACAATTGCAGCAATTGCGTGTGAATATTAGTTTGAGATTTTTCTAGACCCAGAGGAGAGACGAGGGATTGAAAGTAAGGTATTTCTAGCCAACCCGGAAACTGTTTTTTCACTTCGTCCCAATCGGCTGCGATAGCGCCTAATTGAGGCCCGGATTGACCCATCAATCGCCCTAGAGTTTCTAACATCGTTTCCACGGGAATCAGATGTAATCCTCTCACCGTCAAGGGAGAATTATCGGTCATCCCTTCGCTAATAGGGCCCCAATTAATTGATAACCCGGGTAATCCTAAACCATGACGAGATACAGCCAAACCATCGAGGAAACTATTAGCCGCCGCGTAATTTCCTTGACCTGGTGAACCTAATAAAGAGGCCGCCGAGGAGAAGAGAATAAAAAGGTCTAAAGGTATGTCCGTGGTCAATTCGTGAAGATACCAAGCCCCCCGGATTTTCGGTTTTAAAACCGTTTCAAACTGCGCCCATGACTGATTTTCTAATAATCCATCCGCTAATACTCCCGCCGCGTGAATAACGCCCTTCAGCGGTGGCATAGTTTCGCTGATGATTTCTAGAGTTTTAGCTACGTCTTCTTTAGCCGACACATCCCCCTGAATAACTTGTATATTGATACCTTGCCCTGATAACCCTTGCAGAGTCTCGTTAACATCCGGGCCGGGTTGATTTCTACTCATTAAAGCTAGGTCAGTGACACCCTGTTTTACTAACCATTGGCACACACGGAGACCTAATTTACCCAAGCCACCGGTGATTAAATATGTACCGGCGGCGTAGTTAATTTTTCTTGTCTCCGCCGTCTCTGTTTTCTGTAAGCGAGATACATACCGACGACCGTCGCGGTAGGCTATCCCGGTTTCACCGTCGCCCCGGTTAATCTCTCTCAATAGATAATGGCTTTCATCAACTTCTATCGCAGCGGATAAATCTATCAAGCCGCCCCAGTAGTGGGGATACTCTAACGAGATAACTCTTCCTAACCCCCACAGAGGAGAGGCGGCTATATTTATCTGTTTGTCCGATGGGGTTACTTTCTGTACACCTCTAGTGACTATCCATAATTTGGCTTTCACGGAAGTTTCAGATAGGGCTTGCAAAAGATATAGAAGACTTTCACAGTTTTGAGGGTCTATTTCATCGGCGTGGGAAAGACTCCACAGATAGATAATATTTATCTCCTCCCCGTTTATTTTCTGCAATACTTTTAGATAATCTTCTCTCTGTGATGGATTAATTTTCCACCCTTGAGGTTGTTTAACGTAGCTTTCTCCCCTATGAATTGTCCAAGAGTCATGTAAACCTTTTACTAATTCTTTACTTAATAAACTCTCATCGGTGAATATCAAGCCGGGATGTGCAACTTTACTAACGTTATCAATTCCCCTCTCTTGCCATGCTGAAATGTATAACTCTATATCCGTTTCCTGATTGAACCAATAGCGTTGACGCTGGAAAGGGTAACTAGGTAAACCCTCTAATCTTTTTCTGTTGTAGCCCTTTTCAAAAGATTGCCAATCGATGTCTATTCCCAAGTTATATAAATGACTGAGGCTTTCTAGGATTTGTCTCCATTGAGACAGGTCTTTTCTCAAACTACACAACCAGTAATAATCTTGATCGTGGTCGTAATTTGACTCTATTACCGCCCGCCCCATTCCCGATAGAATCGGTTGCGGCCCTACCTCCAAATAGATCTGGTATCCCTGTTGATGTAAGTAGTCGATACTATCGGCAAATCTTACCGGTTGAACGATATGATTTACCCAATATTGAGGTCTGCTAATTTCCGGGCCGGCGCTGCTTCCCCTGAGGTTAGAAACTATATCGATAGTCGGTGGTTTATAGTTAATGGTTTCGGCTACGGCGGCGAAATCTCGTAGTATGGGTTCCATCAGGGTAGAGTGGAAGGCGTGGGAAACTTTTAATTGTTTGGTCTTGATCTGTTTCTCTTTTAAAGAATTGACGACCGTGAGAATAGCTGACCTATCCCCGGAAATGACCGTGTGTTGTCCGTTAATAGCCGCTATAGATATTTTATCGGTGTGGGGATCGATCGCTTTTCTAACCACTCCCTCCGATGCGAACACCGCTACCATCGACCCCTGTTGTGGCAGAGACTGCATCAATTTTCCCCGCAGGCTGATGAGTTTCAATCCATCTTCGAGACCGAATACTCCCGCTATACAGGCGGCCACGTATTCCCCGACGCTATGGCCCATCACTACATCAGGATTGATGCCCCAAGATTGCCACAGTTTAGCGAGGGCGTATTCTAAGACGAATAAACAGGGTTGAGTGTAGATGGTTTCGTTAATTAAATCCGAGTCGTCGAATAAAACCGATAATAGGGGCTTGTCTAGATAAGATTCTAATATTTCCGCACAACGATCGATCTCTTTCTTGAACAGGGGCTGTATTGCGTATAATTCCTCGCCCATCTTGCCATATTGTGAGCCTTGCCCGGTGAATAGAAAAGCGATGCGGGGATTGACGGTTTTCTGGACTACCGGGCCCGCAGAGGATAATTTTTCTAATATTTCCTCTTTACTTTCCCCCACGATAGCCAGACGATACGGGAAATGCGCCCGACCTGTATTAGCCGTGTAGGTTATATCTTGTAAATTACTAGAAGTATGAGCCAGATAATAGCGATAGTTTTTAATTACATCTTCTACAGCTTGGGGTGATTTAGCGCTAATACCCAGGATATGTAAAGGTCTCTCGATGTTGCGATCTTCACTGAATCCGACGCTCTCCGACTGCGGCTTCCAGGCTTCCACGATAACATGAGCGTTAGTGCCACCGAAGCCGAAAGAACTTACACCAGCTATAAGGGGTTTATGATCTTGCCGCCGCCAAGGTTGTAAAACCGTCGGGATGGATATGGGAGTGTTTTCTAGATCGATGTAAGGGTTGACCCTATCTAGATGTAACTGGGGGGGTATAGTCTCATGTTGCAGGGAGAGAATAACCTTAATTAAACCGGCGATGCCCGCAGCCGACTCCAGATGACCTATGTTCGCTTTTACTGAACCCAACAGTAATGAAGCGTCCCGACGATCGATCGTATAAACGTTCTTTAAAGAGTTTACCTCGATCGGGTCTCCCAAGGCCGTACCCGTGCCGTGAGCCTCCACGTAAGAAACTTCAGAGGGGTTAACGACAGCGTTAGCCAGTGCCTGACGGATTACCGCCTGTTGCGCTTGCCCGTTGGGGGCGGTTAAACCGTTACTGCGCCCATCCTGATTGATAGCCGAGCCGCGGATAACCCCCAAAATCGGATTGCCGTCTTTAATAGCTTGGGACAGAGGTTTCAATATTACCACTCCACAGCCTTCGCCCCTCACATAACCGTCAGCCGCAGCCGAGAAAGTTTTACAACGCCCATCACCCGCCATCATGCCCGATTTAGTGAAAGTTTGGGTTAATTCCGACGAAAGTAAGATATTGACACCGCCGACTATCGCCCCCTCACATTCCCCCGTCTGTAGACTTTGCAGGGCTAGATGTACGGCTACCAGAGAAGAAGAGCAAGCGGTATCCACGGCTAGAGAGGGCCCCCGCAGATCTAAACTATAAGAGAGACGATTGGCCGCTATACTATGGGCGTTACCCGTACCCACATAGGGATTAGTTTCTAAAGATTTTTGTAGACGTATCTGGGAATAATCTTGACTGCTGATGCCCACAAAAACACCGGTGCGACTACCCGCCAAAGAAAGGGGATTGATGCCACCCCCTTCTAAAGCAGTCCAAGTTGTCTCTAATAATAGTCTTTGCTGGGGGTCAATTTCTGAAGCTTCCCGGCCGGAGATACCGAAGAAATTAGCGTCAAACTTATCTATATCTTCTATAAAGCCGCCCCAGGTTGGCTCCGACCAACGACTACTATTAAGAGTGATCGCGTCGCTCCCGGTAGTTAATAACTGCCAGAACTCTTGCGGATTATTAGCACTTGGAAAGCGGCAACTCATTCCCACGATTGCGATTTGATCACCTATAAATTTTCGAGTGAAGGTTTGTGACTCTCTATTTCCTTGCGATAAGTAATCGGCTAAAACTTCGATAGTGGGATAATCGTAAGCGAGAGTGGGCGATAATTTCACTCCTAACCAATCTTCTAATTCCGCCGAGAGTCTGATGGCTTGTAATGAGTCTAGCCCGTATGATATTAAAGGTTCTTTAACATTAATTTCTCTCGGTTCAACACCGATATTTTGAGCTATTTTATTAACTAGCCAAATAGCAATTTTATTGAGATTTCCCTTATTTTCTGAATGGGTTTCAGGAGGTATTGCGTCTGATTTAATCGTCTTAATTTCCTGTTGCCATTCTCCTACTACATTAAGACTACCTTCTAGATACTCGGCTTTACAGGCGTGACGTTGTATTTTGCCGCTAGAGGTTTTAGGAATACTACCAGTTTTGAGTAAAACTATAGCGTGAGGTTGCAGTTCGTGATTTTCTAAAACCGCCCTAGCAATAGCTTTCGTAACTTCTTCTACATTCAGTTTACGGATATAACTGCGTTTGACTTCAAAGACGATGACTAATTTTTCTTCCGTGTCTATCTCCACCGCAAAAGCCGCGCCACAACCTTCTCTTAAAGCAGGGTGACTATTCTCGACGGTTAATTCTATGTCTTGAGGGTAGTGATTACGCCCGCGGATAATAATTAAATCTTTTAAACGGCCCGTGATGAATAATTCTCCCCCGTTGATGAATCCTAAATCCCCTGTCCGCAGAAAATAGGTATCGGCCCTATCGGGGAGGGTGGCTTTAAATATAACTTCAGTTAGTTGCGATCGATTCCAGTACCCTTGAGCCACACTAGGGCTACTGACCCAAATCTCCCCGATTTCATCGTCTCTACAAAGTTGTAAAGTTTCGGGATTGACTATTTTTAAAGTATCCACGGCTGGTTTTCCCGCACTCACCAAGGTGACGCTATTATCTCCACCGTCAGAAATAACTTGATTCTTTTCCATAGCCTTGCCATCGAAAGAAGCCCTCACCGGTGCAGAATCTCTCAATCCCCCCGACACTATCAAAGTAGTTTCGGCCATACCGTAGCAGGAATAAAAAGACGAGTATTTGAATCCTTGGTTAGCGAATGTGTCGGCAAACTTTTTCAGAGTGGCGTAACGTACCGGTTCAGCGCCGGAGAAAGCTAAAGTCCAACAACTTAAATCTAAACTAGCTTTTTGTTCTTCGTCAATCTGATTGATGCACAGGTCGTAAGCGAAATTGGGCGCGCCGCTAGTAGTGGCCCTATATTTAGAGATAGCTTGCAACCAACGGGAAGGGCGTTGCAAAAAAGCTACCGGGGGCATGAGATATTGAGCGGCGGCGTTAACGTAAATCGGCTGAAGTATCCCGCCGATTAAACCCATGTCATGGTAAGGCGGCAGCCAACAGACACCACTATTTTCGGGGGTATCTTGAAAACAGTTATTGATTAATTGGGAGTTATGGATCAGATTGCCGTGACTTACCATCACTCCTTTCGGCAAACCCGTAGAGCCGCTGGTATATTGTAAGAAAGCTAGATCCCCGGGTTCGGGCTGTAGGGGATGCCAACCCTCCCCGTCGTTGAGATGGAGGGTATCCGTGGTAATGTATCGAAGGCTTTTGCCCTGAGAGGATTCAAATAGTTTCCCTTCGATGGTCTCGACGAGATCTGCGGTGGTGAGGGTTAAGACGGCTTCCGCGTCTTTAACGATCGATTGTAGTCTATCGAGGGAACGATTCGCCCTCGGGGGATAAGCCGGTACTGCTATCACTCCTGCATAGAGACAACCGAAGAAAGCGGCGATAAATTCCAAGCCGGGCTGATAGAGTAATAGGGCCCGCTGTCCTCGTACCTGTAGTGATTGTAGTTGGAAGGCGATCGCTTTTGCCTGTCTATCCAATTCTCGATAAGTCACGGACGCTGACTCTGTTTCTCCGTCAGCTAAAAAAGTAAATATAGTTTTTTTCGGGTATTCAAGAGCGTGGTGTTGTAATAAGTCTACAAAGTTGGATATTTTCCGATTCATCTATCTTTAGTGGTCTTTTTAGGCTATTAAGTTAATATATCGAGGAATAAAATCAGTATAGGTAGGAAAATCTAATATACCTCATGGTTTTAGTCTATCTTACTGCCTTTGTGATCTACTTAACACTCAATAAATTAAAAACCGATGGACAAACAATTAATTTTATACAGTAAACCGGGGTGTCATTTATGCGAGGGATTATTAGAAAAACTGGAGAAGATTCCCGATGCCTGGTGGACTATAGAAGTAAGGGACATAACCACTAGGGAAGACTGGTTCAATATTTATCAATACGAAATCCCGGTTTTATGCCAGAAACTCCCGTCCGGGGAAAAACCGTTACCCAGAGTGTCCCCTCGTGCTTCGGTGAAGCAAGTTCAGCAAATGCTAGAGCAGAATTTAAGCTAAGATCAATGGTGATTCCCCGGTAAAGCGAAAAAGCGCTCCCCGTCAATTTTACCAGTGTAACCATTCTCTCAAGACAAACATAAATAATGAGACATTATTCTCCACTAACAAGGGCCTCTTATCTAATCGGCCCGCCGCAGATTATCTTCTGTCATATCGGCTCGTTAATCGTTCTGAGTACGGGCTTATCGTGGAGATCTATTATCTGGATAGTATTCTTATACGCGATTCGTATGTTGGCAACAACCGCCATCTACCATCGCCTACTCACCCATAAATCCTATCAGGCCCCCGCGCCGTTGCTTTGGGTGGGCTGTTTCATAGCCGCTTCAGCGGGTCAGATGGGGCCGAGTTGGTGGAAAGCCCACCATCTGACCCATCATCATCACGTTGATTCCGAATTAGACCCCCATTCCCCCTATACTCCGTTTCAGGGCATGAAAGGTTTTTTATGGTCTCAGGCAGGTTGGTTAGTATCCCGCCGTTCTTTTCCAGGTCAACTACCGGCAGATGTAGAAAGCGATCGTGTGTTGAGAGCGATCGATCGTTTACACTTCCTCCCCCTGATACTATTGGGAGTGGTTTCCTACTATATGGGCGGTCTTGAATATCTCGGTGCTTTTTTCCTCAGTACGACGCTGTTATTCCACGGAGTACAGACCGTCAACTCTCTCAGTCACCTGATGGGAAAACAACCGTTTATTACCAATGACCACAGTCGCAATAACAGTTTAGTGGCATTTTTAACATTAGGTGAAGGTTGGCACAATCTCCATCACGCTTTTGGGTCATCAAGCCGTCACGGTATCACGGTTCGTAATGGAAAGATAGTATATCTTCCCGACCCCACATTCTATTTCATAAAACTGCTCGAGTCTGTAAATCTCGCATCAAAACTGAGAATACCTAGTGAAGCCAATCTACTTGCACGTTCGCGCAACCGGAATCTGGAAAATTTAGTCGCCCCAGCCCTGGTAGAGATAGAAGCGATCGACTGAAGGCCATTAGTGTGACACCGTTGGAACTTCTAAGATTAAGCCCCGATCTAAAAGCCAAAATACGCCCTTGAAACTATGAAACTGAGAGAACTACTAAACACCCTACCACTTGATCGATTACCGGGCCATCAAGCCTTGGAAACTCAGATAAAAAGGATCTGCACCAACTCCCACGCCTGTCAACCTGGGGACTTATTCATCGGTATGCCAGGCACGAGGGTTGACGGCGGTGAATTTTGGTCGAGCGCGTTAGAAGCCGGGGCGGTGGCCGCAGTCATTACCCCCTCGGCCGCCCATAAATATCCGCCAGGCGATGACGTTTGTGTTATCCAAGTGGAAGACATGGTGAGCGTTTGTGCTAAATTATCAGCGGCGTTTTATGGCTATCCGGGGAAACGGTTACAGATGATAGGTGTAACCGGGACTAACGGCAAAACCACCATCACCCATCTCATCGAATACTTTTTAAATGCGGCTAACGTACCCACGGCCCTACTGGGTACACTCTATACTAGGTGGCCGGGTTTTCAAGAAACGGCAACCCACACCACACCCTTCGCAGACCAGTTACAAGCGCGATTGTGCCAAGCTTTAGAGGCGGGTAATAAAGTCGGGGTGATGGAAGTGAGTTCTCACGCCCTCGCCCAAGGTAGAGTGAAAGAGTGCGAGTTTCAAGTGGCTGTATTTACCAATCTCACCCAAGACCACTTAGACTTTCACCAAGATATGGAAGATTATTTCGGTGCTAAAGCTAAGTTATTCGGCCCCGATTATCTGGGCGGGCGCGCCGTGATCAATCTCGATGATGGATACGGTCAGAGATTAATTAAAGGTCTTCCCCCGGAGAAAGTTCACACCTATAGCGTGTCCGATAACTCGGCCGATTTCTATACCAGTAGTCTCGGATACGGGCCCACCGGCGTTAGCGGTATCCTCCACACTCCGCAGGGCGAGATCGATTTTAATTCCCCTCTGGTGGGGCAATACAATCTCGCCAATCTCCTCGCCGCGATCGCCGCTTGTGTTGAGATAGGATTGAATTTAGACACCCTAGTGCAGAGAATCCCCTATTTCCCCGGTGTGCCAGGAAGGATGGAGCGAGTACAAGCCAGCGATAGTCAAGATATTAGCGTTATCGTCGATTACGCCCACACTCCCGATAGTTTGGAAAATCTCCTTAAAGCGGCCCGCCCTTTCATCGCCGGTAAGATGATTTGTATTTTCGGTTGCGGCGGCGATAGAGATAGAACTAAACGCCCCCTGATGGGAAGAATCGCCGCTCAATTAGCGGATTTAGCGGTAGTTACTTCCGATAATCCCCGCACCGAAGACCCGGAAAGGATCTTACAGGATGTGGTGGCGGGCGTACCGGATAATATCGATGTTAAGGTGGTGTGCGATCGCTCTGTTGCCATCCACGCTGCTATCAAGGAAGCAACGCCGGGTGACGGTGTGATCATCGCCGGTAAAGGTCACGAGGACTATCAGATTCTGGGCACGGAGAAGGTTCATTTCGACGACAGGGAACAAGCCCGAGACGCTTTGTTGCAACGTTCGAGATAGGATTGATGGGGGGCGAATTTTGCTCCCCTGAAAGAGTGGTGTCAGGAGTTACTACGATAACTTTTATTGTAAAAATTTAATATTCTTGAACTGCGAAGATTGGCGTAGGAGACCCTTTTTGATTTTGCTTTTTAATCCGAATCAACCGTCCCTTTAAAGATTGAGCATCTGTTACCATAAACTCATTAATTATAGTTGCTTGCCCCTGATAATCTCTATCTTCTTTAGCGATTAGTATGCCACTGTGTTCTCGACCTTGTTTGTGGAGTCCAATAAAATCCTCACGGTTGAGAGTAATGACAGCTCTTTCTCTTTCATGAGCAAAGGTTAAAACTTTCTCATCGCTAATTGCTTGGTTGGCTTGTCCCGCCTCGTAAGAAGTTAACACATCATAGCCTAGTTGCCGTAGTTGTCTAACTAGCTCCATAGGAAAGTTTTCATTTGAATAAAATCTAGTCATTATCTCCGGTAATGATTCGATCGATCTCAATCTGATTAGACGCGTAATAGGCCCAAGCCGATTCTAAATCCCGTGGGGTTAATCCAGGATAATTTAATAGCAATTCTTCATCACTCGCTCCTTGAACGCGAAAAGATACTAGCGTCCACACGGGAATCCTAGAATCGCGTATTCGAGCATTTCCACCGCAAACGCCCGGGGTCTTTTGAATGAAAGAGCTTTGAGTAGTTTTAGCCATATTGGTTATTTATATCTGTATCTGTCTATATTTTAGACGAAGTTTTACACTAGATTTACCGCCAGATAAACGGTCAACTATATTAATTCCTATGATAATAAAGAAATACCGTTAGTTTAGTCCTATGGTTCAGTATCACAACATTACCGGAACATCAAGGGAAAGCCTATACATTGAACTGCCCGATGCGATCGCCTTGCAAGTCACGGCAGAACAGTTCGAGGCGCTGGCGGCAGCGAATCGTGATTTAAGATTAGAACGAACATCGAAAGGAGAATTGATCGTGAATCCTCCCACGGGTGGAGAATCAGGTAAGAGGAATTTTAACATTACCGGGCAACTGGCTCGCTGGTGTGAAGACCATGAAGATTGGGGGGAAGGGTTTGACTCTTCCACTGGATTTAGACTAGCGAATGGGGCGAATCGTTCTCCCGATGCTTCTTGGGTCAGTGGAGAACGTTGGCAAGCCCTCACCCCCCAACAGAGAAAAGGTTTCGTTCCTCTCTGTCCAGATTTTGTCATCGAACTTCGCTCCGAATCGGATAGTTTACCCGTGCTGGTTGCGAAAATGCAGGAATACCTCGCTAACGGGGCGAGACTGGGATGGTTAATCGACCCCCTCAACAGACGGGTAGAGATTTATCGTCAGGGGCAAGAAGTAGAAGCGTTAGAAAATCCCACCGAACTTTCCGGGGAGGATGTGCTACCGGGGTTCGTTCTGAGTTTAAGACGAGTTTGGATTTAGACTCACGGGGCTACGCCCGGCCCGAAAACCGGGAAGACACAAACAAGGCCCCGCTATGGCAAAATTGGGATCTACGTTTCGATGACTTACCATGACTGCTGTTGATAACTTGGACTGGCTATATCGGGGTACGAGTGAAATATTCCCCGACCAACCCGAATCGCTAGATAAGACTCAGAGTCTGAGCGCTCTGTTGCAGGAGATCGATCGACCTTTACGGGTTAAGCTGGGTATAGATCCCACCGGCACGGAAATCCATCTCGGTCACAGTATTCCCTTCCGTAAACTCCGGGCTTTCCAGGACGCAGGGCATACAGCGGTAGTCATCATCGGTGACTTTACGGCCCAAATCGGCGACCCCACGGGCAAGTCAGAAGTACGCAAACAATTAACTGCGGAACAAGTACGGGATAACGCGAGAGAATATCTCGACCAATTACGCCCCATACTGGATTTCGATTCTCCGGGGCGTTTAGAGATTCGCTATAACTCCGAGTGGTTGAATCCTTTAAATCTAACGGGAATTCTTGACCTACTATCGACGATGACCGTGGGGCAAATGTTAGCCAAAGAAGGTTTCTCGGAACGCTACACCAAAGAAACGCCGATTTTCCTCCACGAATTCCTGTACCCCCTCATGCAGGGTTACGATTCCGTGATGATCGACGCGGATGTGGAGTTAGGTGGTACAGACCAAAAATTTAACATCGCCGTGGGCCGTGATTTACAGAGACACTTCGGTAAAAAACCTCAATTCGGCTTACTTCTACCCATTTTACTCGGCACGGACGGCACACAGAAAATGTCCAAGTCTCTCAACAATTACGTCGGACTGCGAGAAGACGCTTTATCGATGTATTCCAAATTAGAAAAGACGCCCGATACTCTCTTAAAGGATTATTACGAACTATTGACAAATTTACCTCTTGAGTCATTGTGCGATAATCCGCGGGAAAATCAAAAGCGATTGGCTCTAGAAGTAGTCTCACAATTTCACGGCGATGAGGGGGCACGCAACGCTCAAAAAACCGCGGGGGATTTGGTACTCAAAGGTAACGTGGCCAATACCGAAGCCATACCCGAATTTTCCCTCGCAGGTGTAACTTTCCCCGTGAAATTATTTTATCTACTGGGTGCGACCGGCTTGTGTAGTAGTAGCGGCGAAGGCAGAAGGCAGATACAGGGCGGTGCGGTCAGATTGGATACCCAGAAAGTGGAGGATGTGAATCTGGTTTTCGACAGTCCCGAATCTCTGGGGGGAAAAATTTTACAGGTGGGGAAAAATAAATTCATCCGCTTAGTTTTTTGAAGGCAGGAGGCAGGGGGCAGGAGGCAGGAGGCAGGGGGCAAAAGGCAGGAGGCAGGCGCTTGAGATAACATATCTCTAAGGACAGCTACTTATCGTTCCTTAAACGTACTATGCCCCAGAGCGCCCAACCTCCGTTAGAATTCATCGCCCCTGACCTCAACCCTCTACTACTTCGAGTCGGTCAAACTCTTTTACCCCTCTGGCTACGCTGGAAAACCAATATTACGAGTATAGAGGTAGATAATCTCGACACCCTCCTGCATCTCTACGAGGACTTTCAACTGGGGAAAAATCGTTTCTTGATCGCTTTTCGTCATCCGAGCGTCAATGACCCCTACTGCCTCGCCTATCTGTGGTGGAAACTTCTCCCGCGAGGGGCAAAAGAGGCGGGTATACCCTTGAAAAAACCGATTCACGGTCATTTCATGTACGATCGAGGTATACCCCTCTGGGCCGGGGAGAGAATGGGCTGGGTGTACTCTCGATTGGGCGGCACATCCATACAGCGGGGGAAAACCGATTTAATGGGTTTGAAATCGGCACGGAAGATTTTATTAGACGGTCAATTTCCCCTGGCCGCTGCGCCGGAAGGAGCCACCAACGGCCATAATGAAATCATCAGCCCCCTCGAACCTGGCTTATCTCAACTGGCTTTCTGGTGTGCGGAAGATATACGCAAAGCCGGGAGAACTCAAGAAGTTTTCATACTCCCCATCGGTATTCAATACTTTTATGTCACTCCCCCCTGGGAAGAAGTAAGTCAATTATTAACTGGGATTGAAAGCGATTGCGGTTTAACTTCCCTCCCGAATCAACCCGCCAATGCCAGCACCCTATATGAAAGACTTTTCCGACTCGGTGAACATTTTTTGAGTATCATGGAGAACTTTTATCGGGAGTTTTATCATCGGTCTCTACCGACCATCGTCACCGGGGAAGACGATCCCAACAAAACCCTATCGATTCGACTATCCCATCTCATGGAGGCTGCTTTAGGAGTAGCGGAACAATACTTTAATCTATCGGGTACGGGGACGGTGATCGATCGATGTCGTCGTCTCGAACAGGCAAGCTGGGATTACATCTATCGGGAAGCTTTAAAGCCTTCTAATTCCATATCTCCTGTAGAAAGGGGTTTAGCCGACCAAATCGCCAGGGAAGCGGATTTAAAAGTGTGGCACATGAGAATCGCCGAAACCTTCGTCGCCGTCACCGGGCATTACGTCAAGGAGAAGCCCAGCGTAGAGAGATTCACGGAAACGATCTTACTACTGTGGGATCTAGTAGCCCGGATTAAAGGAGATAATAGCTTTTTCCGTCCCCTCATCGGTAAGCAACGGGTGAAGATGACCATCGGCACACCTATTTCTGTCACCGCCCGTCAACCTGCTTATAAAAACGATCGACGGGCTGCCGTCGCGAGTCTCACCCAAGATTTACAAGCGTCCCTACAGAATTTAATTATTCCCAACTAAAACGCCGTTTTCCAGACTCAGGGTTAATTTATCCCCTATACCGGCGATCCAATTTTCATCCTGTTTCGTGTAGCTGCGGGGTACATTAGCCCCCAATATTAACGCACCTTTACCCCCTAGGGGTTGACAGATGACTCCTTGTGTGTTGTGTGGGAGATAATCAAACTCGAACTTACCGGGATAGAGATTCAGGTTAACCAGATAAACGGGCTTGCCGGTATCGAGGACTCTTTGAAGGATAGTACCTGGAGTGACCGTGGAATTAGGGCTTAAGATGCCGCGCCGTACTAACACCCGCCCATCGTAATAAACCACTAGGGACTTAGTGACGGTATTGGTGAGGAGAAGATGGGAAGCCCAAGCTAATTCCAGTTTTACCTCAGCCGGTAAATCTTCGCCCCAGACCATACCTTCCTCTCCTTCTAAGATAACCGCGTCGGGCGATCGAGGTTGCACCCGCTGCCACAGTAACCCCACCAAAATCAACACGCTACTAAGAATCACGCCCATCACATCAGACCGCGCTTGAGAGGGAGTGAGGGATTCGGTAGAGAAACGGTTAATTAGCAGGGCGAAACTCCCTATAATACCCGATATTAAGGGCAATAAGCGCAGAATGCGATCGGGGTTAGAACGATTCATTTACTCTTCGTCGTCGTCGAGAATACGCTGAAATAGATAGCCCGTACCCCTGGCCGTCAGTATCAACTCCGGGTTACTGGGGTCATCTTCTAACTTGGCTCGCAGTCGGGATATATGAACGTCTACCACGCGGGTATCCACGTGACGTTCTGGAGTATAGCCCCACACTTCTTGTAAAATTTCCGAGCGAGAAAAAGCTTCACCGGAACGACTCACCAACAATTCTAACAAACTGAACTCCATACCAGTGAGGCGAATACGCTCGTCTCCCTTATACACCTGCCGCTTATTAGTATCAATTTTAATGGAACCGATGTGGATCACGCCCGAACTGGGAATACCCGCCGCACCGTTTTTCTCCACCCTTCTTAGTACAGAGCGGATGCGGGCCTCTAACTCTTTCGGGGAGAAAGGTTTCACCACATAATCGTCCGCACCGAGTTCTAAGCCGGTAATACGATCGGCCACATCTCCTAGAGCAGTAAGCATTATAATAGGTATATCCGATTCTTTCCGTAACTCTTGACAGACACCATAACCATCCAATTTTGGCATCATCACATCAAGCACTACTAAATCAGGGTTCGAGGTGCGAAATGTTTCTAAAGCTTCTTCACCATCAGCCGCTGTCACCACATCATAGCCGATCATCGATAAGCGAGTTTCGAGGATGCGTCTGATGCTGGCCTCGTCATCTACAACTAAGATTTTTTCCTTATTACTTTCCAACTTACTCAACACTCCTTATGTTAAATAGAATTACAAATGTTTAGTTTCAATGATGAGTGCCTCTATTTATAGAATATCCTTTTCTCGCTACTATTAAGCCTCTCTTTGGCTTTTCGCCATCATTAATTTAGGTTATCTTAAGATTTATTTTATTGTTACCGGCGTTCACGACCACTCGATCTCGATTGAGTTTTTTAAACTTTTCTTAAAAAATATGGCGAAATCACGAACGATTTATGTATGTAGTGCCTGCGGGGCGGAATCACCCCAGTGGTTCGGCAAATGCCCGGCTTGTAACACCTATGGAACCTTGGAAGAAGAAGCGGTAATATCTAATGGCAACGCCCCCAGTCGCCCAGGATGGCAATCGGCGGCGAGTCGGGGAGGTAACGGGAAAGGCACGAAAGAGGCACAGCCGAGAATATCTGTGAAATTCTCGGAAATAACTAATCACGCACAGGAAAGAATCCCCTCTGGATACGGGGAATTCGATCGAGTTCTAGGGGGCGGTCTCGTACCAGGATCATTAGTATTAATCGGTGGTGATCCAGGTATCGGTAAATCAACCTTATTACTACAAGTCACCAACCAACTCGCCCAACGTTTACCCCGCATTCTCTACGTTTCTGCGGAAGAATCGGGGCAACAGATTAAATTACGCGCGGGTAGATTAGGGGTGGGCGTAGTACCGGACGAAAAAGATTCACAAAAGCAGGAAAATGTCAAGGCTCAAGAAATCGACAATCATCTCTACGTGTTACCGGAAACGGATCTAGAGGATATTTTAAGGGAACTGGAATCCTTGAAGCCCCAAGTAGCGGTGATAGATAGTATTCAAACCCTGTATTTCGCCACGTTAACCTCGGCCCCCGGTTCGGTAGCGCAGGTGAGAGAATGTACATCGGCATTGATGCAGGTAGCCAAAAGGGAAAATATCACCTTATTGATCGTCGGTCATGTGACCAAAGAAGGAGCGATCGCGGGGCCGAGAGTGTTAGAACACTTGGTAGACACGGTACTGTATTTCGAGGGGGATAGATACGCCTCCCACCGTTTATTGAGGTCAGTGAAAAACCGCTTCGGGGCCACTCACGAAATCGGCATTTTCGAGATGGTAGACCACGGCTTACAGGAAGTGACCAACCCCTCGGAGTTATTCCTGGGTAATCGCGATGAATTCTCGCCTGGAACATCGACGGTAGTGGCTTGTGAGGGGACGAGATCGATCGTGGTAGAATTACAAGCTTTAGTGAGTCCCACCAGTTATTCGTCGCCGCGGCGATCGACCACGGGAGTAGATTATAATCGTCTCCAGCAGATCCTCGCCGTCCTAGAAAAGCGCGTCGGTATACCCCTGTCGAAATTAGACGCTTATGTAGCGTCCGCCGGTGGGTTAGGAGTGGAAGAACCGGCTGCCGATTTAGGAATTGCGATCGCAGTCGTAGCCAGTTTTCGAGATAGAGTGGTAGACCCCCGCACCGTCCTCATCGGTGAGGTAGGACTGGGGGGGCAGGTGCGCCTGGTATCCCAGATGGAATTAAGGCTGAAAGAAGCGGCTAAATTGGGTTTCAAGAGGGCGATAGTACCTAAAGGTCAGAATTTACCCGACGATATAGGTTTGGAGATAATACCCGTGAGTAAGGTGATCGATGCTATAGTGGCGGCGATTCCCCCCCAGCAACGCTTTGGCGGGGAAGAGGGGGAAGAAGGGGAAGAAGGGGAAGAAGGGGAAGAAGAATTTTAGTTTGGCCGATAGCAATGAACTAGCGGCCCTTTAACGATACTGCTCGAGCTAACGGCCAGTATCGTTATTAACCCAAAAACTTTTCAGTGTCGGGATGCTCACCTATAAAAGACAGATCCGCTTCGATATTTTCTAAAATAAGAGAGAAGTTACTTCTGTCATAATCTCCCTCGAAAAAAGTATCTAAAATAAAGTTATTTTCTTCGTCCACGTAGGTTTTACTGAATAATATCTCCATGTTAATTTGGTTTAAATATTCTAAGAGATCGACTCTTTTAATGTTATCGTTTACAGTATAAAGAACGCTAATTAATACACCACGTTCAGGTACATTTCTAATGAGCATATTATATTTTCTGGGGTGGCGGCAAAGAATTACATCTTCCTCTTCGTCTACATGAAAGCCATTAAATTCTAAATGATTGCGGAATTTAGCTAGAGGGTGAGCCACATTATCATTGATGTTGATGTTGGACATAGATTGTTTTCTCAAGCTTTAAGGTATAGACTATTGTAATTATTTCTTTCACCGAAATCAAGATTACGCGTGCGAATATCGAAGCCTATTGACTCTAACTCATGCTGTCAAAAACTATTTAATAAAATAGAAACAACTTCACTTCACCCAGCGGTATTGATATGATTCGCCCTGTGCGCCCCAGACCTGACGGCCATCGCTATCATAACCTCGATCGTAAGTATCCATCCCTTCACTGTGGAGGATTACCGTATTGGTTATCTTCACCGCGCCCCTGGCGTTAGTGGGGCATCCCTGGGGGGGAGTTTCGCCCCGATAGCCATCTTTTATGGGTCGTAAGAATACGCTGCACACTGATTCACCCAAATCTGTCCGCTGTAAAACTCTCTCGGAATCAAGCTTATTACACAAATTGATCCAGTTATTGCCATTGATTAGTTTGTAGCTTTTCGATCGAACAGCATCGCCGTGAGGTTGAATCTCTAAAATTCTCT
Source organism: Chlorogloea purpurea SAG 13.99 (assembly GCA_016903695.1). Classification (GTDB taxonomy): domain Bacteria; phylum Cyanobacteriota; class Cyanobacteriia; order Cyanobacteriales; family Microcystaceae; genus Chroococcopsis; species Chroococcopsis gigantea_A. The sequence goes on from JADQBB010000006.1 coordinate 38,171, forward strand.
GTCTGTAGGGCTGACTCAGTTTCGTGATCAAGGCTTGTTCTTGATATAGATATACGGAGTCATCACCGCCTCTTAAATCAATCTTACAGGTGGTCATCCGCACGCTGGGTGCTTTAGGATTTGAAGCCGCTTGAGCGGTAGTATCCATCACACCGACCAAGTGAGAAACAACGCCGTTGACTTCGTTAGGAATCGAGTTAGCTTGGGCTACTTGGGCTATCAAGCCCAATAGTAAAACGATAGCTTTCATAAGATTAAATCCCCAGATTAATCGCTAATGTGACGATGAACCAACGTAGAACCTGATTGCTCCGTGGGCATCATTAAAACTTCGTTGATATTAACATGGGGCGCTCTAGTGGCACAGAAAAGAACCACATCGGCTACATCATCAGGGGTTAGGGGCGTAGTGCCGCGATAAACATTCTTGGCGCGCTCGGTATCGCCGTGAAAACGCACATTACTGAAATTAGTTTCCACTAACCCTGGATCGATCGAACTCACCCGCACCGGTGTGCCTAATAAATCCTGTTTCAATCCTTCAGAAATTACCCTGACAGCAGCTTTCGTGGCGCAGTAAACATTCCCCCCAGGATAGGTTTGATGCCCCGCCAGAGAGCCGATATTAATGATATGGCCCCGACCTCTGCTTACCATTCCAGGAGCGATCGAGCGAGTCATATAAAGCAATCCTTTCACGTTAGTATCGATCATCTCTTCCCAATCTTTGATACTGCCCTCGTACAGTTTATCTAAACCCCGACTCAATCCGGCGTTATTAATGAGAATTTCCACATCCTGCCAATCTCCAGGCAGTCCATTACAGGCGCTCTGGACTTGGGAGCGATCGCGCACATCTAAAGATAATAAATGATATTGTGTCCCTTTCAACTCCGAGGCTAGAGCTTCTAATGGTTCGAGTCTGCGGCCCGCTAGAATCAGTTTTGCGCCTGCACCCGCAAAGGCAAGGGCGCAAGACGCGCCGATACCGCTACTAGCACCGGTGATGAAAACGATTCGGTCTTTAAGAGAATACATGGAGGTCATTTCGTTATTAGTATATAAAAAGATGTTACTCCTGATCACGATAACTATGAAGGGAGAAATTAGTCAAAGTACCCTGATGATTCCGTTTTTAGAAAACGGCGATAGATTAACTCGCCCCGAATTTGAAACCAGGTATAACAATATGCCTCACCTCAAAAAAGCGGAATTAATCGAAGGGATCGTTTATATGGGATCACCTTTAAGAATCAATCAACACGGACAACCTCACGCCTATATTATTACTTGGCTGGGCAACTATAAAGCCCTGACTCCTAATGTCCAATTGGGCGATAATTGCACTGTAAGATTAGACCCCGATAATGAGCCTCAACCCGATGCTTTATTGAGGATAGATAGGGGAGGACAATCTATTATCGGTGAAGATGGTTATGTAGAAGGGGCTCCGGAATTGATCGTGGAAATAGCGGCTAGTACGGTTTCGATCGATCTCCACGATAAACTTAAAGCCTATCGTCGTAATGGAGTGCAAGAATATTTAGTATGGCGTGTCTACGATAATGAGTTTGATTGGTTTAGATTAAAAAAGGGAAAATATATTAAATTACAACCCGATAACGAAGGAATTATTAAAAGTGAGATTTACCCCGGTTTATGGTTAGATATAAACTCTTTATTAGGAGGTGACTTATCGAAAGTTTTAGAAGTTTTACAGCAGGGAATAACGGCTAGTCACTAGCTACTATGTCTTTCCAAGCCGATAAAGCTAACTCGTGTACGTGTCGCCAAGGTAGATTATGATTTCTAGCAATTTCGGCACAGTCTTCATATTCCGGCTGTACCGTGATGGGATTTAAAGGCGAATCTTGATAGGCTACTTTAACTTTAATTTTGCCGTAGGTCGTATTAACCTCTTGTATTTCTCTAGTCAGAATACTGCGCTCCTGTCTACTTTTTCTAATGCCTAAAGTCGTAGTCTCCGCAAAGATTAAACTCTCACATATTAGTCTTTTTTCCGGGGTACAGATAACAGTTAATAATAAACCCGCTCGAGATTTTTTCATCATCACCGGTTGACACAATACATCCAACGCCCCCACAGCTAATAAACGCTCAAATAAATACCCGATCACCTGCGGGTTACAATCGTCTATCTGGGTTTCTAAAACTTCCACTATATCACCCTGATCACCGTCTATTTCTCCCAACCAAATCCGCAGAATATTGGGCAGGGATAAATCTTTCGTCCCCGCACCCGAACCGACTTTTAAAACTCGCATCGGCGGCATATTGTAACTACTCGCTAAAGTTGTCGCGATTGCCGCACCGGTAGGAGTCACTAACTCGAATTCGATGCCATTATTGTAAACCGGCACTTTCGCCATCTCCCACAACTTCACCACAGCGGGCACAGGTACGCTTAAGCGCCCGTGTGCCGCTTTCACAGTGCCACCGCCGCACGGCATGGGCGAACAAGAGAACTGGTCTACACCCAAATAATCTAAACCCAAACAAGTGCCCACAATATCCACGATGGCATCGATCGCACCCACTTCGTGAAAATGTACCTTTTCCGGTGCGATGCCGTGTACCGCGCCCTCTGCCTGGGCTAAACGCCCGAATATATCTAAACTCCAACGGGCGGCTAGAGGAGGTAAATCAGCCCGATTGATCAAGGATTGAATTTCCGGTAGATGACGAGCGTTATGATGTTCATGGGAATAATGTTGGTCTACACTAAGATCAACATGGACTTTAGTGGCAACCTGCCCGTTTTTGGTCACTTTCTCCGCCCACAAACGATATTCTTTTTCTAATCCCAAACCCCGCAACTTGTCGATTAGATAATCTAAGGGCACTCCTAAATCTACTAACGCCCCCAGACACATATCCCCGGCGATACCGCTTGGACAATCTATATAGGCAATTTTTTTCATATTATGGCTACCCTTTACACTCTCCATACAAATAATCCTCAACAGAGAACGATCGATGAAATCTGTCAATCGTTACAAAAAGGCGCGATCATGCTCTACCCTACAGATACAGTTTACGCGATCGGTTGTGATCTGAACGCGAAATCCGCCATAGAAAGGGTTAGGAAATTGAAACAGCTATCCAACGATAAACCCTTGACTTTTCTCTGTTCTTCCCTATCAAATATTGCCGATTACGCGATCGTTTCAGATCAAGCGTATCGCATCATGAAACATTTAGTCCCCGGCCCCTACACTTTCCTGTTACCGGCCACGAAAGCAGTACCAAAACTGGTGATGAATCCCAAGCGTAAAACCACCGGAATTCGCGTACCCAAACATAGTATCTGCCAAGTTTTATTAAGGACTTTAGATAATCCCATCATCTCCACTTCCGCCCATTTACCCGATGAAGAAGGCGAGTTTCCCACTATAGGATTAGAGCAGGTACAATTATTCGATGCCCTAGAAAAGCTGGTGGATATAATTATCGAGGATGGAACTCAATTGGGAACGGAAGTATCCACAATCGTGGATTTTACCGAAGCAGAACCGGCGATCGTGCGTCAGGGGTTAGGGTGGGAAGAATTACAGGGTTGGATCGAAGTTTAAAACTGACCTAAATTTTCTAACCAGTCGAACACTTGATCTAACTGACCCAGATCAATTAAACCGTACTGCCAGAGGATCATCGGTAAAGAACCTACAGAGGCTTCACAAAGGCGAACAGCCATTTCTAAGGATTTAGCGGGTAAACCCATCTTCTCGCCCAGAAACTTGATTAGCTGTTTTTCTTGATTAGCCTCCATATAAATCCTTCTTTGACAATACTTAATCTCAATTAGTTGAATGTAATAGCTGTCTAGGTGGTTTGGCTTCCTACCGAAGGTTCACCCACTCGGATGATTCTCTAATGAGTCCCGATGAACTCGATCGGCCCAATGACATATACCTCAATAGGATGATTATAGGGAAAAAATCGGAGAAGGGTAGTAGTAGAAACCGCAATAATTATAAAACCCCGTCCCTATCTCCCGTAATTTCTCCCACATTAGGGTTATCACCCCACACAAACCGACTAGATCCCTCATAATTAAGATAAGGAATGTAAACAATTTTAAGAAAACCCCATGCGTGTAATTCTGATGACTGGAAAAGGAGGAGTAGGCAAAACCTCCGTAGCGGCTGCCACAGGGCTACGCTGTGCCGAACTCGGTTATAGAACTTTGGTACTAAGTACCGATCCGGCGCACTCCTTAGCCGACAGTTTCGATTTAGAATTAGGCCATGAACCTCGACAAATCCGCCCGAATCTCCACGCTGCCGAATTAGACGCTTTAATGGAATTAGAAGGCAACTGGGGCGCAGTGAAACGCTATATCACCGGGGTTTTACAAGCCAGAGGCTTAGAAGGGGTACAAGCGGAAGAATTAGCCATCCTTCCGGGGATGGACGAAATATTCGGTTTAGTCCGCATGAAGAGACATTATGATGAGGGTATCTACGACGTGCTGATCATCGATTCCGCGCCTACCGGCACTGCTTTAAGATTGCTGAGTATCCCCGAAGTGGGCGGCTGGTATATGAGAAGATTTTACAAACCGTTACAAGGTGTCTCAGCCGCGTTAAGACCTTTAGTAGAACCGATATTCCGTCCTATTGCGGGCTTTTCCCTGCCCGATAAAGAGGTGATGGACGCACCTTACGAATTTTACGAGCAAATAGAAGCCTTAGAGAAAGTTCTGACCGATAACACCCAAACCTCGGTGAGATTGGTTACGAACCCGGAAAAAATGGTGATCAAAGAATCTCTCCGCGCCCACGCCTACTTGAGCCTATATAATGTGGCCACGGATTTAGTCATCGCCAATCGAATCATCCCTGATCAAGTCACAGATCCTTTTTTCCAGAGATGGAAAGAGAATCAAAAAGTTTATAAAGAAGAAATTCACGAGAACTTCCATCCTTTACCGGTGAAAGAAGTCCCCCTTTATTCAGAAGAGATGTGTGGCTTAGCCGCTTTGGAAAGGCTGAAAGACACCCTTTACAAGGATGAAGATCCCACTCAAGTTTATTACAAGGAAAATACGATCAGGGTGGTGCAAGGTAAGGGTAGCTACAGCTTGGAGTTATATCTACCGGGTATACCGAAAGAGCAGATACAACTGAACAAAACCGGTGACGAATTGAACATCCGTATCGGCAATCACCGCCGCAATCTGGTTTTACCCCAAGCTTTAGCCGCCTTGAAACCATCGTCCGCGAAAATGGAAGAGGATTACTTGAAAATTAGCTTCGCTATTTGAGAAGAGCGGAAGGCGAAAAAGTTTTGTTAATTCTAGGCAAGCGAAGTGATCTTTGGGACAAAATGATGTTTTATATAGAGGATAAACATATTTAGGAACAAAATATTATGAACGCCCTTGTCGGTAGCCTCATCTCTCTTTTAATAACATCGGTCAGTCTGATCATCATTTCTAAACTACCCACCGGGGTAGAAATAGATACCTTCAAGAAAGCCTTGATCTCGGCTTTAATATTCGGGCTGTTGAACGCTTTCGTCAGACCTATTCTAAGCTTTTTCGCTTTTCCGATCACCTTTATAACTTTCGGTTTATTCACCGTGGTGATCAACGCGATCATCTTCGGTCTGGCCGCTAAATTAGTAGAGGGATTCCGATTAAGGTGGGGCGTACCCAGTGCTTTAATAGGATCGATCGCTCTCTCGATCGTTAATTCCCTGATGTACAAACTTCTCGGCGGACTTTAATGGCATTACCGGTCGTCTATCACCCTGATTATGTAACACCCCTCCCCGATGGACACCGGTTTCCGATGCCGAAATTCCAACTACTGCACGACCTATTACTCGAAGATGGGGTGACGGATAAACACAGTATTCACTCACCGGAAATAGCGTCGACCGAGTTAATAGGTTTAGTTCATAACCGAGAATACGTAGAAGCTTTCTGCCGTGGCACATTAGAAGCGAAAGCGGCGAGGCGAATCGGTTTACCTTGGAGTGAGGGTTTAGTCAAGCGTACCCACACCGCTTTAGGTGGGTCGATTCTCACCGCTAAATTAGCTCTGAAACACGGCATAGCCTGTAATACAGCCGGAGGCACTCATCACGCTTTCCCCGATTACGGTTCGGGATTCTGTATCTTTAACGATCTAGCAGTTATTTGTAAAGTATTACAGAAATCGGGTTTAGTCAAAAAAGTTCTCATCATCGATCTCGATGTACATCAAGGCGACGGCACTGCGTTTATCTTTCAAGAAGACAGGGACGTGTTCACTTTTTCCATGCACTGCGAGGCCAACTTTCCCGGTACGAAACAGAAAAGCGATTTAGATGTGCCTTTACCCATAGGCTTGGATGACGATGGGTATCTACAAATTTTAGCCCGATATTTGCCAGATTTATTAACAGGAACCAAACCGGATCTAGTGTTATACGATGCGGGAGTCGATCCTCATGTAAACGATCGATTGGGTAAATTATGCCTTACCGACACCGGTATATACCGCCGGGAAATGATGGTATTGAGTAGTTGTTTAGCCGCCGGTTATCCGGTCGCCGCGGTCATCGGCGGGGGCTACGCCTCGGATATTGAGTCTCTAGTCTATCGTCATTCCCTCGTGCATCGAGCGGCTAGAGAGGTTTTTTATAAGCTGTGATTCAAGTTCACTTCATCATAATCTATTATTGATCAATATCCTATTCAGTAACACTGAAACAAGAGAGCGTTCATATTAACTGCTTGGTTAGTATAAACTTGACACCCCAACCAGTTGCAAAATAACGAGATTATGACATGACACTTCCCCCACTTAGTGAAGCTCTCTTAAAACGCAATGCTAATGCCAAATCTTATCAAAGAGGAGAGCAATATTACCAACAAAGAGCAGTCCGGTCATTGAGCCAGCGTGGGCAAGTCCTTTTCGCTACAGTTGAAGGTAGTCAATCAAATGACTATCAGGTTAGTATCAGGTTTGAAAGAAATGAAATTACCTCAGCCCAATGTACCTGCCCTTATGATTTTGATGGTTGGTGTAAACATATTGTAGCTACCTTGCTCACCTGTATACGCCAAAGTGCCAAACTTGAAGAACGTCCGACATTAGAGGACATGCTCGATTGTCTAGATGAAATTCAAACCCAACAGTTAATACAGGAATTAGTTGCGGACGACCTAGGATTACTGGACAAAATTGAATATTACGTTAATCGCCTTGCTGGCACTACTCTTCATTCTCAAGCTTCTTTTTTTCAAGAACAAGGATACAGCGCACCAACATCACCCCTTCCAACTATCGATGTTGCACCCTATCGCCGTCAAGTTCGTCAAATTTTACGAGATGCAGTTCGCGCTTTAGAAGAAGGTTGGGAAGACGAAGCAATTCCAAGCGAGTTATACGAGCTGATCGATGAAGCACGAGAGTTTACAGAAAAAGGGGATGGTCACAATGCGATCGCAATTTTAGAAGCCATTACAGATGCTTGTGTGGACAATTGGCAAGAAATAGAGGAATACGGTGCCGATAATGATGACGTTGCTCAAATCCTCAACGGAATTTGGACAGAAGCCATTCTGATCACAGAACTAACCTCATCCGAAAAAGCCACTCTTAAAGAGAATCTCGAAAGTTGGCAAAATCTATGGGATGCTGATTTTGCCACCAGTTTAGAAGCCTTGCGTCAAGGTTGGGATTATCCACCCCTACAAAGAATTTTACAAGGTGAAATCAGAGGAGTATGGGAAGGAGAAACACCTCATTACGCCAATAACCTGACCTTAATTCGTCTTAAGATTCTAGAACAGCAGAAAAGATATTCAGAATATCTCTATTTAGCCCAAGCAGAAGGACAAACCGAACAATTTTTAATCATGCTGGCGCAATTAAACCGCATTGATGAAGTAATGGAATTGGCTGATCAGAAATTGACAGGGATGGAAGAAGCCTTTGCTTTAGCACAAGTATTGTTAGGTCAAGGATCAACATATGAAGCCCTTGAGATTGCCAAACGGGGATTAATTTTACCTGGAGACCGTAACTATGAACTAGCTAATTGGACAAGCAAACTAGCAGAAGATTTAGACGAAACAGACATTGCGCTCGCTGCTAAAATTAAGGCATTTCAAGCTAAACCTAATTTTATTGACTACCAGAAAATCGAAACCTTAGCCTTGGAAGATTGGGCAATTCTCAAGGAAGATTTGCTGGATTATCTCCGCAGTTACGAGGGATGGGGGTCTGGAATAGATAAAGCAAAAGTCAATATCTTTCTCCATGAAGGTTTAGTAAGTGATGCGATTGCCGTAGTTGACAAAAAAGCTGGTTACTATTACGACTCAGATCTCGTTCGTCAAGTGATGGATTCTGCCATTTCTGAGTACCCAGACTGGGTTATTGAAAATGCCAAACGTCGCGCCGAAGACATTATGGATGCCAAGAAAGCTGAGTATTACCGAGTAGCTGTGGAATGGCTACAAAAAGCGAAGGCGGCATACTCTCAAGCAGGAAAGCAAGCGGATTGGTCAGCTTATCGCACTAGGATAATGGAAACCCATGTCCGTAAATATAAACTGATAGGACTACTCAAGGAGATTTAAACTGCATTGATTAAAGACTTAACAATCACTGCGTCGAGTTCGGTAATAAGGCTGAAGTCGCCCGTTCTAAATTGGCGGCAATCTCTTCGGCAGGACTCATAGCTTTATACCCTCTTGCTCAATGTTGCGATAAAGCTGAGTGACACCTGCTATAAACTCTTGTTCGCTGGCAGGTTTTGCCGAAATCCAGTGACTCGCTTCTAGCTGGAGGGGGTAAAGAATATTTACTAAGCTACGAAGCTCCTGAAAATAGTCTAAGGGGGGTTCGAGTACTACAAGCAAGTCTAGATCGCTCTCCGGGCCGAGGGTTTGACGAGCTGCTGAACCAAAGAGGAGCAGGGAATGTAGGCGCTCGCCATAGTGAGCCATTAGCGTCTGCTTACAGGTTGTCAATGTTTCCACAATCTCTAAATTTAAATTATGTGTGATTTGCATAGTTAATGTTTCCTTGACTTTTCCTCTAAACGTTGCTCGGCGGCTAATCTTTCCAATGAATAATCCTTCAAATCAACGAAACTCATTTTCTGGACTAAATTAGGATGTACTTTTTTAATTTGCCTGTACATTTCTTGAGCTATAAAACGATAGGATGGATGCCCCTGTTTGGCACTGCGTAACTCTACCAGATGATAGATCTCCCGTAGATTCAATTTAATCCGCCAGCGGATTTTATAGGCGAAAGGGACAACGTATTGAGCGGCGAAAGGTAATTCTTGACCGATTGTTTCTGTGGTTTCGGCCGCTTGATTCAAAGCCGACTTGTACCCCTGATGTAAGTTCGCTTCGATTAATTCGATCGGTGTATCATAACCGTGACGCACCGTGTATAATTGACGTTCTTGGGTCATAACCCGATGACGGTGTAGGTCTCGATACGCACCTATATCAGCGAGTATATCGAAGGTGTAATAAGTTTCCTCCAGTGCCCTACCAGGCTTGTGAAACCTCGATAATCTCTCACCTATATAGGTATCGATAATTTCTCGCTTTTCCGCGGCGGATAAATTTTCTACCGCCTCTTGTATTTGTTCTAATGTTAAGTCTGTATGAGGGTAGAGAATAGCGGCGATGATTTTATCTTCCGCCCCACGATCGTATTCGATTAATTTAACCGTATCTTTATTGATCGCCTCTACCGGCTTAAGCAATTTTGGCGTTAATAATCCGGTTCGATGATAATTATCCTGCAGGTAATTACTATATTGTCGCCCCCTTTCTGATTTAGCCCTTTTCACAAAGGAAGGAATCATTTTATCTAATTGGGACTGCATCATCTCCCCGATTTTTTGTACTTCTTGGTGGGGAGAAGCGGCTAATTTAACTAATAGGTATTCAAAGGCTCTACCATTACCGAATAAACCAACATTCGTTAATGTAGCCATCGGTAATAAACCACGCAATAAATCTAAAGTTTTAGCGCGAGTGGCGTTATTGTAAGCGCGATTACCCGTAGTTTCATCTTTAGGTGTCCCCTGTCTCACCCAATCTAATAGGGGTTCGATGAGATTACTATAAGTGTCGAAGAGATGGTCTAAAGTGTTTTCATAGAGTTGTGCGTACTTACTACTGACGATCGAACTTTCCCGACAATAACTATAACGCCCGTTAATTTTGCGATCAAAACGAACGTAGCGGGTGGATTTTTCCAAGGGTGATATACCGAGTCGGCTATCTTCCAACGCCTTGGCCGCTATGTTACTAATCCCTTCACAACCTAGGTGTGCGCCCCCCAATTCGGCCACCGAATCATCACCGTAGCCGATGAGAACACGATCGTAGAAAGCTTCAGCGAGTTCGGTGGCTATAATTTGATTGCCGGAATTAGTAACGCCCACCATCTCGCTAAAATTAGCTTCCGGGGCGTTGATAAATTCATCGAGCAAGATGCGCCGCAGGCTTTTCTCGCTACGACTATAACGGGAAAATAAAGCGCCTTTAACCACTTCCGGGAGATTGCGTAAACCGAAGATAGATTCGTCTAGATTGGTGACGAATGGCTGCAATAACTCTTTCTCTTGATGGCTCAAAGATTCCCAATTTTGCTCAGCCATTGTTCGCCCCTGTATAAATAGTACCGGTAGATCCGAAACCGCCCTGATTTCGAGTTGATGGGGTTAATTCTTCTACTTCTTGGAATTGCCCGAAGATAACGGGGGCCACTACTAGTTGAGCGATTTTTTGTCCTTTGACGATGGAGAAAGGTTCGCTATTTAAATTGAGTAAAATAACTACTATTTCGCCACGATACCCCGCATCGATCGTACCTGGGGTATTCAAAACGGTGATACCTTGTTTAAGAGCAAGGCCGCTGCGAGGTCTCACCTGTAACTCGTAGCCCGGTGGGACTTCTGCGGCGATGCCGGTGGGTATGCCCCGCCACTCTCTAGGTGCGATTACCGTGGAGATGACCGATACTAAATCCGCCCCGGAATCGCCATAGTGTTCGTAGCGGGGAATCTGTGTATCGGGATGAAGTCGTTTAATTTTGACGACAACATTATTCATGTTTTCAAGAAGTGGGGAAGAACATCCTCGATCGTACCATTGAGTGAGCGAAACACGGAGGAGAATTTTTAACGCCATTGTCTCTTAGTCGGGGGCGTGATCAAACCTATCATCGATCGGCTTTCTAACAAGCTTAACCAGATAACGACCGCAAATCAGGGATTAATAATCCCGTTAAAAAACTGAAATACGTAAGGTAATTGGGAAGACCAATATTGATAATTATGGTCAGCGCCCACGACGGGCTGATATTGAATTAAAGGTGTACTGCCGAAACGCGCTGTTAAGCGTTGATAAAACAGGCGACTTTGGGACTCTGGTACGACCTTATCTTCTAGCCCGTGGGAAAGAAATAAAGGCATTTTCCACTCATTAACCCTACGTTGAGGGTTATCCCTACCAAGCCAGCGTTGAGGAAATTTACCGTAATCCCCGTATACGGACTTCATTAATCTGTCTCCCTTCATATTCTCCTGACTGAAATCTCCAGAGAGACTCGCACCGGCAATGAATATATCGGGATTCTCTAGGGAAATTAAAGCTACTCCTCGCCCCCCCGTGGATAAGCCTAATAACATATTGTACCCACCAGGTTTTAAGAGATTGTGTCGGCGCGCAATTTCTGGGATGAGACGAGTCTGAATGAATTGGCCGCCTGGAACTTTATTCCATCTCAGGGAAGTTTCCCGATAATATTGACTCTCGTAAAGAGTTTTGCCCATCTCCGGCAAGATCAGTATATAACCATAGCGATCGGCATAACTGGGCAAATTACTATTTTTTACCCAACTCGTTCTCGGAAAATTCCATCCTGGCAACACTAAAACACAAGGTAAAGCCGCGGTGAGTTTATATCCTGACGGTATATAAATGTCATAGGCCACATCATCGATTTTTAAATTTTTAGTCCATCCTACTTTAAGACCTAATATCTCTTGATAGTTATCGTTCATCGGTACGGACTTTTTGTTAATGGGTGAAGGATTTTCCTTTATAGATATGGATTGGGCTTGTTTTCGGGAATCCGGCATTACCTCTATATCGGGACTGGCTACAATTTTTATATTCTCATTATTACCAGCCTGGCTGCAAGCAGATATAGAGACTCCTATTAAAAATAAAAAAAAGGTAAAATTTATAAGTTGAGATAGGCGCAACATAAAAAATTAGCTAAATTAAGTAAATAATACAGCAAATTACTCAATTCAACGATGAAATTGTCTTTTCTGCGACTACCTTTAGTTGTCATATGTTTTTTATGTTTGCCAGACTTAATAGAACTTAAACTCGCACAGGCACAATCGGTTTACCATATCAAGAAACTACCTGGCGGGGATAATCATTTTTATGAGAGCGGGTTACGAAAAAGCGTTTCGTACGTGCGGTTGACCAATAGGATAATAGGGGCGGTATACGACAAAAACAGACCCTATCTATTTACCTGTTTCGCTGCGCAAATCTACCCCAATAAAGTTGAAGTTAATTGGTGGAATAATCTTCAACTTATAGGGAGGCCGAATCAGGATAGTTTATATCAAATTTATACTATCGCCGAGTTCACCGCCGATAACTCTACTGCCGTCCCAGGACTAACTAATGCCGATGCTGTTAAGTCCTGTATCGATGAAGCCCCCTAGTAGCTCCGAGCTTTTTCATTGGAAACACGATCAATTCAATCATGATCAAGTTATGGCAACAGACAACCTTTTACCCAACTAGTTTTTATTTTCCCCTCCCCGTCTTTAGTATGAACGCATATCAGCTCGTTATTTTTTTGGCACTTAACTAATTGTTCCAGTGTTGATAATTTCTCGGCTGTGTCTGTTTTTTGTATCTCAGGTTTAACAGGACTTAAAGGTGTGGAGATAGTGACGAAAGAAAAAATAGGAGCTAAAAAGCTATTGTTGAGGTGCATAGTAGTGACTCCGAAAGTATGATGAGTGGCTTTATGTAGAGTTCTGTGAAGACAAATCTCTAACTCTTTTGCATCATCATAGGTAAGTAACCGTGAAGCCACAATCTATAAAACTCACATATTTTCACCAAGATCTCATATATATTTCCTGACCAAATAATTAAGAATTAATCTGACGCACGACGGTTAAGGCCGAATAACTTACCCCCGCCGTACCTTCTCCGGGATGGGTAGAATCTCCCACCAACCACAAACCGGGGATAGGTGTACGAGTAGCCACACCGAAGGGGCCGAAAGTGGAAACTCTCTGACCGACACCGCCCACGATACCTTTATCTCTGCCGGTGAAATGGGCGAAAGTTCGGGGTGTAGCGGCTTCTTGGTGAATGATGGTTTCCGGTGTTAGATGGAAATAGGAACTTAATCTCTTGATCGCCCCTTTGGTATACTTTTCCTTAAGTTGCCCGTACTTTTCCTCATCGCAGCGCCACCAAGCCCCCACATCGGTAAAGGAAGAAGCGATGATGGTAGCTTTACCTTCCGGTGCGCGTCCATCCCCTGGTTTACTCACGGAAACGAAGAGAGAGTTATTTTCCCCTACCGGCCCGTCATAATCGTAAAGAAACTGAAGGTGAGGCGGACAATGGTCGGGTATGGCGCTTCTATCCACTCCCAGATATAAAACGAACGCCCCCGATGGCTGGGGTAATTTATCAATTCTCAGTTTATAAAGCCCCGGAATGATTTCTCTATCCAATAAACCGGGGAGATTCTGTATCGGCACATTAGCCACTATATGAGCGGCAATTTCCGTGGTTACTTCTCCCGTTTTCTGATTTCGCACCACTACACCCGTCGCTTTACCGTTTTCGGTGATAATTTTCTCTACCGTGTGGCGTAAGTGCAATTTGCCACCGTATTTTATTAGAGCCGATTCTAAACGATCGCTCAACACCTGCATACTCGGTTCTAGATGGGACAATCCTTGAGGCGCTTGAGATACCGCAAGGGCCGTCGCCGCGTAGAGAAGGGCCGTTTCATCCGCGCCCACTTGGGAATATAATTTTAACTGTATATCTAGGAAAGTCTGCAAGCGTCGATCGTTCCCCAGCCCGTACAGGCGTAAGGCATCCCCCACGGTCATGAGGGCGAAAGGCACTGTGATCATCGTCTCAGGGCGCAGGGCGGCCACTAACTGCCATAAATCCCACCCGTTTCGGGGCGGTAATACCGGGTCGCGACTTTGAAACTCCCAACTGACGGCGAAGAGTTTCTGTAGTAATTCCCAGAAAGGTTCGCTACTTGGAAATTGTTTCTGTCGTTCCGCCCGCCATCTATCCGGGTCGCGCCACAGGGAAATCGGACTGGTTTCCCCCGGTAGGAAAACGGCACAAGCCGGGTCACAGGGAGTAGAATCAGGCAATTCTACCCCTAACTCCTCGAAGATGCGATGATGAATGCCCCCAGGCTCTAAACCCGCCACCTGCGTAGCTCCCACGTCGAAGGTGAAGCCTTTGCGGCGGAAAGTGGAGGCGCAACCACCCGCTACCAAAGCTTGATCGTATATCCTGACATCATAGCCCCGACGCGCTAATAATGCCCCGGCCGTTAAGCCCCCTATCCCTGCACCGATGACGATAATCCGTGTCATTGTTACATTTCTTTATATTCCTTCTCATATTCTAACTCTCAGAATATCCCTGTGCATCAAAGCTCGATCGATCAGAGACTCTTTCTTCGCCGGTGCTAGGGGTTCACCGTTAGCATAGAAATCCAGCCAAGCCCGACTGATAAGATGAGGGTCATCGGGAATATCGGACATTTCCCAACCTGTCAGACCCACTTCGGTCATCAATCGGCTCACTTTTGGGTCATAGCTGAGGGCGAAACACCGGCAATCTTCGGCCGCCGCCATGATCAGGCTATGGTAGCGCATACCGATCGTCATTTCCACTCCCCGGAATAACCCTTTTAACTGTCTGGGGTCTTTTAACTTGATAATTTCATAACTACCCCCCGGTAAATAACCGGAAAGAGTTTGGGCTAGGGCTAAATCTTGGGACAGTTGAAAAGGCACTAATAAGATAAATGCGCCCGTGGCTTTTTGTAAATCCTTTAAAGCCTCACCGATAGCCCCTAAACGGGAGGGGGTGAGGGAAGAATGGGGGCGCAAGTTAACGGCGATTCTCGGCGCAGGTAAGTCCCAAAGTCCTTGTATCGGCTTCGACTCTAGCGCCCAGACGGGATCGGGTGCGATAATGGCTTTAATATTCCAATTAGCAACTAGTTCGGCCGAGGCGTAATCCCTGACGCTGACCGCGGTGCATTCTTGGAGCGTGGTGCGCGTCGCCCAACGGGTCAGAGAATGTTCTAGGGGCCCGATACCTTGGGCCCAAGCGATCGTTTTTAGTCCTAACCGCTGGGCTAAAGTCATTAAACCGGCGTAATAGGCGGGACTGAGACGACCTGTTACATCTTGCATCAAACTTCCTCCCCCCCAGATGAATACATCGGCGGATTTGAAAGTTTTCCACACCATTGGCCAATCCCGACTTCCACAAGTTTCCACGCTGTAGCTTTGACTCGTCAGTGCAGGATTATTGGAGAGGACGATAGGAGTTACACCAGGGGGTAACATTTGCAGTAACGTTACTAACAGCGCTTCATCGCCGCCGTTGCCTTTGCCGTAATAACCACAGATGACCGCTTTCATCGTTACGCTTCCTTAATCGTCCATTTGCCAGGGTTCGGTCAGGTTATTCTCGTCGAGAATATTTTTCGCCCGCAAAATTACCACTAATTGACCGATTAAATGGGCCTCCGGTTCCTCGGCGAACCATTGTAGACCCAGCTTATCTTCTTCTGAAGTTAGAAAGTAACTATTTTCGTTCCAAGAAGTGGCCGCGCGATCGATCACTACCAATACCTTCTCTGGTTTACTAGAGATCGAGCGGGGTAATTCGTCGGTAGGCCATAAAATCGCTACCGGATCTGTAGCTTTCAATACACTTTGCCAACCAGGTAGAGGTACGATTTTAGTAGATTTGATCGCTTCAACGATGTGAAAAATCGGCTCTACTATTAAAGACGAAGCGGCGGTAACTTGGGATAAATGCAGGGGATATTCACCGACGAAGGGGATGATGCGGGCCAACTGGTCTTCATCCTCCAGGCGATGTACGGGCAGTAGGGGCGCACTTTTAGCGGTTGTGGTACTGAAGTCGCTCAGCAAGGCTTCTATCGCCCTTCTGCCACTATCGGAGACGACGAATTTTAACCCCTTGGCGATGAGACGAGCCCGCTCTTGCAAATCCCGTTTTTGCTTAGCCCGTTTCCAACATTGATAAGCCACGGCATCACCGGCGGCGCGGGTGAATTCCGAGGGAAGTTGAGAGATATGGGAAACCTCTTGGATAGCTTTAGCCGCCTCATGGGCTTCCTCTAACTCTAGGCGTTTGTCTCTGGCTAAGACGGCGGCGGCGAGACGTTGCCCGGCGTTGAGAATACGAAATTCGTACAATATGTCGCTACGGGGGCCGCGATAGTAATCCAGTAAGTCATCTTTAGCACCTCCATTAACCAAGCTTTCAAACACTTGAGAAGCGACGATGATCAGATTTTGTTGGGCGGCTTGGAATCCCGTCTGCTCGAAAATGGTTTGGGAATCGTAACCGCCCTTTTGTAGGGTTTGGCATTTTTGCCCCCAGTTTACCCAACTACCTTCTTTGTGGAGGAGCGATCGAAATAATTCTAGAGCAGTTTCCTCGGATAATTGGTAAGCTGTTTCTTGAAACTGTTCTGTCATAATCCTATACTAGATAATAAAAAATTATATAAACTCCCTCTATTCTTAAGTAGGAGTTAAGGTTTACAGGATACACTAGATAGTAACAGAAAAATCCCCCTTGTAATACCCCCCCTTGTAACTATTAGGGTTGACTTACCTTCAATGTCTAGATCACCAATAAACAGACGCGTTCCCCCTTCGACCAAATCCCCTCAATATCGACAACCGCCGAGACCAGAAAAAAGAAGTCTCAAAGATAGTGCCTTGGGATTGGTGTCAACTTTAAGTTTTCCCGCCATCGTCGGTACAGCCGATATGATGCTCAAATCGGCAGAAGTGACTTTAGTGGGTTACGAGAAAATAGGTGGGGGCCACTGTACGGCGATCGTGCGGGGTAATATCGCCGATGTGAGATTAGCGGTGGAAGAAGGAGCGAAAACCGCGGAACAGTTCGGACAGTTGGTGTCTAAATTAGTTATAGCGCGCCCGATGCCCAATTTAGAAGCCATATTTCCCATCGGTAGCCGTCTAGTGGAATTGGCCCAGAGTAGGAAAGGTTATAGCCGTCTCAGTAATAAATCGATCGGTTTATTAGAAACCAGGGGCTTTCCCGCTATGGTGGGGGCGGCCGACGCGATGCTAAAATCCGCCGACGTGCAGTTAGCTTCCTACGAGAAAATCGGTGATGGTCTCTGTACGGTTATTGTCAGAGGTTCCGTGGCTAACGTGGCGGTCGCCATAGACGCGGGTATGCAGGAAGCAGAGAGAATCGGGGAACTGCACGCTGTAATGATCATTCCTAGATTATTGGAAGATTTAGAACATACTCTCCCTGTAGCCAGTTACTGGATAGACGAGGCGGAACCTTTACCAATGTTATTGCCGAATAAGGTGAGGGAGAAACAACGAGAGTTAGTAGGGTTGCCAGAATTAGAAAAAACCACCATGCCTTTACGTCGCCCCCAAACCGAAGAATTAATGCACGCCGAAATAATCGAGGACGAAACTTTATAAATAAATCTCGATCGATTTGGTTTTACTGCGAGAGATTGAATGACCTGGAAGTATTGCGACTCATTTTGAGAGTGAATTCGCTGGCTGAAGGGTGATATCTTTCTGGATCTATGGTTTTCGTGGTACGCTTCCAATCCTCCGCTTTAGCCAAGCAAGCAATGATATTTTTGTCTTCACCCCTATATAAACGCATCCATATTTGTCCGTCATTTTCACAGAAAAATTCTTCTATCCAAATATTATTATCAACACAAGTTGAACGTTGATTAGCTAGGAAACTGGCTTTCTTAGAAGTTAAATTAAGTCCCTTTTGCATTTCCATTTTTCCCTGATAAAACAGATAATATTTGGGGCTTCCCATGCGCCACATACGCTCCTTACAATAGGGGCAATTGAATTTTTGAGTTTTGGTATGTCTGCTTCTTTTGTTAGGCATAATAAGTTTGGTCTCAATAATACACAAAGTTCAGAAATGGAGAATAAAACCGAGGGAGAAATAACAGAGCATTAAGCTTCAGCTTTTCAATAAATTTTTTAATTTTTTTGCCGTTAATTTAATATGTGGTTCTTCCAATAAAGAGCCGTGATTTCCAGGTACGTTATATACTTGTAGATTGTCGCCGACAAATTTTTTCAATCCATCTTCGGGAGGAATAACAGAATAATTAATAGAACGGTGGATCGATTGAAAAAGAATGACCTGTCCGTTATAAGGTTTGGGAGAGTAGGTGAGCCGGATTGCGTTGAGTGGCTCTGCTGTATGAAAATGGGGATAATATAGATTGTCAGTTTCTAAAGTAGGCTTTCGCTCGAAATAATCATGGCGAAAATCTTGAAAAATTTTGAGAGATCTTTTCATAAATTCTGCCGGCCCCAATTTCAGTAAATTATGGAAACGAGTCGGGAAAGGTAGAGGCAGACCCTCAGCAACACTTTCTATGTAGGTATCGAATAAAACCAATAAGCCAACCCCCAGACCAGATGCCCTTAACTGTTGAGCCATTTCATAAGCCACCATACCGCCGAAAGAATGACCCATTAGAAAATAAGGGCCTTGGGGTTGAATAAAGCGAGCCTCTTCGATAAAATGAGCGGCGAGGTCTTCTATGGAAGGCAGAGAAGAGAAAGTTTTATCAATCGATTCGGCTATCCCGTAGCGCAATCCATAAATAGGTTGGTCTTTACCGAGATGGCGGGATAAGTCGTGAAACTTCAGGTAATGTATACCGAATAAAGGCGGGCGAGAACCTTGCGGCTGAATGGGTACTAAAGAATACCAAGACGGTAGCTGGGTTCGACGGCGGATAATTTTCGCCAATTCTTCAATAGATGGGGCTTGAAAGATAGCCGATAAAGACAGATTGTTTTGAAAAGTTTGTTGAATCCTCTCGCACAAGCGTACGGCCAGAAGGGAATTGCCACCGAGCGCAAAAAAATTGTCCTTGATACCGATAGGACGCATACCCATCACTTCTTGCCAGATGTGAGTTAGTTTCGACTCTATTTCATCTCTAGAGCTAATATATATATTGTTCTCTTTAGAGTCTTCGATTCGCGGGGGGAGTCGATGAGATAATTTTGTCTGGGCCAGCGGTTGAGCTAACGATACTATATCTCGATCGGGATCGTCCACAAGTCGAAATAGTAACGCTTCAAAATCGGTAAGAAACCGAATGATCGTGGATTCTTTAAATATATCGGCGTTGTATTCAAAAACCGTTCTCAAGCCTGCGGTTGTTTCTCGCATCACTAAAGTTAAATCAAATTTCGTCTCTCCGACGTATACGTAACCGAATAAGGAAGTTAAAGTTAAATCGGGTAACTGCACCTCTCCTTGGGCCACATCGTTAACCCAGGGGGGATTGAGAGCAAATAGCAACTGTAATAAGGGCGATCGTTCTGAATTTCCCTCCCACTTGATTTCCTCCACCAGTTTCTCGAAGGGAAAATATTGATAGAGATCAGCCTCTAGGATAGATTGGCGGACGCGAACTAAAAGTTCAGGAAATTTTAGGTTTTTATCTAAAAGTGTTCTGAGAATTAATGTATTAGAAAAAGGGCCGATCAGTCCTTCCGTTTCCAAACGCTCCCGCCCCGATTTAGAATAGCTGATGATTATATCCTCTTGCTTCGTATAGTGATATATCAAGAGTTGAAATGCCGTCAAGAGCAACATAAATAGAGTCGTGCCCGTTTTTTGACTCAAGATATTTAATTTCTCATTTAACGATCGAGGCAATATCTGGCACAAACGGGCCCCGCGATAAGTTGGTAGGGGTGGGCGTTGGAAGTCCGTGGGGAGTTGAACCACGGGTAAATTACCCCCTAGCTGTTGTTTCCAATATTTAACGTGAGATTCCCACAATTTCCCCCGTAAACGTTGACTTTGCCAATAGGCGAAATCCACGTACTGGATCGGTAACGGGGGCAGTGACGGCGGTTGATCATGAGTGAAGTCTCGATAAAGGGTGATTAACTCCCGGAAGAAAATATCGATCGATACCCCATCACAAACGGCGCGATGTAAATTGACGAGCAAAATGTGATAATCCTTGTCTAGGCGCAAAAGTTTCAATCTTAACAAGGGGTGGTGATCAAGAGAGAAAGGTTTCCGCACCTCTTCGTTAGCTAGACGCTTGGCTTCATCGGAGCGCAGTGGGGCGGATAGTTCTTGTAAATCGATCACCGGTATGGATAGGAACAACTCGGACGCGATCGCTATACTCGGTTGTCCGTCCAAGGTAATCAAGTTCATCCTTAAGATTTCATGCCTTCTGATAATCTCGTTCTGACTTTTTTCCAAGAGAGATATATCGAGAGAACCACGCAGAGAATATACATAGGGCATATTATTGATTGCGCTATCCGGCTCTAGCTGTGATTGCCACCAGAAGCGGCGCTGGGACAGCGAAACGGGCAACTCCTGTTCTCTCGATATGGAAACGATAGGGGGATTTTCGTTTTGGACTCGTTCGCCGATCTGTTGCAATAAACAAAGTATTTCCCCTTTGCGCTCTTTCAATTCTGATAACAACTCCCCCGACAGGGAATCTTTCGGCGCGCGATAGCGAACCCTGTCGCCATCGAGCCAGATTTGAACGTTACGCTGACGCAGTTCCGAAAGAAAACTATCGATCGTTTTCATATTTCACCTTCCTCATAATCTTCTGTAGTAATAATCGGTTCGGCATTGAAAGAGCGAGTTACCCAGCCGAGGGTCTCGATCCGTTGGGTTAATTCGGCGATGGTGGGGAATTGAAATAAGATTCCCAAAGGGATTTTGACGGCGAATATCCGCGATAGACGAGCGACGATTTGGGTTCCCAATAGAGAGTGTCCGCCTAACTCGAAAAAGTTATCATTAATACCAATGTTTTTTACCAAGAGAATTTCCTCCCAGATCTGAACCACTTGCAATTGGGTGGGGGTGAGGGGTTTGACCTGGCGCTCTCCGGTCGCCGGCCTGATGGTAGGGGGAATCGGTAGGACGGAGCGATCGACTTTGCCGTTAGGGGTGAGGGGCATGGATTCCAAGGCTACTAAAGCCGCCGGAATCATATAATCGGGGATTTTCACCTTTAAAAACGTTCTCAGTTGGGCGATCAACTGTTTTGCCTCGTTATCGTCTTGGGGTTTTTGAGTCTGTTCCTTTCTGGGGACGAAGTACCCGACTATTGCTTTCTCGCCGCGTATATCGGGCTGGACTATAACGATCGCTTCTTCGATCGCCGGATGTTGTAACAGCGTCGCCTCGATCTCACCGAGTTCGATCCGAAAGCCGCGGATTTTGATTTGATTATCGGCTCGACCGATAAATTCTAGGTTGCCATCTTCTCGATAGCGCACGATGTCCCCGGTTTTATATAACCTCTCTCCCTCTTTGAGGAATGGGGCGGCAATAAATCTTTCTCGTGTGAGTTCTAGGCGGTTCAAATACCCTCGGGCTAAACCATCACCACCGATGTATAGTTCCCCTGGTACACCGATAGGAACCGGTTGGAGAAAGCTATCGAGTACATAAACCCGCGTGTTGGCGAGCGGTCGTCCGATCGGGATCGAGGAATCTAACTCGCCGGTCTTCCCGATAGAATAACAGCAGGTGAAAACCGTGTTTTCTGTCGGCCCGTAACCGTTGATCAACCGACAGGCGGGAAAAGCCCGCTGATATTTGCTTACTTGAGAAACCGAGAGTATATCCCCACCCGCGATCAGTTGATGTAATCCCCCTAGAGCCTCTACTCGCTCTTCCACCATCAGGTGAAACAACGCCGCTGTTAACCAGAGAGTGGTGACACGGTATTTTTGTAGCGCTCCTTCGATCTCATCCAGGGAGGGTTTGCCTGGTAGGAAAATCACCAGCCGCCCACCATTAAGTAACGCTCCCCAAATCTCGAAGGTGGAAGCGTCGAAAGCCAGGGGCGCTAGTTGAAGGAAAGTTTGCTCACCGCCAAAATCGGCGTAGTTATTCGATTTGACGAGGCGGACGATACCCCGGTGTAACACATTAACTCCTTTAGGTTGTCCCGTGGAACCCGACGTGTACATCACGTAGGCCAAGTTAACTGGTGTTACTTCCGCCCTTGGTGATGACCAATCTGCTGATAAAGCTTCGCTCGCTGCCCACTCGCTATCCAAACAGATAACTCGTGCCCGTCCTGCGGGTAACTGTGCTTTTAGAGAATTTTGGGTTAACACGATCGCCACCCCCGAATCTTCCACCATAAAAGCTTGCCTTTCTAGGGGATAGGTGGGATCGATCGGCACGTAGGCCCCCCCCGCTTTAAGAATGCTAAGGATTGCCACTATGGCATGGAGGGAACGATCGAGGCAAAAACCTACCAAGGTTTCCGATTTAACGCCCAGCTTTTGTAAATAGCTAGCCAATCGGGTCGCCCTTTCGTCCAGTTCCTTATAGGTCAATTGTTCTGAGGCGAAAATGACCGCGATGGCATCGGGTGTTCGAGCCGCCTGTTCCTCGAATAACTCGTGGACGCAACGGTCGCGGGGATAAGGGGTTTCGGTGCGGTTCCATCGCTCTAGCCATTCCCTCTCTGTCGCGGTCAACAGTGGCAAACCCGCGAGCGGGCGATCCGGCTCGGCAATAATCCCCCTTAACAACACTTCCCATTCTTCTAATCTGCGGGAGATTGTCGCTGCGTCGAATAGGTTGCTATTGTATTGGCACTCTAAGACCAATTTATTGTCTAGCTCGGTAGCGTTCAGGAACATTTCAAAATTTTCGTAAGTCCGGGGATTAGAGAAAAATTCCCCATCCAGCCCGATAAAAGATAGCCTATCTTTTTCCAAGCCTCGATCAAGGTTAAAAGTAATGGGCACGAGGGGAATACGACTAGAATCTCTCGGTAAGGCTAACTTGGACAGTAAATTTCCGAAACCCAATTGTTGATGATCGTAGGCATCTAACAATTGGGATTTACGCGCTCGTGCATAATCTGCGAACGATCGTTCTGGGTCGATCTGGCAACGTAGGGGCAGGAGATTCACACAATGTCCCACCAGATTATACATTCCCGCTGAGGCTTGGCCGGCAGCGGGAACTCCCACCACCAGATCCCTTTGTCGGGTCAGACGATAAAGCCAGATTTCAAAGCCCGACAGTAAAACCGTCATGAAACTACAACCTAGGGTTTTGGCTAGCGCTTTGAGACCAGCCACTAATTCCCCGTCTATCTCGTGATCGACCCTCTCTGATTGAAATGTTCTCACGGGGGGGCGCGGGTGATCCGTGGGAAAATCCACTACAGGTGTGGAATCGGCAAATTGCTTTACCCAGAAAGATTCTAAGGCGTTCGCTTCCGGGGTGTTCGATCGCTGTTGTTCCATCCTCGCGTAATCACTAAATCGCTCTTGTTTTTCGAGAGTGGGTGCGACTCCCAGGCAGAAAGCGGTATACAACTTACCCAAGTCGGGTACGAGAACCCCCCAAGACCAGCCGTCACAAATAATATGATGTGCCGAGAGAATAAGGGTATGTTCTTGGTCTCCGGTTCTGATAATCTCGGCTCGGAATAGGGGGCCTTTTTCGAGATCGAAAGTGTATTCTACGGCTTGCCGCTTCCTTTGAGACAATCTCTCGGCTACTTCGGATTGAGGAAGATCGGTCAGGTCTAAAAAAGGTATTTCAATTTTTAAAGAGACAGCGATACAAAGAGTGTTACCGTCGGGGCTAATAGTTGTGCGTAGGGCTTCATGACGTTGAACTAATGCTTGTAGCCCTTTCTCTAAGGCCGCCAGATTCAAGATCCCCCGCAATTGTAAAGATTGGGATTCGTTAAACGAGCGATTAGCTTCATCTCCCATTCTCGCGGAACTTAGAATTTCTTTTTGAGATTGGGTCGCAGGGGCGGTTAATAATAGTTCACCGTTCTCGAAAGGGTCGAAATCAACGGGAATGAACGAATTTGATAATTTTTGGGGTTGTGAATACATTTTTCCAACTCTTGTTCTTTGTAATTATAGAAATTTATAATGCTTGTAATATTATAATTGGCTTTTATCTTTCACGAAAAAGCTTATAATTTAAGCTTATTTTAAGATAAATTACCCGATCATAATGATCGCAAATCTATGTGTCAATCTTGTGAAAAGCAGTGAGGACAGAAAAGAAGAACTTCTAAAAGCTAGGATTGAAATTAGTAATCAATCCCCAAACTACTATTATGCGAACTTGATAAAATCGAACGCTCTCCCCAATAAAGTTAAAAACATTCAACCAGATCGAGAATATTTCACTCTTTAAAGATCCTGCGAAAATAAAAGCCATGATAGCCGCTGACAAATCGATCGCCATGAAAAGGAATGTTAACGGTTCTATGGTCTTGCCAACTATCGATTAGTTCATAACCGATCGATTCAATTGATTTGATGAACTGTGAGCGGTTTTGAATTTTATAAGGCGTTAAGGCGAAGCAGAGATTCTGTAAAGTGAAATACTCCGGCCCGTCATAAAAGGGAACGCGATTGATTAAGATATGTGTCGGTTTATATTCTAAACCGCTTAAAAGCTCGTTTAGATCCCCCTCCACGTATTGTAATGTTCCACAGGTTAAAAAAATGTCAACACCGCTCGCATCGGAGAAATCGAAAGTGAAGGCTAAATTATCGTCTTTAACCCGCGGCAGAGCGACTTTAACCACTTCCGGCACATCATAAATAGTCCAGCACCAATCTCTAGGGTCATGTATATAGTTACGATAGGCATAATAACTCGTCTCTCCCAAGCGACCTCCGAAATCGAAAATTGTAGCTTTAGGGGTTAACACCGATTGTAGCCAGAAGATGATCGGATAATCTTTCGGGTTAAACTCTCCAACTGCAGCGATAGAAAAATAACCGGCCTGATCATAACCGCATCTTTTCCTCTCCGAGATCGCCCGTTCAGCTTCGGTGAATGTGGAGAACACGCCTCGATAAGCGTTAGGAGTACGTGAAAAAGCCCAGTAATTATAGTAGTCAGAGATTATCGGGGCTGTCGTTAGAACGTTTTTGATTTTTAGTTTTAAATTTTTAAGGGGTTTGGAAATTAATTTCAAGAACTTGTTTATTCTCGTGACCCCAGAACGTAATAACTCGTATTTAGTAGTTGGTTTTCGCTTCGAGAGAATACCGAGCGCGGCGATCTTGATATTATCTTTCCATCGGGATTGTCCGGGGGGAGTTGGATGCAGTCCTGATTTACGCAGATAATAATTCGCCTGATAAACTCTCGCTTGTAGATCGAGCGATCGTAGACAGAAATGAATCCCTAGGGCTACAGAATAGGATTCTCCATTCTTGTAAAGGTGAGGGGCTAAACTTGGATGGTGAACCCCTCTCCCTGGCGAGAGATGGAATATATTCGCCTTCGGTTGATTCTGCGCCCTATAATCGGCCGCTTCTAGATTGCCAAAATAATAATTTTCTATCTCGGTCGGAGTTAGAATTTGACGATCGTTACCATCAAAAAGATTGACTTCTCTCTCACCCTGGATCTGAAAGAGAAAAGTGATCTCGTGATCGATATGATAAGGAGTGACCGCGTGAGGGGAGGCGATAAAAATGTATGCGTCCAGCCAGGTAATTTCTTGGCGTAAGGGAAACCCTAACAGTTCTTCGAGTTCCGTAACGATACGATCGAGCAGAGCTTTGTATTCGGGATCGACTTGAACACTGTAGAGCAGAAGCCATGAATCATCCTCTTCAATGCGGTCGATGGCGGCAGCGATCCTCGTTTTCAGGGACATTTCCCCCCATTTACTATCAATATCTGCTGTTGGGACATAACAACAGGGTTGCCGATGTCCCTCAGTGTTTAATAAAGTTTCCGATAATTTGACCAAACGGGAAATGTCGAATAACGGATGACCTGCTAACTTATGGGAGAAGACGAACGGAGAGCGATTGAAATGCTTGCGAACTTCTGTTTTTTCCGCTTCGAGGATCGGTTCGGGAAGTGCGGATTCGATTTTGGCGCCGATTACTGGGGATTGACTCATCATATATCTCCTATTTGTAAATATTTTCCCGGTCGTTCTGGATCGCGAATATACCAAGCGGGGTTTCCTTCAGGGTCTTTGCCCAAGCGAGCATCGAGCTTGGATGGGTGATTCCCGTTACGGCTCGATGAAAGGATTTTTTTCGCTTCGGAAATTCCAGGTAGAAAGCCCGCCTCTTGTAACTCGGCCACGCTGAGTTGAAAAGCTGCCATCACAGAATTAATATCTTCCTCCGAATGGGCGAGGGTGAAGAAACAGGGTCGGTGTTCCCAGATATGTATTCCCTTCTCCCGCAGAAGATAAAATAACAGGCCGCCATAGGGCGCTGATAGGGGATAGGTAATGTAAAAAAATGAGCTGAAGTGATGAACATCGATCGGGGCCCCGACTTTTTTAAAATGCTGTTGCAGTTGATGGACGAATCGCTCAACCTTGCGGTTTAAAGATTCTTGCAGTTGTATTCCTTCTCTTTTGAGGCGATCGAGAACCGCGGCGGCGGCGGCGAGGGCGAGAGGATGACGGACGAAAGTGCCTGCGAAGAAAGTCACCCCCACCTCTGGTATAGAAGCGTCTCCATAATGCCAGAAGCCTCCATCAAGTGCGTCCATGAACTCTTTCTTACCCGCCACGATACCGATGGGCATTCCCCCGCCTACCACCTTGCCGTAAGTCGCCAGATCGGCTTTAATCCCGAAATGAGCCTGCGCCCCTCCAGGATGCACCCGGAATCCCGTCACCACCTCATCGAAAATGAAAGCGGTTCCAGAACGTTCCGTGAGACGGCGAATGTCTCGGAGAAATTCCACGGGTTGAAGTTCGGGACGGCGACTCTGTACCGGTTCCACCATGATCGCCGCCAGATCATCGGCGCGGGAACGGAGAATCTCTAAAGACTCCGGGGTTCCATAATCGAGAACCATTACATTGTCCAACATCGAGGGCAGAATACCAGGGGCGGCGGGCAGAGATTTAAGCTTGGCTCCCGCCCGCACCACCACTTCATCAAAAATCCCGTGATAAGCCCCGGCGAAGATGGCGATCAAACCGCGCCCGGTTACCGTTCTCGCTAGGCGTATGGCCGCCGTCACCGCTTCCGATCCCGTATTGCAAAAAGCCACTCTTTCGTTATCGGTCATCTCCGATACCAGACGGGCCACTTTTCCCGCTAAAGGGTTTTGCGGGCCGATCTCGAAACCTTTTTTCAGTTGGGCTTCTACAGCTTCGATGACGAAGGGAGGAGACCAACCGAAGAAATTGGTTCCGAAACCATTAGTCAGGTCTATATACTCGTTGCCATCCACATCTCGAAGCTTTGAACCCGAAGAGTATTCGGTGACGATCGGGTAAACGATTTCTTTCAGTAGGGGTGTGAATCCAGAAACCGTTCGCGGATCGGCAAGGTGAGGGCGGTGGACTCCAGTTTGCCGTTTAGATTCCGCGGTTTGCCTCGCGTAACGATCGATAAAACGATCGAGGAAATCCCGCTGTTCTAAGGTGAGAGAGGTGGGTGTGGAGCGATCGATCTTCGCCCCGGGCCCCATACTTCGCCCGATTTTCACAGCCTCTTCTGGTTGCGCCGGTTCCGGGGAGCGGGGCGGGCTAGAACTGCCCCCGCCCAGAAGTTCTAGTTGCCGCGCCATGATCTGTAACTGTTGGGCTACTAAAGCCTCGATCGTACCGGATGCCGTGGATTCAGGCGGTATCGGTATATTATTGGCGAGAAATTCAGGAGTCATAACCGATGGAACAGGTGGTAAAAAAGCATCTTTTGGCAGTTGCTCTTCGAGAAAATCCGCCAGGGTCGCCAAACTTGGATAGTCTTCCATCAAAGAGCGAAAGGTAATCTTAAGCGAGAATTTTTTCGTCAAGGCGAGGGCGACTTGGGTGAGAGAAAGAGAATCGAGTCCCATGTCTAGAAAGGTAGCCGTTCGCTCGATACCCTCTGCTTCTAATCCGGCGGTACTTTCTAAAACTTCTTCAAGGAGGGTGATTAAATGTAACTTGCGCAATTGTGGCATGGTCTTTTCCGGGGTTGGTGAAAGGTTGGCGTAAGGTTCGGCAATTTCCGAGGAGGCCGGTGGGGGGAGCGTTTTTGTCGGGTCAGGGTCGAGCCAAAAACGTTGGCGTTCAAAGGGATAGGTAGGCAAACCCAGACGATGACGGTTTTCTCTCTCGTAGAAGCGTTTCCAATCAATGGACACACCTGCAACCCAAAGTTGGCCGATCGCTCGCAGCAGACCCGTCCATTCTCCACCCTCCCCATCGCTCAAACAAGAGATGGCTACCTGTTGTTTCAAGTCGCGCGCCTGTTGCTTGGCTAAGGTGGTAGTGGTGGAACGGGGCCCCACTTCTAATAAAATCCGATCGCTCTGTTGCCAGAGGGTCTGAATACTATCGGCGAAACGCACCGTTTCTCGTGAGAGTCCCGCCCAGTACAAGGGATCGATCGCCTGTTCCCGCTCCAGCCAGCGCCCGGTGATACAGGAAACGATCGGCAATCGCGGCTCGTGTAGGCACAGTTTCTCGCAGTAACGCCTGAAAGGTTCCATCATCGGTTCCATCATGGGCGAGTGGAAAGCGTGGGAGGTGTGCAAGAGTTTGCAGGCGATACCTTCTTTCTCTAGTTCCTCTTGCAGTCGCTCTATGGCGGGTGTGGCTCCGGAAACCACGCAGAGAGAAGGGCCGTTAATAGCAGCGATCGCCAGTTCCGCCGTTAATCGTCCCCTGATTTCCGCTGCGCCCGCACGTACCGATAACATAGAACCGGGGGGCAGTTCTTGCATCAGACGACCTCGGAAGGCTACTAATCCCAGCCCGTCCTCCAAGGAGAAAACCCCCGCTAGACAAGCGGCGACAAATTCACCGACGCTGTGACCGAGGGCGGCGGCGGGGTAGATTCCCCAATGATTCCAAAGCTGGGCGAGGGCGTATTCCACGGCGAAAATGGCGGGTTGGGTGATCTGGGTTTGCCGTAGCGCATCCGAGGTATCGATTCCTTCGGGGGGGTAAAGGATCTCACGTAAGTCTTGATCTAATTGGGGGCGGAGAATTTCGGCACAAAGATCGATCGTTTCTCTAAAAACCGGCTCGTGTCGGTAAAGGTTCCTTCCCATCCCCGAGTATTGGCTAGCTTGCCCGGGGAATAGGAAAACTATCTCTCGTGACCGTTCGCCACTCTCTCCGGTTCCGGTGTGATGGGGCGGTAGGGCCGTTAATCTCGATCTGGCGCTTTCTTGATCGTCACAAACGACGAAGCGGCGGTGAGGCAGGTTACGCCGACCCACCTGTAAGGTATAAGCCACGTCGGCGGTGGAAATTTGCGGATTTGTTGCGAGATGACCAGCGAGTCTCTTGGTGGCATCATCCAAAGCGGCGGGACTGCGAGCGGAAAGCAACATTAACTGTACCGGACGGGATGGCCCCGATAGATGAAGGGGCGGCGCTTCTTCGACAATAATGTGTGCGTTAGTTCCACCGACCCCGAAGGAGCTAACTCCTGCCCGACGAGGCAGATGGTCGGTTAGCCACTCGATCGATTTATCATTCACATAAAAAGGCGTATTAGGAAGATCGAGGGCGGGGTTGGGGTCTTGAAAGTGCAGGGTAGACGGGATCTGTTTATGTTTCAATGCTAAGACCGTCTTGATCAACCCGGCGACTCCGGCGGCGCAGACTAAATGACCGACGTTACTTTTGAGCGACCCGATGG
Source organism: Chlorogloea purpurea SAG 13.99 (assembly GCA_016903695.1). GTDB lineage: Bacteria > Cyanobacteriota > Cyanobacteriia > Cyanobacteriales > Microcystaceae > Chroococcopsis > Chroococcopsis gigantea_A. The sequence continues at coordinate 68,195 of JADQBB010000006.1, forward strand.
CACAGAATCCTTTTTTACTCGTTCCGGTGCGGAACGCTTTTGTTAAGGCGGCGATCTCGATCGGATCGCCCAAGGGGGTTGCCGTACCGTGGGCTTCTACATAAGATATGGTTTCTGGCTTCACATCGGCATCTATAAGGGCTTTCCCGATCACCGCCGCTTGTCCTTCGACGCTGGGGGCGGTGAAACTTACCTTGTTGGCCCCATCGTTATTGATACCCACGCCCCGGATCACTGCTTCGATACGATCTCCATCTTGTAACGCGTTGTCTAGGGGTTTGAGTACGACTATGCCTACACCGTTATTGAAAAGGGTTCCTCTCGCTTCTCGATCAAAGGGACGGCAGTGACCGTCTGGTGACAGCATCCCGCCTTCTTGATAAAGATAGCCACTGTTGATAGGCGAAGCGATGGAGATACCGCCGGCTAAAGCGATGTGGCACTCACGGTTTCTCAAACTCTTAACGGCCTCGATAACGGCGACGAGGCTCGTGGAACAGGCGGTGTTGACGCTCACGGCCGGCCCTTTGAGATTTAATTTATAGGCGACTCTGGTGGTGAGAAAATCTTTTTCATTCACCAGCATGGTTTGAAATTCTCCGAAACTAGCGATCGCAGATGGATGTTGGGCGAGATTATTGGCGAGATAGGTGTTAGTGCCCGAACCGGCGTACAGTCCGATCGATCCCTGGAATCGATCGGGGTCGTAACCGGCGTTCTCTAGTGCCTCGTGAGCGACTTCTAGGAAAATTCGCTGTTGGGGATCCATCATTTGGGCTTCTCTGCAGCCGATCCCGAAAAAGGCCGCATCGAAGCAATCGGCCCCGTCTAAAATCCCTCTCGCTTTCACGTAATTGGGATTGTTTTTCAGATCGGGGTCTATACTCGGATCGAGTTGAGCATCGGTGAAAAAAGTGATCGAAGCGATCCCATCAGCAAGATTCTTCCATAATTCTTCTACATCCCCAGCACCTGGAAAGCGCCCCACCATACCGATGATGGCAATATCCCCTCTGGTTGTCCCCTCTGGTTCCGGGCGGGGTGTACCGTCTCTTTCTTGTATAAGAGATCGTTTTCCCGATAGATAGAATGCTAGGGCGTGAATAGTGGGGTATTCATAAAATGTGACGATGGGGATAGCTATATTAAATTGTTTCTCCAGCCGATTGATTGCCCGCACGCTCAATAGAGAGTTACCGCCAAGATCGAAGAAATTATCGTGGATACCGATTTCAGGTAACTGGAGAAGGTCTTTCCACAAGTCCGATAGAATCAGCTCGAATCGGGTTTGAGGAGCGACGTAATCCTTATCTAATTCCGGCTTCCCTCGATCGGGGGCGGGTAGGGCCCGACGATCGATCTTACCGTTAGGGGTCAGGGGTAAGCTTTCTAACGGTTGGAAAATCGCCGGGATCATATATTCGGGTAACGTGTCCCGTAAATAGGAGCGTAGATTACCGTAATCCTCAACCTGCCCCTGTTCCCAGACGCAATAAGCTATTAACTGTTTATCCCCCGGCCTGTCTTCTCGTACCGAAGCCACCGCGTTACGAATACCTGGATAGCGTTTCAAAGCAGCTTCGATCTCTCCCGGTTCGATCCTGAAACCGCGGATTTTTACCTGATCATCTACCCGACCGATGAATTCGAGGTTTCCATCCGGGCAGTAACGTACTATGTCCCCGGTTTTATACAATCTGTCTCCTTCATCGCCAAAAGGGTCGGGGATAAATCTTTCGGCTGTCAGTTCAATACGGTTCAAATATCCTCTAGCCAAGCCGTCCCCCCCGATATATAGTTCCCCCTGCACTCCTATTGGCACCGGTTCGAGAAAACGATCGAGTACGTACACCTTCGTATTGGCGATCGGCCTGCCGATGGGAACAGAAGAACCACTCCAATTAGCTTCCGTAAGCGGATAACAACAGGTAAAGGTTGTATTTTCCGTAGGCCCGTAACCGTTGATCAACTGACAGGATGGCAACTGAGTTATACATTTGAGCACGTGGGAAACAGATAAAGTATCTCCCCCCGCGATCAATTGACGCAAACCCGTCAGATCTTCAAGCCGTTCATCGACCATCAAATGAAATAATCCGGCCGTTAACCAGAGAGTGCTGATGTTATATTGTTTGACTACCTGTCCGATCTCCTTTAAAGAAGGTTTCGTCGCGGGGAAAATGACGAGTCGCCCGCCGTTGAGTAAAGCTCCCCAGATCTCGAAAGTGGAAGCGTCAAAAGAGAGGGGAGCCAGTTGAAGAAAGATTTGATCTCGCCCGAAGTCAGCGTAGTTATTCGATTTGACTAGGCGAGCGATTCCGCGATGGACGACGCACACCCCTTTCGGTTTCCCTGTCGAACCGGATGTGTACATCACGTACGCTAGTCTCTCTCCGTTTCCGATGTCTGGTAACTTGTCCTGACTTTCTTCGGAGGAGTATCCCGCTACTGTTTCCCAGCAAACAATAGTCGCCTGGGATTCCGGTAGGGTATCCAGCCATTTCTCTCGTGTGAGAATTAGTTCCGCACCCGAGTCGGAGAGTATTTCCGATAGACGTTCCCGGGGATAATCAGGATCTAGAGGAACATAAGCACCCCCGGCCTTGAGGATTGCGAGAAGACCCATGATCGTGTCCAACGAGCGTTCCAGACAAATTCCCACTAAGCTCTCGCTTGCCACGCCTAACCGCCTTAGATAGCGAGCGAGTTGATTCGCCCGTCGATCAAGTTCCAAGTAGGTCAAATGATAATCTTCAAAAACGATCGCTGTTGCCTCTGGATTTTGTTCTACCATCTCTTCAAAAATTTCGTGAATACCCTTATCCCTCGGATAATCACCTCTAGTATCGTTCCACTCTACTAATACGCGTCGTCTTTCCTCTTCAGTAATTAGGGGTAGTTGTGAAATTGAGCTTTTTCGCCCAACACTAATATTTTCCAATAAAGCCTTAAATTGCGTTGCTAATCGCTCGATAGTAGAGATCTCCCATACAGTTGAATCATATTGAAAAATACCGGATAATTCAAATGCGGTATGGAAAAAATTTACTTTTAAGGCAAAAATGTCATTAGCATTATTGGAACTTGCCACATAATTTTCTATTTCCCCGGTACTATCTATCTCCCCGCATTTAAAAAATATCTCAGGAATATTACTGGGGTCGTCCGTGATTATTTGCTCACCGTCAATCACTTTCAGTGCATTATCAACCTTTTTTAATAAATCATCAAATGTTAATTCTGTTTCTATATCCGTGATAATATTGACATATTTAGGAAATTTCTCTGATACTTCTTGATCGACAGATACTGTTATTCCAATATTTTTCATTCCCGTATCTTTGAACAGCAAAATTTTCATCACTGTTAATAAAATAGGTAATAAATTATTGCTTTGACCCTCGTTAGGGATTATGATTTCGTCAAGGCTAGACCGATCGATCTCGAAAGTGTAAATCTCCGTGTTGAGATTTTTGTTGATTACATATTGCCGTCGCCAAAGTAGGTGTTGATTATTCATTTTCAGTAAGTCCAATAAAAAATACACAATAATTCAAGAGGGGGCATCCCATTTTTGCAACCACCGGCAGAGAATAAATTCTGGGTTTGATAGCAAAGCGTCGTTTTAAAACGACTTCTGCCATGAGACCGTGATTTGAATCACGGTCGGGTGAGGTGTGTATGGCATAATTGGGATGCTTCCATTCAAGGTCTATTACTAATTAATTGCTGTATAGTGTCGATAACTAACCTCTGGGTAAATATTATTCGTTCCATCATCGAGTAAGGATGAATGAAAGTCCTGTAGATATTCTCTAAAAAAAGCCACCACGTAAGAACTGAGGATTTTACTCGATCGTATTGCCGGAGTATGGTTATTTAATTTCAGAGTTCTCAAGCGAGATCTCAGGGGAGTGTCCGAAAAATCAACGTGAGAGGAATTTAATAAAGTTAGATAATAACCGCCGTAGCGTTTTATCCAGTTATCCATTCGTTCGTAACCGAGCGCGTTAATTTCTGAGTCTCGCCGGAAAGTACCGTTCGATGAGTTAAGGTCACTGAACGTAGGCCGGGGATAATCTGAATTCATGAAGAAAAAGGGCTGGGATGTACCCTCTTCGGCAACTCTGCCGAATAAAAGTCCATCCATATTCAATCCCGCTTTCAATCGCCCGTCTTGGAAGCATGATTCGGCTGCGACGGCACCCCCGAAGGAATAGCCAAAAATTCCCATTCTATCCAAAGCGAGAAGATGCGTTAAGGGAGTCTGAATTTTACCTTCATTAATTGCCGATAATTCATTAATGACGAAGATAATATCTTGAGTTCGTAGTAGCACCTGTTCATCCCCTAGCCGGAGGAAATTTATCAGCGCTTGATCGGAAGAAGTATAATCAGGGGCCGGCAGATTGCCCCGAACTATTTTACCGCTTGGATATATGGCCAGAGGAACCGCACAGGGATGTTCTAGGGCGATCACGATAAAACCGTGACTGGCGAGTTCTTCTGAGAGAAAGGTATTTTCGGTTCTGTAACCGTTCCACGAAGGGCTATAGAGAATGACCGGGTAGGAAGGGTCTATCCGAGCGGCCGGCGCATTCTCTACAGAGTTCGTCCTCACCAGTCCTAGATGAATGAATGGTAATTTATGGGGTACTAAGCGTTGATCTTTTAAATACAGAGCTTTTTCTCCTTCTAGTCGCTCTGATGGATACCATATTTGCGCCATTAGCTCCCTATAGGAACGCTCGCCACTATCGCATAGTTCTAAACGGGATCGATCGACTAGATGTAATGAAGTTGTTCCTACTTCATAGTATCCCGTCGGCTCTGGAAATATAGAGAGCGGAAATAAGTATAAAAGTAAGATGGAAATGATAATACTGATTATACATATCAGGGCTAATCCGTAGGTTATCTGATTAGCTCTAAAATACGGAGTATTTTTCCTAAAAAACATAAAATATAGAATAAGCGAGAGGAAAAAAATACGCAATGGATATAATTGCCATAAATAACCGTTAATTATTGAACCTGAAATAAATAATTTATTCACTTGAAGCCTCGCTTAGTCTTTTATTGCACTTTCCCGAAGAAATCGGTTTCGTTTAACCTATTTCTTTTCTTTTGGTGATCGAGTTATTAACAATTTTTGAGTATTGTGCTAAAGGATAACCTACAAGAATATGTTTCATATTCGCAATATAGTCCTGCTCTCTCAGCTCCAAAAGAGCTGAAATTTTCATACAACTTACCTCTATGTATTCTAGTAAAATAAATTACTCATAATGTTGCCTGACTACCACGAATAATAATAACAAGCTCTTAGTAAATATACTGAAGCTTATTATACCTGTAATATATTTTTCAAATCTCTTCGGTATATACAGAATCGGTATATACGGACGAAAAATATTTATGTAAACTCAACATTTAGTCATTCTTTCTGAACCCATTCGTTTAACTACTATGAATAATGGATTTAGCCAATAACAGAAAAATTTAGTAAGTAAGTTAATTAACTCCCATGAATCAAGGGTCACTCGATCGTTAGACGTGATTGTTTTTGCTCGCATCTGAAACCTTGATTTTGCCAATTTTCTAGGTGCATTTATTCTCAATAGTGATTTTTATTGAGAATGCTAATGAGGCAGTGATTTTTATTGAGAATGCTAATGAGGCGAAATACTCGCTAACTGAATCAAACCACACCTTAATACGCTCAAAACATATGACTTCAAACACATTACCAACTTATAGCCCGATCGCTCTATTATCAGGGACGACAGAGATTAGTAATATTGCGCCAAATAATTACCCCGACAATATTTCTGGGAGTAAAACCCAAAAATCTGAAAATACGATCGCAAAAACAGCTACCTCGATCAATTCTGTACCGATTGCTATTAATGATTCTTTCTCCACGTCCCCAAATAAAAGTCTGATAATTTCAGGGGCGACGCTTCTCAATAATAATAGTGACACCGATGGCAATATTTTTAAAATTACTGCAATCAATAGCACTAGTTCCCGCGGTCTGGTTAGTTTCGATGGAACAAACATCACTTACAATCCCCATAAAAAATTTACTTCATTAGGATCGGGAAAAGTAGCCACAGATAGCTTTATTTATACCGTCAGCGATGGTCAAAGAGGAACAGCCTCGGCAATAGCGACTATTGCAAGCACAGGAATTAATAATAAACCCGTCGCTAACACGGATTCGGGCATAACTACTCAAAATAAAGCCGTTACTTTTTTATCCAGCAATTTATTAATTAATGACAGAGACCCGGATACGGGTGATATATTGAAAGTAATTTCTGTCAGCAGTGCAGTTAACGGGAGTGTAACTCTTAATGCTCAAGGTAATCCGCTTTTTACACCGAAGACTGATTTTGTTGGCAATGGCAGTTTTAAGTACGTTATTAGTGATGGTAATGGGGGGACTGCAACAGCAACCGTCAAAGTTGCTGTTAATTTGCCGGTTGTCCTACCCAACTTAGTAACAAATACCCCGACGAATAACCCCGGTTTACCAGCTGGGTCAGATATATTTACACCGCCCTTCGTAGCCAATGCCGCTAATCTCAGTAGAGTTGCGACTAATTCATCGAGTCCTGAGATCGGCGAATGGACGCGGACGGGACAAGCGGGTGACACCATAGTGTTAACCGGGTGGCAGTTTTCTAATTTGACGGGTGCGAGTATCGGTCAAGATACTAAATTTTGGGTATACGGTCAGACCAACGCTAACAATAGTGTTCTTGTACAAGCGTCCATTCAAAAATTAGATGGAAATGTAGCGGCGATAACCCTACCCAATACTTTGCCCGCAGGTTCATCCTTCTTGATTTGGGCCCAGAATAGCGCAGGATACAGCGCCCCTGTAGCCATCAATCAAACCGAATCCTGGTGGGTGCAACAGACGGCGACGAGAGGGCAAGTAGCTTCTATATACGGGCGGAATTTATCTCAAAATGGGGGCATACAATCTTCGGCGGTTTATTTACAAGATACTGCGGGAAAAGGTTACTGGGCCCCGGTGGTTAAGGTTAACCCCTATAAAGTGGATTTTCAAGTTCCTACCGGTTTGGCTAACGGGGATTATAAGGTTTATGTTTATAACAAGGATGGGGGACAATACGGCTGGTCAAAACCCCTGACGATAACCGTTGATGCTGGCATGAATTATAGCGGACAGGTATTTAATGTTAAGAATTTCGGGGCTAAGGGGGATGGGATCACCGATGATAGTAACGCAATACAAGCGGCGATTGCGGCGGCTGACAATGTGGATATGTCCACTGTATATTTGCCAGGTGGAACTTACCTTACCAGCCAATCTCTTTTTCTCGGCTGGGATAAAGTACGTTGGCTAGGAGATGGCAAAGATGTTACTACCATTAAAGCGGCCGACGGCTTCGATCAAGGCTTTTTGTTGGAAGGTTCCGGTAGAAGCAAAATCACTTTCCAAAATCTCACTTTAGATGCCAATCATGACCGGGTAAAAAATCTCAACGTTGTTACTCAAGTAAGAGATACTGCCGACCTGCAATATCTTAATGTCAAAATCAAGGCCGAAGGTGCTACCCCTTTTGATTGGCATAATAGTAGCGAGATATTGATGAAAAATTCGGATGTCATCGGCCAAGAAAGCTTTTTGGGCACTGCTAAACAGATCTTTATCGATGGCACTAATTTTTACGGCACTGGCTATACTGACTCTATTTTGCACGGTTTTGGCACGCAAATGGTTTCCATTACTAATACCACGGCTCAAAATTTAGATACTACTAATGTTAATAATGGGAAATGGGCTAAAGGGCGTTTTTTCACGGATCAATCTCATTGGGGTATTTCTCAGAATCAGTATTTCGGTGACAATCAAACTATCGATATGGCCCCTCCCCCCGCTAATGGTATCGATCGTAATTCGGGCGAACAGATTATGTGGGAAACGGAAGGCACAGCTTCTTTCGGTGCGGTCACAGGGGCTACCAGAAACACGGTTAGTTTTCAATCTCCTTATTCAATAAATCAACCCTGGCAACTGAGTATCGTTAAAGGAAAAGGCCTCGGTCAAAGTAAAGCCTTGGGTGCTTTTAATTCGAGCAATAATACTTATCAAATTCAGGGTGAGTGGAATGTGATACCCGATGCTTCTAGTGTTATTGTGGCCACGAAAATACCCAGTAATATCGTCGTTTACAATAATAAGCTCGATGGTACGGCGGAGGCGACTTATTCTCCGGCTCATACGGCCTCATCGGGAGTGCAAACCTATCACGGGGCGGCTAACTTGATCGTTGATCGCAATACTTTTCACGAACTTCGCACGGGAGTCGCCCTATGGTCGGGACAATCAGATTATTTCATGCCCGCTTATTTTACTCAAGTGACCAATAATTCGTTTCAGGATAACCTCACTGGGATTAGTTTTCCCTACATGGGAACTTCGCCACAGCAAGGTACGAACATTTTGGGTGCAGTTGTCCGTAAAAATTCCCTGAGCGATGTCGATGTGGCTATCGATATGAATATGTATCCCTCTCAATCTAACGTCAACGTTCCTAATTTTAATATGAATGTTTTTCAGCAAAATACCGGCAGTACAATAGGACAGTTTCTCTCTAGTGATCAAGGAATGGGAATTATTAATAACAACGTTATGCTTAATAACACGTTCATCTAGCAACCGGCTATTTAAAGGAATTTTTAAATTTCGGCTCTTTTCTCGCTTCTCTTTTCTCACTACTATTAACAGCGCACTCGGTGAGCCGAAGCATTAAAATAGTTTCGGCTAACATACGTTGAAAAGCATAATACCAACCTTGCCAGCCGTCGAAGATTCCTCCCCTGAAGATCAAACAGTAAATGAGAATAACGAAGGGGGAGAGAATTTTTTGCTTGCGGATTCGATCGCCCCAACTCAACCGAGCGAAAGGAGTTTCTAAAAGTTTTTTCGCCTCTAGTATCATATAGCGATCTTGCGCTCCCAACCAACGACCGAGAGGTTTACGATCGTCGTGATAGATATAACCGGACAGCATCCCGGATTTACCTTTCACCTGTAATAGTTGAGTATGGCCGTCATCGATATAAATCGATCGCTCTTTTTTGAAAAGAATCTGTCTGGGGGGAAGAATCGCACCGCGAAGGGGTTTACCGAAAATGCAGTATTTAAACTTGGCGAAATAACCATCTACCTCCGAGTCTTCAGATAAGTTGCCAATTTCGGCGATCAATTCTGCTGATAGCGTATAGTCGGCGTCCAAGGATAAGACCCACGGGGTGGCGACTTGTTCTAAACCGTAATTCCATTGATTGGCGTGAGTATCGAATTTTCTTGAAAATACTTGAACTTGGGGATAGGAGGCTAAAATTTCTAGGGTTTCGTCATCGCTGTAACTATCGATGACGATGATTTTTTTGGCCCAAGTCAGTTGTTGTAGGGTGCGATCGATATTGGCCACCTCGTTAAAGGTGAGAAGCAAGGGAGTGATAGTATTTAACACATTTATAAATTAGCTATTTATCTTCAGTATCAACTGTGAAACATGAACAAACCATAGATTTCCATAACCAAGGAAATCTACCGCCAAATTTAAAATTAATTCTCGTGAAATCTTCTTCTTTTAACAATTGGCTCAGGGTTGCTACCGAGAAAAATTTCACGTGTCCCCCATCCCAAAGAGCTGTATAGTGTTGATCCATTTTTCCTAAAAGTGAGATAGCCAAATTTTTCCAATAACCGTTAAATGGAGTGGTGATGATCAACTGTCCCCCGGGTTTTAAACATTTTTTAGCCGCTCTTAACAGTTCTCGCGGATAAAGTAAGTGTTCGATAACTTCAGCAGTGACCACCACATCAAAACTGCCAGTCAAATTATCATCAGGAAGGTTATAAACGCTGGCTTGGATAAATTTACACTGAGAGAAATTTTGCCTAGCGTATAACAGTCCCGATGTGGAATCGTCGATACCGGTTACTTCGTAACCTTGTTGAGCAATTTTATGGGTGAGACTTCCATTGCCGCAGCCCAAATCAAGAATTTTTAATTTTTGCTCTGGCTTTAAGTTTTTACCTAGCTGAATTAATTTTAAAATGGGATTTAACAAATAACTATGATGGTGGATAGGTTCACCATTTTCGTAAGAAAACTCGTAATTATTAGTAGAAATTGGCATAGAAATTGTACCTCATAATTTGGAATAGCAATATTTTTGATAAACCCGTTCCATTTCCGAAGCTATACTTTCCCAAGTGTATTTTTCAAAAATAAATTGACGGGCACGATCGCCCATTGCTTTTGCTTGCTGGGGATTTTGCAAACACCAAAGCAGAGAATTGGCGATTTGGTCGGCATCAATATCGACGACGAGGGCCGCTTTGTGGGTTTCGGCTTCGGGGAAATTACAACCTGTAGTAATAACGCAAGGTAATCCTGTAGCCATGCCTTCTAAAACAGAAATACTGAATCCCTCCGAGTAAGAAGGGGCAACATAAATACTAGCTGCGGCTAGGGCCGCGTATTTAAGAGGGCCGGTCAGCATTCCCGTGAAAGTAACAGCCTCACGGCAACTAGCCCCCACAAAATAATTTTGAGCCGTTTTTAGGAAGCCGGTGTTATCGGGGCCGGCAATAATGAGACGAGTATCGCTATATTGACGATGAATTTGATCGAAAGCCCCAGCAAGTAAATCTAATCCTTTTTTCGGGTCGATACGTCCTAAAAAAAGAATCAGTTTTTTGTGCCTAGTGTGGGGAAATTGTTGATAAAAAAGGTCGGCATCGGGTAAACACTGGAAATCCTGCTGATGGATTCCATTGGGGACGATAACGAGGGGTGTTTTAAGTGCGATCGGCTCTACTCTTTTGGCTTCGGTAGATGCTAGCATTTGAATAGCATTGGCACTTTGAAGGGCTGGTTTTTCTAATAAGGTGAAATAGAAATTTTTCTTCCAAGATTTATAGGCTAATGCCCAAGGTTCTAACATCCCGTGAGGTGTCATGATATAAGGAATTCGGTGTAATTGACAAGCCCAATGAGCCGGTAGAACTGGATAAGAAAAAATAGCATTGGTATGAACGAGATCATAATCTTTCACGTGACCCAATAACCAGCTAGTTAAAGAGAAACTAAGTTTATAATCGAAAATATTCCAGTAGTCAAAATATTGAACGCGATAAAATTTTTCTTGAATCCATGTGCCAGTGGGGACACCTAACTTAGTATTGCCATTAGCGGAAGTGGTAACAATATCTACCTTTAGCCCTCGATTTCCCAAAGCTTGAGAAAATTCCAAGACGCTTTTAGAAGGCCCACCATAAACAGAACCTAAAGCGGGAATGACGATAAGAATTTTCATTAAAATTGTTAATGTGTTGTGGCGTATTCAATGGCTTGCAGTAATCTACGAGCGAAATGATCCGGGGAAAACTCTTGAATATGGTGTAAGGAAGCTTTTTCCATAGCTTGTAAATCCAGTTCCTTAGAGCTGATTTTAGTCATTAACGAAACTAGCTGTTGCAAGTTTTCCGGGTCGAAACCAAACCCATTAATTCCTTCTAGAATTAAATCTTCAAAACACCCACAGCGATCGGATACTAAAACGGGTAAACCCGCCGCCATCGCTTCATTAACCACCAATCCCCATTGTTCTTGACGACTAGCATGGATGAAGCAACCAGCGTGGGCAAAATACGGTAGTAATTCCTCTTGTTGGAGAAACCCAGGAAGATGAATAAATTCATCAATCCCCGAATCGGTGATCTGTTTTTCTAATAGAGGACGTAATTCGCCATCGCCACAGATTATTAAATCCCAAGGTTCGCCTTGAAATTTTTGACGGTAATTTCCATAAGCCGAAATGAGAAAAGGCAAGTTTTTTTTGTTAACAAAACGATTGATCGCTAAGAAGTAGGGTTTGGCAATGGGTCTGGACAGATTCTCGATCCGTTCGGGTCGGAAGGTATCATTATCTACCACATCATAACCGAGAAAAATCGCTGACTCTGACATTCCCAGTTGCATCAAATATCGTTTATGAGGGTGACCCCCAACTAGGGCCGCTTTATATCGAGCGACGATCCACTGTTTGATCATTTCTCGCCACCAAATACGGGGCGCATCTGCTTCGGTAGATTCGGAAAACAAAATCGCCCGTTTGCCGTGCCATAAACACCACATTAACGCAAAAAGCATCGCTGGATTAAAATAGCCTGAAATTGCTATGACATCGAGATTTAGTTTGTCAAGAATTTTGTTGAGTTTTAATAAAAGTTCTATAGTATGGGTTTTTTCGAGAGTTTTATTTTTAATAACTGAGATGACCGAAAAGTTATATTTTTCCAGTTCAGTTACCCAGGGATATTCTTCCTCGGAACGGGCTAATTCTAAAGCTGATATTTCTAAGTGAGAATATTGGGCTAATTTAACTAAGCTTTCCAGTCGGGCTAGATGATAAGGCCCGTAATTAGAAAATAACGTGCCAATTTTTAAAATCATATTGTATTTGTACTTGATTTAGAGAATTTAGAAGTTCCTGAATATAAAGCCAGTATGTACACGATGATCGCTTTAATAATTATTTCTTGCCAAAATCTGCCGATGCCGTGAGTTAATGCCACCATTGATGGACTTAACAAGGCGATATAAAATACTGCACTCAAGACGTTTTTATCATGAACGCTAGAATACCAGAGATATTTAAAACCACAAGCTAAAGCAGCAAAAGCAAGGCATCCTAAATAGCCAAATTCCATAAAACTGTCTCCTACACCGGTTATGGTTGTACCCACTGGGAGCGAGTAGCCATAAAACTGGAGTAAGGTGGAATTAGTAACTAAACGAAATTCTAAACTTTGTTTGAAATCAAAGCCAACGATTTGACCTGGAACATATTGAAAAACGATCGCATCCCACCAATTCGCACCCAGTCCGTATAAAGATTTTCTTTCTACTACATCGATAAATAAAGCTGCGTTTCTCAGCTCTAATATATCGCCTTTTTGCACTGCTTCCGAGGTTTGCTGAGCGACCGCTAATATTTGATCCCACTGGCCGCTAAAAAGTAACTCCCAGAATTTCGAGCGTAGTTCACCGATTAAAGGCAGTAAAACTGCCCCGAGTGCCACGCTGCCGATGAGTAACCATCTAGGAGGGGCGAGACGATAGACTATCCATAATGCCATCCCAATCGTTACTAAAAAAGTCATGGTGGGCTGTCTCCGCCCTCCCAGAACCGCTTGGAAAGGCATCCAACCCGCGGCTATGGCGAATATTAAATTAGTGAAGGTGAAATGCTTAAAAAGATGCAAAATAAAAATGACGAAGGCAATATCGAGAACTTGCGCAAAAAAGTAATAAATGGTTGCCGGCCCCGTCCAAGTTCCCCCGGCGCTTTCTGATATTTGAATCACGGTGCGGGACAGCAAATAATAAAAGAAATAGCCGATTCCCATGAGGACGAAACCACCTTGTAATAATTTCTTTTCGTCTACGATAATATTTAACTTTTTTAATAATTTAACGTCCATAGGAATCTGATAGCCGAACCAACAAGCGGCGGCGCACAGACACGACATCAGTAAAACTTTTTCTAGCGCCGATTGACTCACTACGCCAGGGTTATCCACCAAAGCATATACTTGAGGTAAAAGAAAAGTGGCGAACATACTACCCATGAAAAATGGATATTGATAAGTTCTTTCTATGCGAATAAATCCCCAGACTAATAATCCTATACAGATGAGGGTGAATATATCTCGATATAATAAAATCATCGGTGTGAGATAAGTTCTATTAACTTTCTTTGTGACTCGTTGAAAATATGACTCAAATAAGATTCCGCTTCCTTTATTGGAGAAACTTGTCTTTCGTTTTCGTAAAAATATAAAAGTTTTTCAACGATCGCTGTTATATTTCTAGGAGGGATGATAAAACCGTCTATGCCATCCCGAACGAGAGAACCTGAGTTATCGGTAGTGATAATAGGTATTCCCAAGCTCAAAGCTTCATAAGTTACCATGGCCGACCCTTCGGCTAAAGAAGGGAGAACAAAAACATCCGCCCAACGGTATAAGTCTCCCATTTCAGAGCGGGGAATTCTACCCGTGAACTCGCACAGATCACTGTACTGGGCTATTCGTTGAGACTGTATCTCGATCGACCCTACTATCTTGCAATTAAAGGGAATCACTCCCTCGATTTGACGCAAAGCTTCTAATAAATAGGGAATACCTTTTCTTAATCCGACTGTTCCCCCAAAGAGAATATTTAACTTCTCACCTCCCTTGCGAAGCGAAGAATTAACCCGCGGGGAATTAACTTTATCTTCTTGTTTGAGACGACCTAAAGGAATGACTTTAATTTTGTCGGCCGATACTCCTCTAACAATCAAGGAATTTTTGACGAACCCGGAACCGCAGATAATGCGATCGGCTAAATCTTGCTCTTCGTGTTCTCTTTCCATTAACTCCACGTCGTTTTTATTGATCGTGAACGGACTTAGCGACCAATCTTTCCAAGATTTTTCCTCTTGTAATAATATTTTGTTTACTAGAGAATAGTCAGCCAAAGTTTGATCCAGAATACAATAAATATTTTGCTTTTTTGCCCATTGGAATAATTCTAAACAGGCGCTATTAAATCCATATATGATATTAGCTTTTCCGATTCCACGTTTGATGATTTTTTGACAAAATTCCTTTCCCGCCCAGATGAAAACTCTAGGTTGATCTTCGGGCGAGACTTTTTCTAGAGTTTGTTTATATAGATAACCAAACAGTGGAAATTGAATAATTGTCGCATTTTCAAGCTCTGGCTCGGAGCGCTCTAAATACTTTTTCACGCCGCTTGGCAGATGATTGTAGACTCCCGTGTTTTCTAATAATTTATTCACTTCTTCATGACCGAAGTAAAAGTCAGTGTAAAGCTTATCTAACATTCCATGACGATGAAATAATAAAGGCTCTTGATAATGCTTTCTCGCTCCTAACTGCGCCACTAAAACTTGATTTTTCATGAGGATTTTAAGCAATAGTATTATGTAAGCTGATCTGAGATTTATATAGGGAATAATAACTTCTCTTTAATGCCAATAATTCTTTATGGTTTCCTTCTTCGACGATCCGACCTCGATCGAGGACAACGATTTTATCGGCTTTTTCAATAGTAGAGAGACGATGGGCGATCATAATTACCGTTCTCGCCCGACTAACTTCCTCGATCGCTTTCTGCACTATTTTTTCGGAATGACTATCTAAAGCGCTAGTGGCCTCATCCAAAATTAAAATATCGGGATTACATAAAATTGCCCTGGCAATTGCTATTCTCTGTCTTTGTCCTCCCGATAATTTCGTCCCGCGATTGCCAACTATGGTATTGAATCCCTCCGGTAAATCGCCGATGAATTCATCGGCGTATGCCTGTTCAACCGCCGCCGATAATTCGGTATTGGTGGCATCGGGACGACCGTAGATAATATTTTCCCGTACAGAGGCATTAAATAAGAAAGGGTCTTGACTGACCATCGCGATTCGCCGCCGCCAGGATCTTAAGGTCAACCGCGATAAATTGATTCCATCTATTAAAATTTGACCTTTGTCAGGATCGTAAAACCGCATTATCAAGTCAGCCAAGGTTGATTTGCCGCTACCGGACGAACCAACTAAAGCCACGGTCGTTCCTTTTTTTATTTCCAAATTGATATTATTTAAAGTAGCTTCTTTACTATCTGGATAGGAAAATGTCAAGTTTTCAAAAACTATATTTTTTTGAAGTTGTTGGTATTCGTAGGTTCCGTCAACGAGATATTCCGCGGCTGTCTCGTTCAAAAAGTTTTGAATTTCTTTAAAGCTTCCCATAAATAACGATTGGGTGGAACGTAAGCCGTTTAAATGATTTACCCTGGGTAAGATTCGCATTAAGGCCACGGTATAAGTGAGCAATACGGGCAAGGAAATTTCATGGTAGGGAGCCACTATATAAACTCCAGAACCGATTATTAACAGTAGTAATAAAATTCCAGCGGTTTCCGTTAACGGGGCGATCGAGGAAAGATATTTATAGCCGGTAAATTCGGTAATATAACGCTCTTGAAGAGATTGCTTAGCACGCGCTAGCTCTTTGGATTCTGCATTAAAAGATTTTATTACCCGCATCCCGGTAATAATTTCTGCAATTAAAGCAGAGAACCCTTCAATAGCCTTAGCCGATTGATAACCATGAATCTCAATATTCCTAATTATAAACTTCAAAGAACCGACAATTACTATTAAACTTATCACCGTAGCCAGAGTTAAAATCGGTGAGAGAAAAAGCAAAAAGCCGCTGATAAAAGTAATAAGAACTACCTCTCTAGCTATTTCAAGATAACCGGAAAACAACTTTTCAGTTCTCTGGGTTTGTTCATTTACATAACTAAGCAATTTGCCTAAACTAGTGCGATTATAAAAACCTATTTCCATACGAAGTAAGCGTTCTATACATTTCTCCCTTAAAGCATTACCACAACTGATAGTAAAATTATTGATAGAAAGCATTGACAAGTATAAACTAAGATTCTTGATAATTGTTATACCCAGTAAAGCTATTAAGATAGATAACAATTGCCATCGGTGAGGGACAAAAGTATAAAAATCAGTGATGCGTGCTAGGCTAAATGACTTACTTAAAGCAGGAGATGCGGGATTACCTCCTAATAGTTGAATTAAAGGAAAAACTAGGTACGTGCTACCAATCTCCAAAATAGAACCAATAACCGTCAAAAAAATGGAGATAGTTCCTAGAAACAAATAAGGTTGACACAAGTCAGAGATTGAAGTGGAATTTTTGCTTTTAATCATTTCCCGAAAAAGAATTATAAATTTTATTTGGCTTTCTTCCTTTGCCTGTTCCTAAAGTATTGAAAACAATACCAATTCCTTGGCTGTTATTTCTTTCAAGAATTTTTAAAGATTCCATTACCATAGATTTTTCTACTTTTTTTTCTCCGATCACCAAAATTACTGCGTCTACTTGGGCACTAATACTTTGAGCATCCGCTGATTCCGTAAGACTAGAGGTGTCAAACAAAACATAATCATAAGCTTGAATCCAACTATTTAATAATTTAACTATTTGCGGTGCAATCAACCAAGTAAAAGAATTAGTTCCTACCGGACCAGAGGTAAGAATATCTGGATATTTCCTAACTGGGGAGCTAGAGGATGGAACCTGTGCTTCCGAAACTGGTCTCGTAGAAACTTCAGTGCAAACCGAGTTTGAATTATTCCCCATTCGATTATTATGAACTTTGCCATTATTAGCCCCATCACCGCTAATATTAGGTAGATAATTTAGACCTTCCTTGGAGTTGCTTGCAATCAATAACGAATTTGTTATGCCCATATTTGCACCTTCTTCTCGGGCGTTTTTTCGGGGGAAAGATTGAATAATTTCGCTCCAAGGACGATCGGTCGCTATTAGTGTGGTCAATCCTTGATGATTGGGTAAGGAAAAAATCTCATGAAGCTTGGGATTGGCAAAATTTCCATCGACAATTAATACTTTCTTACCCAACTCCGCTAAAGCTAACCCTAAATGATGAGTGATCGTCGTTTTTCCCTCGCCTGGGGTGGCAGAAGTAATGGCGATGATTTGGCCAGATGTTTGAATATTTTGAAACGATAAAGTCAGGGACAAAGAGCGAATTGACTCGGTAAAAGCATCAGACACTGATTCCAAGGAAAGAGGGAAATGGAATTGAGGAATGACCGCCAAAAGTGGTAATTGAGTAAATCCTTGAATGTCTCCCACATCTCTAACTCTAGAGTCGCTTTTTTCCAGAAAAAATGCTATCCCCACACCGGATAAAATTCCCGCAATCGCTCCCAAAACTAATCCTCTTATCCGACTATTGCCAATAGGCTCAATGGGTAAATTGGGAGGTTCGATCAGTTTCCAAGTGAAAGTATTTTGGGATTCTTTGATACGAAGTTCTTGGAGTTTGGATAAAAATTCGTCTACCATTTTCGCTTGAAACTGATACTGTCGATCTAACTCTTTATACTTTTGCTGTAATCTCAGCATTTTTTCTAGTTCAAGATTATTGCGATTTCCCTGTTCACGTAAATCAGATAGCAGTTTTTGTTGAGTGGCAATATTGATCTGTGTTTGCAACAATTGCGATGCCAAATCTTGTTGTATGGTTCCAGTCGCACCCCCTTTTGAAGGAGTTAAGTATTTTTGCTCCGTTGAACTCCCAGCATTTTTCCCTCTTAATAAACCTCTCAGTCGATCACGACGTTCTTTTATATCTTGCAAAATAGGATTTCGATCGGTATAACGACTTTGTTCAAGACTATATTGAATTTCTAAATTATTTAGTTGTTGCAATAAAGCTTGACGACCGGGCTCTTGACTCAAGGCGGCATCGGGTACAGCGGTAGCTGGATTTTGCCCCATACGTAACATTTGGCTCTTGATTTCTTGTTCTCGTTTATTAAGTTGACCTAACTCTATTTGGGCAGTTTCGAGTTGTTTTTGCAGTTCTTGTTTGGATGTGTAAGCTAAACTGACGTTATTATCGGGGTTATCCAGATTGTGATCGGTGCGGAAGCGAGTCAAGGCCGAGGAAGTTTTCTCTAAAGCGGATTTAGCATCGGGCAATCTTTTTTCAATAAAGCGTACCGCGTTGGTAAATGGTGAACGTCTGCTTTCTTCACTATATTGTATATAGGTAGCTACTATTTTATCTAAGATATTTTTAGCTCTTACCCTATCTACGTCTTGATAAGAAACTGATAAAACATTAGTATCTTTAGGCTGATTTAAAGACAAATTACTTTGCACATCCTGTATATGAATGTCGCCATAATTTGAGCGAAGTTGACTGATAGCCTTATTGAGTAAAGAAGGACTTTGCAAAATTTCTATTTCAGTGGGAAGTTCTTTAGCAAAATCTTTAGCCTCCCGGTTAGAAGTATCTTGAATGATCGAAACTCCTACCTGATTCCCCACCACAATTAAAGCTTCTGATTTATATATTCCAGGGGCCCTGAATGTTTTATAAGCTATTACCCCGAAAACTAACCCTGCTACCACGGCAGCAACGCGCCAATGTCGCCGCACAGCTACCCATAAATGCACTTCTGAAGACATAATATTTAACAATTCAGAACTAGAATTTTCCATTCAACTTGATCGCTAATAATATCTTAGTATTAACACTTATTTTGCTGGGTATCACTTGTAAAAATAAGTGTTTTGATTACTACTGACTAAATTTTAAAACCTCAAAGTTCACTGAAAGAGGTTGTCATAGACATCTCACTTTTGACAACATCGGGCCCCGATATAAGCCCTAATACTGTGGCATATTTTTCGGAAATGGTTTTTAAAGTGTAATTAGAGGTTAAATGATGACGGGCCGCCTTCCCCATAGATTCCGCTGACGCAGAATTTAAAACCAATTGGCGAATAAACTGACTCAAGCCCACGCTATCCCCGTTGCCAAAAGCCAGTCCGCATTTTGCTTGTTCGATCGTTTCTTTTAAATAGCATCGTTCATCACAAATAACAGCTACGGGGCGGCCCGCCGCCAAGGCGCTATAAAGCTTACTGGGTGCTACCACTCCGCTCATTCCCGCCGCCACGCTCACTAGAGATAAATCACAGGCGGTGAGAGAATAAGGAAGGACTGATCGTTCTTGATAAGGTAAAAATAGACAATTTTCTAATCCCAATTCTTCTACTTTATCCATCGAAGATTGGTATTTAGCCCCCCCACCAATGAAAACAAATTGCACTGGCTCATCTTTTAATTCAGAGGCGGTGTCTAAAATAGTATCAATGTCGTGACATCTGCCCATATTGCCTGAGTATAGGATCGTGAACTTTTCCGTCAGGTTATAACGTTTAGCGAACCAGTTTTCTGTTTTTTTCATAGGCACGATCGAATCGGCATCTGCCCAGTTAGAAATAATCGTAATTTTGGGGGCTAAATGGGGATGCTTAGTCAAAATTTGCTCTTTCATGTTGCGACTTAAAACTATAATTCGCTCGGCTTTGTTCCATGTCATTCTATTAATACCATGCCAAAATTTGACGAGCCAGTTGTGGGGATGCACCACGTTTAAACTCTCGGCCACGTCTGGATATAAATCGTAGATCAAACAAATATAGGAAGTCCCTCTAATACAATGCAACAAATAACCTAAAAAAGGCAGAAATGGAGGGGCCGTCGTTAAAAGGAGAGTATCGTTTCTTTTTATATGTTTTAAAAGATAAAGTGCGGTGCGGATGAAAAACAACAGCCCATTAATAGCCTTTCCTCGAATACGAGCGCCTAAAATTTGAGTAGCGCGGGTTCTTTGAACAATTATACCTTTAATCTTTTGCAGGGTCGGGGCTGATTTATTTTTGAACGCATAACTAGGTTGTCCTGTGAATACGCGGATGAGCGTATTATCACAATTCAACGCCGAAACTAATTCTTGAATTAACTGTCCCGTCGGGGCATAATCGGGAGGATAGAATTGATTGACGACAAACAAAGTTTTTCGAGGTTGTCCGTTGTTCATGTTTTTCCTCACTATATGGGGTTAAATTTTCGTGACTGAATAGAGTAAAAAATATTTACTGTCTGCCTTTTATTTCAGACCAAAAATTAATGAGAAAAGTTTTATCTCTTTCTTCAACATAATTTGAGTTTAGAGATGTTCCTCATTTTATTCTTGAACTAGTATAATTACTTGTTTTTGACACTATTATCCTCCCTGACCAGAATCTTGAAAATGCACTCGCAGGTGTTATCTTTTTTCTAAGATTCATAGCAAATTAATGCTAGGAAGAATTTTATTATGCAATAAACCTATGAAAGCTTTAGCTATTGCATTTTCACTAACAAGTTTATTTTTTTGTAGGTTTTAAGCACATTAAAAAATGTTGCTACGTTCACACTTAGTAGTAATTACTTAAAAAAGCTGTCTTTCATAACACTATACAACAAAAAAGCAGTAATATCAACTATGTCATCAGTGAAAATACTGTGTTTTCAGGGAAGCTAACGGGTGCTGATGTAGTTATTTAAGTAAATACAATGAAAAATTAGCCCGAGCTATACATTTTTTCACGAAAGATGGCGCAGGGCTAAGCCATATCGGACAAGCATTGAGAGAATTTATCAGGAGACCATGTAACTATAAATTAATAAAACCGGAGATAAATTTTACATAAATCAATAAAGCGACAAAAATTTATTAAGAAAAAATTAAAAAATTCAACTCAAAAAGTTAGATCGGAAAGAAAACGAGAGAATATTCTCACCAGAGAGGATCGCACATCAGATTGATAGTCAACGAATCCACTCCAAACGGCACACCGGAAATACAAGCACAGATAGATGTGCCGTCTTCTAACTCCACTTCGCAGGCGTGACAAGAACCCATCAAACAGCCGGTAGGAATGAAAATCCCCCCTTTTTTAGCCACCTCTACTAAAGGTTGACCCGCTTCGGCGGAAACAGTCACATCATCGGGTAAAAAACGAACTTCAACGGCCATATTATTGCCACCCGGAAACGATCGGTTTAAGGTCTAAATGAGAGTCTACCAGATCGGCCATAGCATCTAGCATGATCTCCCGTTGCCCCGCGTAATTACCGATAGCCGTGGGTAAAGGCGGCAAGCCGCGCCGATCGCGCAGACAATTCAACCAACCGCGTCGCCAGGCACCATTATCGAACAAGCCGTGTAAATAACAGCCCCAAGTAGCGAAACTTTTATGAACTATGCCCAGGGTCGGGTCGCTATTAAAAAGAAAATGATGATCGATCGTATTTCCCAAGGTACTCTTACCATTATGGATCTCGTAGCCCTCCACCGGTAAACCCTTTTCCGGATAATCAGCCATCAACTCACGTCGCCCCGTCACCTTATCGGCGGTAATAACCGTGTGAATCGGTAATAAACCCAACCCCTTCAATTCCCTATCCTCACCTTCCAAACCGTCAGGATCGCTAATACTCTCCCCTAACATCTGATAACCGCCACAGATACCGAAAATCACCCCGCCTGAAGCGTGATAATCCCGCAACCTTTCGGCCATACCGCTAGAATACAACGCCCCTAAATCCCCTATAGATGTTTTTGACCCTGGAATGATCACCGCGTCGGGATAACCGAGAGATTCTTCTAAACCCACGTATTTAACCTTTACCGAAGCTTCCGCACCCAGGGGGTCAAAGTCGGTAAAATTGGCTATGCGGGGCAATCTTAACACGCTGACCTCTAACTCGGCACTTCTTTTGCGCCCAGGTTGGTCGAATAAAGAAAGGGAATCTTCCGCCGGTAAAGGAATATCAGTCCATGGTAAAATGCCGATAACGGGGATGCCCGTATATTCTTCCAACCAGGTGATGCCCGAATCCAAGAGAGATTTCTGGCCGCGAAACTTATTGATGACGATGCCCTTGATCAACCTCACTTCTTCGGGGTCTAATAGGGCTAAAGTGCCCACTACATGAGCGAAAGCACCACCTCGATCGATGTCCACCACCAGAATAGTCGGCGCGTTAAGGTACTTGGCCACCCTCATATTAGTCAAATCCCGATGCTTGAGATTGATTTCGGCCGGGCTACCCGCGCCCTCGCAGACGATAACATCGTAAATTGCCCCCAGAGTATCTAGAGAAGCGGTGATGGTTTGCCAACCTCGATCGAAATAATCCCGATAATAATCGCTGGCGGTGGTAACACCTACGGCCGCCCCTTTAATGATCACCTGGGAGGTCATATTACCCTGGGGTTTCAGGAGAATCGGATTCATGTCCACCGTCGGGGATACTTTGGCCGCCCAGGCCTGCACCGCCTGGGCGTAACCGATTTCCCCCCCGGAATCGGTGACATAAGCATTGAGGGCCATATTCTGCCCTTTGAAAGGACATACCCGGAAACCCTGGCGACTGAAAAGGCGACAGAGGGCGGTAGTTAAGAAAGATTTACCGGCGTGGGAGGTTGTACCCACGATCATCACTCCTTTCATAACGGTAATGATAACCAGCGGTTGAGACTATTGATGATTTTTTCCCAGAGAGAAGGTTTAGGAATGATTTGACCTTGCCATCTATCTAATAAGATTCTCCCCAGTGGGGTTAGACGGAAACTATCGGTTATCCCCTGCCCGTCTACTTCCCGGCGCAGGATACCCACTTTGATCAGCCAGAGGAGATTACTTTCGGCCCTGGCTTCAGAAATTGCTTTAAGAGTGTACTTCGCCTTGACTCCTGCGTCCCCGGCGATGTTTTGTAGGGGTATGCTATTACTGACCATCGCGCCGAAAAGAGGAATTTGGAAAGGGCTACAACGCCAGGCTTGATCGGCTCTTGTTATAGTAGCGATCGGATAAGTTAAAGATTTTGATAGGGTAGATAGGGTCATGATCGGGGGAAAACTCTTGTTAAATTATTGTTACATTAACACCCCCCGACCTGCAGAAAAAGATCGGGCTACAGCCGGAAAGATCTGGCACACAGAACCGCATCACCGCTAAAAGCAAAAGATACAATGAAGCAGTACAGAATTACGAACAAAAATAAAGGCTATTGTTAATTCTTTCCTTGCCAGTATTGTCAGCTTGCAATCGAAAGATTTTTCACAAGCCATTACAGTAAAAAATACGCCAATATTAAGACCATGAAACTGAAACCCCTAGCAATTGGGTTATTAGCCGCCACCGTTTTTTTCACCAGTCCCAGTTTACCCAGTATGGCCCAAGAAAGATTAACTCGCGTGATTACCGTCACCGGCGAAGGCACGGAAAATATCCCCACCACCCTTACTAAAGTGCAATTAGGAGTAGAGGTACAGGGTAGCAATGCCGAAGCGGTACAGAAAGAAGTAGCCACTAGAAGTAACGGAGTCGTGAACTTTTTGCGGGGGCGCAACGTGGAAAAATTAGAAACCACGGGGATTCAATTACAGCCGGTTTATGACTACAGCCAGAATCAACGGCGCTTGACGGGCTACGTGGGTAGCAATATCGTCAGTTTTCAGATCAAGACCGAGGCCATCGGTAATTTACTCGATGAATCCGTGAAAGCTGGGGCCACCCGTATCGATAACGTTAGTTTCTTAGCCGCCGATGAAGCGGTGAATGGAGCGAGGCAACAAGCTTTAGTAGAAGCGACTCAAGACGCACAAAAGCAAGCCGATACGGTATTAAAAGCTTTAGGATTAACCCGCAAAGAAATCGTTACTATAACGATCAACGGTGGGAATACTCCCGTGCCCGCACCCAGGGCTATGGCGATGAAAGCGGCCGATAGCGCACCCAGTCCGGTAATAGGCGGGGAACAAAGCGTTAGTGCTTCCGTGACTCTACAAATTAGTTATTGAAAAAGCAGGAAGATACCGCCCAAGGCGATGATAACCCCGACGATCGCCCTGGGGGTAATTTTATCACCGAGAAAAGCAACGATCGGCAGTACGAACAGGGGACTAGTAGCCAGTAGGGTTTGGGCGATACCCACCGGCGAGTATTGTAGGGAAGTTTGCTGTAACCAGATGCCCAAATAGGTACTGATAAAAGCGGAAGCGACTATTATCCCGAATAAACGCCACGACGGGACGATCGCTCCTCCCCTCTCTCGTGGAGGATTGAATAGAAGTAAAATAAAGATTGCCACCATCGCGGCGGCGATTCTCAGTAACGTACTCCATAGAGACGACAGCCCGGAAAGTAACAGGGCGTGACGGGATAATACCGCCCCCGTCGCCTGACAGAAAGCAGCGAAGAGGGCCCAGTACACACCGCCCCACCCTTGGGGAGACTCAATATTAGTATTAACACCAGCGCGCTCGGAAATTACCCACGCCACGCCTAGAATCGTCAAGAAGATCCCTCCCCACGCCGTGGGTTTGAGAGTTTCACCCAAGAATACTTGAGCTAGAACAGCACCGATAGGAGGCGCGAGGGTTTCTAATAATAAAGTGCGCCGCGCCCCGATAGAATTGAGGGCGTTGAAATAGGCGGTATCGCCGATACCAATCCCGATAACACCGCTGATCAATAATAAAAAAATAGCGGGGTTATTATCCCAAACCACCGGCTGTTGCAATAGCAACAGAGTAATCACCAGATAAAAGAGCGCCGCTATACCCTTGAATAAATTCAACAACAAAGGGGGGATAGACTGACCTAAATAAGTGTAAATAGTAGAAGAAACCGCCCACAGGAAAGCCGCCGATAAAGCGGCTAACTCACCAATATAATTAGTCATCAGACGAGAGAGAAAAGAGCATTTAAAAAGCGAAAAGGGCATAGTCTTAACTATACCCTCTCAATAATCCAAGTAAAATTTATCCTAGAGGATGGAATAAAAGGTCTGGATAAAAACGATTGAATTCAATCAAAAGACCTGCGGTAACAGTTAACAGAGCCATGATTAAAACTGGTGCGGTGGAAAGAAATTTGACTAATCCGTCCATTAAAGTTCTCCTATGGGGTATACGAAAGAAAAATTAGCGAGGTGAAACGGGGATTTTGGAATCATCGACCACTAATTTACCGCTTTGAAATTCTTGTAAAGCGGCGAGGGGCCAGATGAAGCCACTTAGCATTTTACCGATAGCCAAAGGCACATCGATCATGACTTCTTTCATTTCGGGGTTACTACCTTTTTGAATGTCAATCAGGTAAGCACGACCTACCCAGCCAATCCATCCGGCGATATACAGGAAGAGTATGCTAGGAATGAAGAAATCTCCCATGTGATCCCAACGACCATCTACAATAAGATGGGGGTAGCCTTCGGGGCCGCAGAGGGCTTCTGAATAACGCTGAGCGCGATTGGCTCCCGATTGGGGGTCTTCTGTAGTGTTACGGAAAGTTTTTGCTTTCTGTTGGAAAGCAGGAGACTCACTACAGGGAGTCAGATTAGCCAGATCAGCCGAGGCACTGGGGGCAAAATTACACCAGAGGGTAACTACCAGAATTAAAGCCAACAATTTTCGCATAAATTGTGTCCTATTGTGACGAAAGTTAATTTTTTTTCTGCAAAACACGAACAATTCATTCGTACACCCAAAAAATATTACTCTGTCGCGCGATCGGAGTAAAGTTTAAATTACAAAAAGTAGTCTTTCTTAGCAAATTACCAGACAATGCCAACTATCTTAGCAATCGAAACCAGTTGTGATGAAACGGCTGTAGCAATTGTTAACAATCGTGAAGTTTATAGTAGTATCGTGGCTTCTCAAATCGATTCACACTCGCCCTATGGGGGGGTAGTGCCAGAGATAGCCTCACGCCAACATTTAGAAACTATAAATATTTGTATTGAAAAAGCTCTATGCCAATCGGGGTTGGACTGGGCCGGTATTGACGGGATCGCCGCCACGGTAGCACCGGGGTTAGTGGGGGCTTTAATGGTGGGGATGACGGCGGCGAAAACTCTCGCTATCCTACATCATAAGCCCTTTATCGGGGTACATCACCTGGAAGGTCATATCTATGCCTCTTATCTCGCAGAGGAGGCTTTAAAGCCTCCTTTTTTATGTTTACTAGTGTCGGGAGGTCATACGAGTTTGATCGGGGTGAAAGATTGCGGCGATTACGAGATGTTGGGGTCAACTCTCGACGACGCGGCCGGGGAAGCTTTCGATAAAGTGGCCCGCCTGTTGTCTTTAAGTTATCCTGGGGGGCCAGTGATCGATCGTATTTCTCAACAAGGCAACCCGAAAAGATTCCCCTTACCTCCGGGAAAAGTGGGCGGATACGATTACAGTTTCAGCGGTTTGAAAACGGCGGTATCGCGACTGGTGGAAAAGTTACGCTCGTTCGGGGAATTACCGACGGCGGATTTAGCGGCGAGTTTTCAAGAAACTGTAGCGCGCGCGTTGACGAAAAAAACGATCGCCTGTGCTTTAGACCGCGGTTTCTCCACCATCGCCATCGGTGGCGGTGTAGCGGCTAATAGCTGTTTGAGACAACATCTTCAAACAGCAGCCCTCGCTCACAACCTACAGGTTTATTTCCCACCGCTGAAACTCTGTACCGATAACGCGGCGATGATCGGCTGTGCGGCTGCCGACCATTTCGCTCGAGGTCACGTTTCCCCCCTCTCTTTGGGAGTCTCCTCCCGTCTTCCTATCACCGAGGTCATGTCGTTATATGCTGGGATTTCTTAATCTTGATAAACCCCCTGGTTGGACTTCTCACGATTGCGTGGCCAAGGTGAGAAGTATTTTGAAAACTAAACGGGTGGGACACGGCGGGACACTCGACCCTATGGCAACGGGTGTTTTACCGATAGCCGTAGGACAGGCCACCCGATTACTACCTTATCTGCCCGAAAATAAAGCTTATCGGGCTTCAATCAAATTCGGTGTCACCACTACCACCGATGACGTGGAAGGGGAAATTATTACTTCTTCCCCCTGTCATGATCTGCGATTAGAAGAAGTTGCGCCCTATTTACAGCACTTCCTGGGCAAGATCGAACAGATTCCCCCCATGTATAGCGCGATTCAAGTTAACGGGCAGAGATTGTACAAGTTAGCCCGTCAGTCCCAAACTATCGACGTGCCGAGTCGAGAAGTAGAAATATACAGGATACAGGTACTGGGTTGGCAAGAGGGCGAGTTTCCCTTGTTGGAAGTATCGATCGCTTGCGGCAGTGGTACTTATATACGCTCGATCGCGCGGGATCTGGGTAAGATGCTCCACAGGGGAGCCACTTTAGCGAGTTTAAGCCGAACTTCGAGTTGCGGAATGGAATTAGATGGGAGTGTGACTCTCGATCGTCTCTCAGAGGCTAAAAACTCGGCTTTAATTCCTCCCTCCGCAGTTCTCGCCTATTTAAAATCGCTGATATTATCAGACCAGGAAGTTAAAAAATGGCTACAGGGACAGAAATTATCTTTAAGTTCCGGTGAGACTCCCGATAGTTTCGTGGGAGTTTATTCCGAAGCAGAGCAATTTCTAGGAATTGGTACGGTGCAGATAAATGAGGATAGCTATGAGTTGCGTCCTAAAGTCGTCCTAGCATGAGATTTTTTCCGTAGCTGTCATCGATCGGTTTACCGCTGACTTTTGCGACTTGGAAAACTGCGTATTAAATCCGCTAACCGTCCGGCACTATCTTTAACCGCTAAGTTTTCGGTTTTTTCTCTCATGGTTTGTAAAGTCCCCGGAGAGGCGATCAATTCTTTGACTAGCTCACCCAGTTGCTGTGACGTGATCTCATTCTGCCTATAAAGATACGCAGCACCACCCTTGGCGAACGCTTGAGCGTTATAAAACTGATGATCTTCGGCGGCGAAGGGATAGGGAATCAATATTGATGGTGTGCCGGTGATCGCTAATTCCGTTAAGGTTCCCGAACCGGAACGGCTAACCGCTAGATCCGCTCTTTGAAATAAACCGGCCATGTTTTCGTAAAAAGGTAATTCGATGTACTGGGGGTGTTTTAAAGCGCCCCGATTCGGGTCTTTCTCCCCTGTTAAATGCACGATGTAAGCACCCGTGTCGAACCACCGGGGGGCGCTGGTGCGAATTAAATCGTTTAGGGCGATCGCTCCTTGGGAACCTCCCACCACTACGATAAGAAAGGCGGAGGGAGGTACAGGTAAATCTAACTCTTGCGGGGAGCGAAATTGTTCTCTGACGGGAGTGCTAACCCATTTGGTGTTCACCCCCGGTAAGTATTGGGCGGCTTCGGCAAACCCCAAGGCCACTACATCACAAAACCGGCTCAAAAAACGGGTCACTTTCCCTGGAATAGAATTGGATTCGTGTAAGATAACCGGAATATTTAACCATCGGGCTGCCAAGATCGAGGGCCCCGCTATATAACCGCCCGTGGTGAACAGCACATCTATTTGTTTCTCCTGCAAGAGTTTTTTCACCGTTAAGACCGCTCCCAACTGGCGAGTTAATATTTTGATCGTTTTCAGTCCAGGGCGGCTCTGGAAGCCCTCTATGGCGATGGTATGGAGGAGATATTGATCCGGTACTAAACCCGTTTCTAAACGATCGGGCACTCCCAGCCACTCGATCGCGTATTCCGGTAGCTGTTCGGCGACGGCGAGAGCGGGAAATAAATGACCACCGGTGCCACTAGCGGCGATCAGTAGACGGGGTGTGGTTTGATTCATCTGGGGTAAGATAAGCTCATATACCTGTTTAATACGAGCGACGATGTTTAACCCTAGAATACTCCACAAGCGCTTTTTTTCTAAATCGGGCCTTTGGTCTTTATCTTTACTATTGGGTTTAGGAATGACTTTAGGATTGGCCTCTCTCGCCCGTGCCGATAAATCGGATACCGCGCCCGTGGAGTTGAAAACTCTTATCAATGAAATTCAAGCTGCCGCCGATCGTCGTGATGTTAAGGCGGTAATGTCTTTTTATAGCCCGGAATTTACTAATTCTGATGGTTTGAATTTTGAAAGAACGAAAAAGGCTTTAACCAATCTCTGGGGGCGATACAGCTCTATTAAGTACAATACTACCATCCAATCTTGGGAACGCTCCGGTAATAAGTTAGTCGCGGAAACGGTGACGGAAATAGAAGGCACGACAAATAAGGTGGGTCGAGATATGAACATGAAGGCCAGCATCCGCTCCCGCCAGACCTTCGTGGCTAATAAGTTAGTATCTCAAGATATTTTAAGCGAGCGGATACAATTGTTCTCTGGCAAGACTCCCCCGAAAATCGAAGTTCGTCTGCCCGAGCGAGTTAAAGTAGGGCAACAGTTCGATTTTGACGTGATCGTTCTTGACCCCATCGGCGATAATCTTCTGGCCGGTACGGCTATAGATGAGAAAGTGGATTTGGAGCGCTATTTGAACCCGAAAACGATCGATCTGGAGTTATTGCCCGCGGGAGGGGTTTTTAAAAGGGTTAAAGCGGCTACAACCCCTGAGAAACGTTGGCTGTCGGCCCTGTTAATTCAAGGCGATGGGATGGTTCTAGTCACTCAAAGGGTTCTCGTGGAAAAGTAACGCTCTCTGTAGTAGTTCAAGATCGATTCTATTAAAGGTCGATCGCTTTCTTGCCACGTTTCGGTGTAATCAATTTGTAATCCCCCGATCTGACTCTGGCTATAGTCGAACTGTGAACCCGTCTGGGGTAATAGGGACGGAACCACTCCCTCCACCTGCCGCAGATGGGCTTCTATCTCTCGATAGATAGCCAGGGGTAAATCGGGGAAGATAACCGTTCTCGTTTGGTTTTGGGCGACGGTATGCAATCTACAACTCCTTAACTAAAAACTGATGGCTGCTTGGGGATTGGGCGACCCTGCCCCGACGGGAGGGCGCTTCTGTATACCTTCTCCCAATCTTCTCACGACGCTGATACCGTATTGTTCTAGAGTAACACTGGGATTATCGGGATTGGTGTCGATCGCTTTCACCAATACTTGGCCGTTGGATAATCTCGCTCCCGTCGTCACCCGACGTTCGGTTCTTTCTCCTGGGGCCTGTACCACCGCTAGTGGTGTATTGCCCAGTTGAATAATTCCTGAAACCAAAACTCCTCTGGCTTCAGCGGGATTCGGTGGTGGTGGTGGCGCTACGGCTATTTTCGGCGTTACCACCGGTTGAGATTGTCCTTGGGGGGGTTTGGGTGGTTGGGGTGGTTCTATAGTTGGGATAACCGTGATCGTTGGCTGAATAGGAAGACTATTGAAGGGATCGGGTCGCTGTCTGGCGATCGTGGCTTTCCTATCCTGAGGATTCGTGGAGGGTATTAGACCCGCGGGGAGGGGGCGAGTAGTTGCTGTTAGGGCGGGAACGCTCGGAGATGGGTTAGGCGTTGGGCTTGCTGATGGGGCGGGAGCGGGACTTTCTTGAGTGATAGTCGCCGTGGGCTGGCCGGAGGGACAACCTGTTAATAGAATTGTTAAGGCGGAGCCAACGAGGCTTATCTGTACATAATTACGATTGATTTTTTTCACCTTCATCCACACAAAGTTAAAATTTTTTACAAAAATGTTAGTTCAACTAAAAATGTTGTACGGGTTTTCGGAAGAGGTGTGAGAGCAATAAAAGCTTATTACTACGATAACCTATGTTATCAAAAGTGAAACCCCCACCGTGGGGGTGGGGGTTGAAGTTAATGGATAACTCCGTCTTTAGCCGAACTTACCGGCGGTGGAAGCGATCAAGAAGGCTGCGTAGGTGAAGATGTAACCCACGGTGAAGTGAGCTAGACCCACCAAACGACCTTGGACGATCGACATAGCCACGGGCTTATCTTTCCAACGAACCAGGTTCGCTAGAGGAGTACGTTCGTGCGCCCAAACGAGGGTTTCGATCAACTCTTGCCAGTAACCACGCCAAGAGATGAGGAACATGAAACCGGTAGCCCAGACGAGGTGTCCGAAGAGGAACATCCAAGCCCAAACCGATAGGTTATTTACGCCATATGGGTTGTAACCGTTGATTAACTGTGCGGAGTTCGCCCAGAGGTAATCACGGAACCAGCCCATCAGGTAGGTAGAGTTCTCATTGAATTGAGCTACGTTACCGCCCCAAACAGCGAGGTGTTTCCAGTGCCAGTAGAATGTTACCCAACCCAAGGTGTTCAACATCCAGAACATGGCGAGGTAGAAGGAATCCCAACCGGAGATGTCGCAAGTACCGCCACGACCGGGGCCGTCGCAAGGGAAGGCATAACCGAAATCTTTTTTATCGGGCATTAACTTCGATCCACGAGCATCCAAAGCACCTTTCACGAGGATTAGGGTGGTGGTGTGTAAACCGAGAGCGATAGCGTGGTGAACTAGGAAGTCACCGGGGCCGATCGTTAAGAAGAGGGAGTTTGTCCCACTGTTGATAGCGTCTAACCAACCGGGCAACCAAGCGGCACCGGCGGTGGAAGCGATGCTATCGGGGTTAGATAGTAGGGTGTTCATACCGTACAGGGCTTTCCCCGAAGTTGCTTGAACGAACTGAGCGAATACGGGTTCGATCAGGATTTGTTTTTCAGGGGTTCCGAAGGCTACTACTACATCGTTATGAACGTAGAGGCCGAGGGTGTGGAAACCGAGGAATAAAGAGACCCAACTGAGGTGGGAGATGATAGCTTCTTTGTGGTTCAACACGCGGGCTAACACGTTATCTTTATTCGCTTCGGGATCGTAGTCACGTACCCAGAATATCGCACCGTGGGCGAATCCGCCTACCATCAAGAAACCAGCGATGTACTGGTGATGGGTGTAGAGGGCCGCTTGGGTGGTGAAGTCCTTCGCCATGAACACGTAAGGAGGCATAGCGTACATATGCTGGGCGACCAAGGAGGTAACAACACCTAAAGCACCTAACGCCAACCCTAACTGGAAGTGTAGGGAGTTGTTGACGGTGTCGTATAGGTTTTTGTGACCTGCCCCTAGTCTACCGCTGGGGGGTCTGTGAGCATTGAGAACCTCTTTAATGCTGTGACCGATGCCCCAGTTGGTTTTGTACATGTGACCGGCGATGATGAAGATCACTGCGATCGCTAAGTGGTGGTGAGCCATATCTGTTAGCCAGAGGGACTCGGTTTGAGGATTAAAACCACCTAGGAAAGTTAGGATCGCTGTTCCCGCGCCGGTCGCAGTGCCGAATACGTGACCCGCGGTGTCGGGATTGTCCGCGTATACTCCCCAGTTACCGGTGAAGAAGGGTAATAACCCAGCCGGGTGAGGGGCTACGGAGAGGAAGTTATCCCAACCTACGTGCTGACCTCTAGATTCAGGGATGGCGACGTGAACTAAGTGACCTGTCCAAGCTAGAGAACTAACACCGAATAAACCGGCGAGGTGGTGATTCAAACGAGATTCTGCATTTTTGAACCAGGCAAGGCTAGGACGGAACTTAGGTTGTAAGTGTAACCAGCCTGCGAACAGGAAAATAGAAGACAGAATTAAGAGGAATACCGCACCTTGATACAGGTCTTGGTTGTTGGTCATGCCGATGGTGTAGAACCAATGGTATACACCCGAATAAGCGATGTTGACCGGATTGGATGCGCCCGCTTGGGTGAAAGCGTCGATCGCTCCCTTACCGAAGTGGGGGTCCCAGATCGCGTGGGCGATGGGACGGATATTTAAGGGATCTTTAATCCACTGCTCGAAGTTACCTTGCCATGCTACGTGGAATAGGGTGCCGGAAGTCCACAGGAAGATGATAGCGATGTGGCCGAAATGAGATGCGAAAATCTTTTGATAGAGATTTTCTTCGGTCATGCCGTCATGGCTTTCAAAGTCGTGGGCTGTAGCAATCCCGTACCATAGGCGACGCGTAGTGGGATCTTGAGCGAGATCCTGGCTAA
This sequence comes from Chlorogloea purpurea SAG 13.99, assembly GCA_016903695.1. Taxonomy (GTDB): domain Bacteria; phylum Cyanobacteriota; class Cyanobacteriia; order Cyanobacteriales; family Microcystaceae; genus Chroococcopsis; species Chroococcopsis gigantea_A. The sequence continues at coordinate 101,501 of JADQBB010000006.1, forward strand.
ATTTGGGGAATTTCGTTGCCATACTGATCTGAAGATGTCCTCGCTAAACAACAGAGGCTATTGCAGAATTGCTGCTCATTTCCTTTTTTAGTCGAACTCTGTAACGGAAATCTTTTACAGAGGCCAGTGTTAAAAACGGTTTTCAATTCGGGTGTTTATACCCTAGGGGGGTTGATGGTTATGATGTCTATCTTACTACTGCTTTTAGAGCTTGGGTCAATCTTATGGGACTGACCCGCTCCGCAAGAGCGATCGTTAACCGATCGATAGACTTCGCGCCAAGAAGAATGCCCAAGTAGTCACGATTCCCCCTAAGAGGTAGTGGGCTACACCGACAGCACGGCCCTGAATGATGCTCAGAGCGCGAGGCTGAATGGAAGGAGCAACTCTTAATTTATTGTGGGCCCAAACGATCGACTCGATCAACTCTTGCCAGTAACCACGTCCGCTGAAGAGGAACATGAGGCTGAAGGCGAAGATGAAGTGACCGCCTAGGAACAGTATGCCGTAAGCCGATAACGCTGAGCCGTAGGAGTTGATTACCTGTGCGGCTTGCGCCCAGAGGAAATCTCTCAACCAGCCGTTGATCGTGATCGCGCTTTGAGCGAAGTTACCTAGGGTAACGTGGGTTACGCTGCCATCGGGGGCTACTGTACCCCATACGTCCGATTGCATTTTCCAACTGAAGTGGAAGATAACGACCGATATGGAGTTGTACATCCAGAATAATCCGAGGAATACGTGATCCCAGCCGGATACTTGGCAAGTACCGCCACGACCTGGACCATCGCAAGGGAAACGGAAGCCGAGGTTAGCTTTGTCTGGTATCAGACGAGAGCCTCTAGCATAGAGTACACCTTTGAGAAGGATCAGTACGGTTACGTGAATGGTGAAAGCGTGGATGTGATGCACCATAAAGTCGGCAGTCCCGAGGGCGATGGGCATCATGGCCACTTTTCCTGCCACTGCCACGGTAGCACCGCCGAACGCGTAACTAGCAGGTTCTAAAGCGTTGGGGGCTGTTGCGCCTGGGGCGAGGGTGTGCAGGTTTTGTACCCACTGAGCGAACACTGGCTGCAGACGGATCGCTGTGTCAGAGAACATGTCCTGAGGGCGACCTAAAGCACGCATGGTGTCGTTGTGGATGTAGAGTCCGAAGCTATGGAAGCCTAGGAAGATACATACCCAATTCAGGTGGGAGATGATGGCATCTCTGTGACGTATCACCCGATCGAGTAGGTTATCTACGTTTTTCGCCGGATCATAGTCTCTGACCATGAAGATAGCACCGTGGGCACCCGCACCTACGATCAGGAATCCACCTATCCATGTGTGATGAGTGAACAGGGATAGTTGGGTCGCGTAATCGATCGCTTGATAGGGATAAGGCGGCATGGCGTACATGTGATGGGCCACGATGATCGTCAGAGAACCTAACAGGGCTAAGTTAATAGCTAGTTGGGCGTGCCAGGAGGTGGTCAGGATTTCGTACAGTCCTTTGTGACCTTGCCCGGTGAAAGGCCCTTTGTGGTTTTCGAGGATCTGTTTCATGCTGTGACCGATACCCCAGTTGGTACGATACATGTGACCTGCAATGATGAACAGGACAGCGATCGCCAAGTGATGGTGTGCGCTATCGGACAACCATAAACCACCCGTTACCGGATTCAAACCGCCTTTGAAGGTTAGGAAGTCTGAATAAACTCCCCAGTTCAAGGTGAAGAACGGCGCTAAACCTTGGGCGAAGCTGGGATACAGTTCCGTCATTTTGGTCGGGTCGAGAATGAACTCGTGAGGCAAGGGGATGTCCTGTGGGGCCACACCGGCATCGAGCAACTTGTTGATTGGTAAGGAAACGTGGATTTGATGACCCGCCCAAGATAAGGAGCCTAAGCCCAATAATCCTGCTAGGTGGTGGTTCATCATCGATTCCACGTTCTGGAACCATTCTAATTTCGGTGCCCGTTTGTGGTAGTGGAACCAACCAGCGAACAACATCAAGCCAGCCATTACCAAACCACCGATGGCGGTGCAGTATAACTGGTAGGTGTTGGTGAAACCGGAGGCGCGCCAGAGATAGAACAATCCAGATGTGATCTGAATTCCGCTGAAGCCACCGCCTACATCGGCGTTTAAAATACCTTGTCCGACGATCGGCCATACCACTTGAGCGCTGGGCTTGATATGGGTGGGATCGATCAACCAAGATTCATAGTTAGAAAATTTCGCGCCGTGGAAGTACATTCCACTTAACCAAACAAAGACAACCGCTAGGTGTCCGAAGTGGGCACTGAAGATTTTCCGGGAAATATCTTCCAGGTCGCTGGTTTGGCTATCAAAATCGTGAGCGTTGGCGTGTAGGTTCCAAATCCAAGTGGTGGTTTTTGGACCTTTGGCTAAAGTGCGGTCGAAGTGTCCTGGTTGTCCCCACTTCTCAAATGAAGTAGGTACGGGATCTTTATCTACGCTGACTTTAACTTTCGCCTCTTTAGAGGGAGGACTGATTGTCATGGAGATTCGCCTCGCGAGACAATGGACTTAGCTTTTTTTGAGGATAGATTTTTTATCGGGTCGAAAACAGCGTAGACCTAGCTGTCTTCTATTTAATGTAGCTTTTTTTTCCTGTTACTGTTACATTCCAGGCTTAAGCATCAATAGTTGATGATAAATCTTTGTACTCTTTTCTGTTTGCTATGCTTAACAATAATTAAAATTATCTTAATGCTTGAGTTTATATAGCTTTTATGCTACACGCGTCCGCTCATAACTTAATAAAGTACAAGCTTTCGTCACAAAACTTTACTATCAAGGAAAATTCAACTTATTTTTATCCATACCTCACCCTGAAGGGGGAAAATGTCATGGATAATATTCAATAGTTATCGTCAGAAAAATTTATGCGAGAAACGGGTAAAATTAAGGCAATATTGTCGAGTTTTGGGAATTAAACTTCAAAACCATCAAGAAAATTCAATCATTAGTATTCAATTGTAACGGGTAGAAAGAATGAAGGTGTCATCTCTGATACAGCAATTTAGCTCAAGAACCTTGATAAATTTACTGTTAGTAATAGTTTTAACCATCGGTACCGCTTGTAGTTCCATACCAGATCATTCTCCCCCTTCCCTCACAGAAGCCTTGAAAACCGTGGTGAAGGGAGAAAAACTCCGAGAGGTGGCACCACCTACCCTCATCCAACAATTGAGCCAAACTTTAGACCAGTACGCTCCACAAGTAACGATCGTCTCTCCAGAAAACGAGCGAATTTACTCCGGCACAGCGGTAGACGTAGAGTTGAAAGTGCAAAACTTGCCGATTTTCAAAAACGAAGAGTTGGCTCTCGGCCCCCATCTAGAGCTATTCGTGGATAATCAATTCTCGCGCTCCGTTTACAGCACTGACGAAAAAATCACCATCGATAACCTCTCACCGGGCACGCACACCATCAGAGTTTTCGCCGCCCGCCCCTGGCACGAAAGTTATAAAAACGACGGCGCTTACGCTCAAACTACCTTTCACGTTATCGGTAAAACGGGAGCTAATACGCCCGACCCGAATTTACCCCTGCTAACCTATAATCAGCCCCAGGGCAAATACGGCGCCGAACCGATCCTTTTAGACTTTTATCTCACCAATGCCCCCCTGCACCTCGTGGCGAAGGCAGATGATAGCGATCCGATAGCAGACTGGAGAATAAAAGTTACCATCAACGGCGAAAGCTTCTTCCTCGATAACTGGACACCGATCTATCTCCAAGGGTTTCAACCGGGGCCCAACTACATTCAACTAGAATTCATCGACGATAAGGGCGAAAAAATCGATAACGTTTTCAATACCACCATCGCCGTGATCGATTATGAACCAGGGTACGAGGATACGTTGAGCAAACTCACCAAAGGCGAACTTTCAGCGATCGCCGCCCGCTCCTTGGTAGAAGTCAAACCCGAAAGTATTCCCGATGCGGAAATCCCCCAACCCGTAGAAGAAACGCAGGCCCCTGAAGAAGTGAAGGAAACAACTCCCCTGACCTTACCGGAAATCGAAGCGGCCCCAGAAACGGAAACGGGCCCGGAAATCGAAGCGGCCCCGGAAGCGGAAAGCAGCCCGGAAATGGAACTCGAAGAGCCGTTTACGCCACCATTAACCCCCCCGGAAGCACAACAAGAGTCCATCACGCCCGAACCAACGCTCGAAGCCCCGGAGCCGATTATTCTAGAAGAAATACCGGATTTAGTCCTACCCGAAGAAATCCAAGTTAAAACAGTACCTCTGTTAGAACCAATTCCCGATTTAATTCTCCCGGAAGACACTAAAGTAGAAACTCCCGCTCCCGAAGTGCTGCCGGAAGAGGTGCGAGTAGAAACACCCGCCCCAGAGACGGTCATCGACAAAATTACTGAGCCGGAAAAAACCGAATCTATGCCTTCACCTTCCGATGTAGAGCCTAGAGTCATGGATAAATTACGATCGCTTTTCAACGGCTAACTGGAGAATCGTCAACGATCGTAAAACAATACCGTAGATTGGTGTTTTTTTGGGTTAACTAAACTATAATTTCATCGTTGGTAACGAGTTTGTTATTTCCAAGTGAGGACTTTGTGTTTAAAATAATTTATTCTTTAGCTTTATTGAGCGCTGCCACTATCAGCGCCGCCCTACCCGTTCACGCTGAAATTTTAGTGAGTCAATTACGGGGTCACGAGACCTACGCGAAAGAACCTCAAATGAATATGAGCGACTACGTGGTAGGTAGAGTTAGAGGCGCAGTAGGCGGTATACTGTCCGTACAATTCTATCAACCAGTGACCGTCGGTAATCGTGAAGTTAAAGGCGTTAATGTTAGCGGTGGCGCCACTCCAGGCGATGACGTGATTTTCCAGATTATTGACGACAAATTAGTTTTTGTTGGCCCCGCTCATCCCTATTGGGTTACTCGCCTAAAAATTAAGCCCGAAAGCTAGAAAGCTAAAACGAATTTCAGCTTTATTTGCCCCTAAATCCCCCTTCCGACCACGGCAGAGGGGTTTTGTAGTAGCGTATTTTTCTGCTGGCTAATGGCTTTGTTGCCATTAATCTTCATCGTTATCTTTATATTGACCTGGAGACGCGTTATAGATAGCATCTAGTTGTTGACGTGCGTCTTCTACCGTCACGGAGCGTATCACTAATAAAGGTTCATTAATAGGATTGCCTGCGTCATCGAGTAATTCAGGATGGGGTACGGAGCGGGATTGATAGAAATTATTTTCCTGCTTACCGTTGCCAGAATAACGCCGCCCCGAATCCATGCTTACAGTCAGGAGACTGCGGATTAAATTACTGATAGTTAGAAAGGCAATAACCGTAAATGCCAAAATGTAGAGTAAATGTAACATCAATCTGCCTCCTAGAATGGTTGAGTTATGGAAATATATTAAATTGTGGGTTTTAAAAACAGAGTTCTACCCCTTCGCTTTAAAAAGCCTGTTAAGCTTCGTTTTCTTCCCGGTTAGCGTTCTCTTTCGCTTTTTGTAAAGAGCGCCATTCCCTAGATACCTGCCAACATTGAGCTACGAGTTTGTGCCAAGGTACTAAAATTTTTGACTCGATACCTACCTTCTCCCCTGTGACTTTAAATAATAATCGAGCCGTGGCAACTTCCTGTTGGGCTTGCTTCAGTCTTGACAGTAAGTCGTTTTGCTCATCAAGAGAAAGAAAAGGCAATCTCTCAGAATTTAATAATACTTCAGAACGAGAGAACCAATACTGAAAATCTTCAAATAATGGCTCTAGTATACTTTTGAGTAACTCTTGATCTTTGGGCTGAGAGTTTGACATGATCTTTAAATCGCTAATCTTATCTACACTTATCTTAGCGTTATTTACATTTCTTCACATTATTTGGAGTAAGTTTTCAGAAAGGGGTTTAGAAGAAAGGCACGACGAACTGTAACAATAAAGAACCGACCATCTGGATGATCTTGTCGAACTGTCCCCCGCCCTGGTTATTGTCTCTAGGTTGACGGGCGATTTCCATACCCTTGATAAATTGTTGGGCGGCTTGATAACCCGATTGATCCTGTTGCTGTTGGAAAAGGTCAGAGGCTACTTTAGCGTCTTGGTCGGCCAGTTGATCTTTGCCGAGGCGATAATTGGATATGGCACGGGCCAGATAAGCGGGAGCGTAGGCAGAATCAAGAGCGAGGGATTGATTGAAATGCTCGATCGCCATACGATAATTCCCCTGTTGAGCTTCCGTGATACCCCAACTATAAAAACGCTCGTGGGAAGCGGCCGAATTAGGAATTCCCACTGCGCCCTGTACATAGGCATCTTCTAAACTAGCACCGGCGAAATTTGCCCCATTAAGGTAGGCTTCCCGTAAATCCACACCGGTTAAATTAGTTTTCGTGAGATTGGCCCCTTGAAGATTGGCCCCGTGTAGAGAAGCGCCCGCCAAGTTGGCACCGGTGAGATTAGCACCGCTAAGATTGGCGCGACTGAGGTTAGCCCCCGTTAAATTAGCCCCCTGTAATTGAGCGCCAGGTAAATTGGATTGAACCAACCCGGCGTTAGATAAATCGCACCCCGGACAGCGGCGGGTACGGAGTAACGTCTGTAAGTCTTGCAAATCTTCGGCACGGGCGGTAGAGAGGAATAACAGCGGTGAGAAACCGATGATAAAAGTGGTTAAAAAAGGTTTCATAGGATTTAAGATTGAAGTTGATTCCAAGATAGCCTAGTCATAGTGTTTATATCTAGGATAAAAAATTAAATGGCGGGCTGTACTGCAAAATACAGAATACATAACACTCTTAATTAGTTGTTACATAAAACTTTTCAGAATCTATAAAAAAGGACTTTAATTCATTACAATGTCAATACTACACGGTAGTTGGATTTTCCATCCCCTTGAAAGTTATTTATTCGTTTGGGGTGAAGCATGGCAATCTTTAGGAGCAGAAAAAGCCGCTAACCATTCTCTCTCTGTACCGTCACATCCTTTCTGCTCGACCGTAGCCGAATTGGTTAAGTTATTACCCCGTGTTAATAAGTACGAAGAAACGTTTCAAGTATTAACATTACCGTCTTATTCGGCGGCGGGGGAAAAAAATCTTTTACCCCTCCTATCCAATCAATCTTTGGAAGAAGGTAGCCCCCAAAAATCCCTCGCCCTCAGGCCCTGGCAAATTTCTGGAGTGAAATTGAAAGGTTGGCAAGCTCTACATTTTCTAGCGCGATTGCCCCTTTCCAGCTTATCTACGAGTGAATCTAATTCAGGGGCTGATTTACAGTTTTGGGCCCATTGTTATCGTTGGAGTTTGGATTTATTGGCTAGAGGTAAATTCGTACCGGCCCTTATGGAACAACCCCAAGTGAGAAGTTGTTGGTATCCCCTGTTAGACAGTACGATCGATCAATCTCGTTTCGCCACTTTTAGCCAGACTATACCCCCCGTGTGCCGCAGTTACTCCGAGTCAGAAGTAGAGCCGTTAATCCTCGATTTTTTACGGAATGCGATCGATATACAAGTTCGCCACTTTAACGATAATAACCCGACTTTCTCAAAAAATCTGATCGTGCAAACTTGGCTTAAGTCTTTAATTCAACCGGCCCCTCAATTTGAATTAGGCCCCAAGCAATTACAACGCTTGGGCAACGCTTTCTATAATTGGACTCTACCGATACAAGAAAACTTGGTGACGGACAAATTGGGCAACTTCGGCAAAAATTACAGAGTATGCTTAAAGTTACAACCCCCTAAAGAAGGAGATTTAGAAAACTGGCGGTTAAGTTACGGAATACAGGCTTTAGACGATGCAGAATTTTTGATCGGCGCTGAACACATTTGGACGATCGCAGAAGAACGATTTATCTACAAAAATAGAATTATTGACAACCCTCAAGAAATATTACTCAAAGGTTTGGGGATAGCCGCCAAGATTTACACTCCCGTCAAATCTAGTTTACAAGAAAGTCAACCTACAGGCTGTAACTTAGATCCGATACAGGTGTACGAATTTATCAAAGCGATCGCCTGGCAGTTTGAAGACCAGGGATTAGGGATTAGTTTACCTCAAGGCTTAGCCCCAGGACTCAACGAACAGAGATTAGGGATTAAAATCGAAGCGAAAGTTACCCCTAAAAAAGGTGAGCGTCTGAATCTCAAAAGTTTAATCAATTACGAGTTAAAATTAATAGTCGGCGAAGAGACTATTTCCGAAAAAGAGTTAAACGATCTTCTCTCGAAAAAATCACCTATAGTAGAAGTAAATGGACAATGGCTGATGTTACAGCCCGCTGATGTAAGAGCAGCGCAAGCGATTTTAAGTAATAAAATAGACCCTTTAAATTTGTCAGTAGAAGACGCTTTGCGCCTTAGCAGCGATGGACATAATGTAATAGCTAAATTGCCGGTAGTTAAATTTGAAGCTTCCGGGATATTAAGGGAATTAATTAACGCTATTAATAATAACGAAGCGATCCAATTAATCCAGCAACCTAAGACGTTTAACGGCGAGTTACGTCCTTACCAAATCAAGGGCGTAAGTTGGTTAAGTTTTCTGGAAAAATGGGGTTTAGGAGCTTGTTTAGCAGATGATATGGGTTTGGGCAAAACTCTTCAATTAATCGCTTTACTGTTAGTGTTAAAAGAACAGGATATGTTGACCGGGCCGGTATTAGTAGTTTGCCCGACTTCCGTAGTTAATAACTGGGAAAGAGAGGTGAGAAAATTCGCCCCCGGTCTTTCCATAACCGTCCATCACGGCGAGAAAAGAGCTAAAGGTAAAGCTTTTAGTAAAGCTATAGAGAAGAAAGATTTAGTGATTACCAGTTATTCCCTAGTATTTCGAGACGCTAACACTCTAGAGGCTATCGACTGGCGCGGCGTGGTATTAGATGAGGCGCAGAATATTAAAAACTCTGCGGCGAAACAGTCTCAATCGGTGCGGAAGTTAAAAGCAGGTTTTAAAATAGCTTTAACCGGTACTCCCGTCGAGAATCGCTTATCAGAGTTGTGGTCTATTTTAGACTTTCTTAATCCTGAATTTTTGGGCAATGCGACTTTTTTCCAGAGAAGATTCGCCATTCCTATCGAGAAATACGGGGATAAAGAGTCTTTGAATAGTTTACGCTCTCTGGTACGTCCTTTTATTCTACGACGCTTGAAAACTGATAAAACTATTATTCAGGATTTACCCGATAAGCAGGAGATGAACGTTTTCTGCGGCTTGTCGGCGGAACAGGCGCAAATATATCAGAAATTAGTAGAAGATTCTTTAGTTCAAATAGATTCTAGTGATGGAATTCAGAGACACGGATTGATTTTAACTTTGTTAATGCAGTTAAAACAGGTGTGTAATCATCCCGGTCATTTCTTGAAAGAAAAAGTATTGAATTCAGCCAATCGATCGGGCAAATTATTAAGATTACAAGAAATGTTAGAGGAGTTGGTAGAAGAGGGCGCTCGAGCTTTAATTTTTACTCAATTCGCCGAGTGGGGAAAATTGTTACAACCTTATTTGACTAAGACATTGGACAGAGAAGTTATATTTTTATACGGTTCGACCCCCCAAAAAGAAAGAGTGAAAATGGTAGATAGGTTTCAGAGCGATCCTAATGGGCCGCCCATATTTATTTTATCTTTGAAAGCGGGAGGCACTGGCTTAAATTTAACGAGGGCGAATCATGTATTTCATGTGGATAGATGGTGGAATCCTGCGGTAGAGAATCAGGCGACCGATCGGGCGTTTCGTATCGGTCAAAAACAAAATGTGCAAGTGCATAAGTTTATTTCTACCGGTACATTGGAAGAGAAAATCAACGATATTATCGAGAGCAAGAAACAATTAGCAGACCAAACGATCGACGCTGGGGAAAACTGGTTAACCCAGTTGGATACCAATCAATTAAGGAATTTATTACTGTTAGATAGATCCCGTATTATCGACGAGGAAGAAGTGTAAGTTAGGCTTATTACCTATTCCCCTTCTTCCAATTTTTTCAGTCGGTCTCGCAGAATTTCCGCCGCTGTTTGGGCTTCTGCCAAAGCTTCTTCGGTTTTCTGCACTAACTCTGGGGGTGCTTTATCTTTAAATTTCGGGTTGACCAATTTATCGCTCAGTACCTTTATATCGGCTTCCACTTTAGTTAAACTCTTGGTTAATTTCTGACGCAGTTTTTCAATATCTACCATCCCGGATAGAGGTAAGAGAATTTGAATCGTGCCTACTACAGATGCTATGGCTTGTTTCACGGGAGCGTCTAAACTAGGAGTAAGAGTTAAATTTTCTACTTTCCCTATCTCTTCAATATAAACCCGACCTTTTTCTAAAGTGGCTAATTCTTCGGGGTTTTCCGATTGCATGATGACGGTTACTTTCAGACCCTGTTTCACATCGGCTTCGGCGCGGAGATTACGAATACTGCGGATAGATTGAATCAACAGTTCAAAAGCGCTTTCTAGTTCTGGATCGATCGTAGTAGGATCGGAGAGGGGATAACTCTGTAAAGCCAATACCCGATCATTTTCCCGGGTCAGATTATGCCAGATTTCCTCGGTGATATGGGGCATGAAGGGATGTAATAACCCCAAAATACCCTCTAACACGAAAGCTAGAGTTTGTTGGGCCGTCAGGCGAGAGAGAGACTCTCGATCGTGCCATAAACGAGATTTGACTAACTCGATATACCAATCACAAAAATCGCCCCAGATGAACTCGTATAAACCCTTGGCCGCTTCTCCGAAAGCGTAATTATCCAGATAATCCCGCGTCTGTTTCACCACTCCGTGAAAGCGAGACAGAATCCATTTATCAGATAATTCCAGATTTTCCAGGAGGGGTTTGCCGAACTCGGTAGGAGTTTTACCATCGAGATTCATCATCACGAAGCGGGAAGCATTCCACAGTTTATTGGCGAAATTGCGGGAAGCTTCTACAGATTCTGATTCATCGGTTTTGCGATTATATTGCAGGCTGATGTCTTGCCCCGCACCTGCCACTTCACGAATGAGAGTGTATCTTAAGGCATCTGTACCGTATTTAGCGATCAGAATCAGCGGGTCAATACCATTGTTAGCCGATTTGGACATCTTCTTACCGTTTTCGTCCCTGACTAAGCCGTGAATGTACACATCCTTAAAGGGCATTTTACCTGTGAAATAACCCGCCATCATCGTCATTCTCGCCACCCAGAAGAAGATGATGTCAAAACCGGTGACGAGGGTAGTAGTGGGGTAATAGGTTTGTAAATCGATAGTATCATCGGGCCATCCCATAGTCGAGAAAGGCCACAAACCCGATGAAAACCAAGTATCCAATACATCTGGATCTTGTTCGAGTGTAATATGGGGGCCGTATAATTCTTGAGCTTTAGAGAGAGCTTGAGCCGCGTCACGGGCTACGATAAAGGGAGTATCATCGGTAATCTCGCCGCTGGTTTCACTAACCACGTACCAAGCGGGTATTTGATGCCCCCACCATAGTTGACGGGAGATACACCAATCTTTTAACTTGACCAACCAATCTCGATAAACTTTCGTCCAACGTTCGGGAACGAAATGGGGTGAAGCCCCTTCATCTAGACAGTTGAGGGCGAATGTGGATAGCGGTTCGATCTTCACGAACCATTGGGTAGATAATAAAGGCTCTACGGGTACTTTACCTCTTTCGCTATAGGGGACGCTGTGGCGATAATTCTCGATTTTCACGAGGTATCCCCCTTCATCTAAAGCTTTAACAACATTTTTCCTGGCTTTAAATCGGTCTTGTCCGGCGAAGTCCCCTGCATTCTCGTTGAGACTGCCATTTTTATTCATGATATTGATAAAGGGTAAATCGTGGCGTTTCCCCATTTCAAAATCATTCGGGTCGTGGGCTGGTGTTACTTTAACGCATCCCGTACCGAATTGCGGGTCTACTAATTCGTCAGCGATGATGGGTATTTCTCGACCCATTAAAGGTAGTGTAACGGTTTTACCGACCAGATGGAGATAACGATCGTCCGTGGGATTAACAGCAACCGCCGTATCACCTAACATCGTTTCCGGGCGGGTTGTGGCTACTTCTAGATAACCACTGCCATCGGTTAGGGGATAACGGAAGTGCCAAAGATTCCCATCTACTTCCTTACTATCCACTTCTAAATCTGATACGGCCGATTGCGATTCAGGACACCAGTTGACTAAATATTGTCCGCGATATATTAATCCGTCTTTGTAGAGTTTTATGAAAGCAGTTTTTACCGCTGACGATAAGCCTTCATCCATCGTGAATCTTTCTCGCGTCCAATCTACGGAGACACCCAGACGGCGGAGTTGATTAACTATAGTGCTGCCCGATTCTTCTTTCCACTGCCAAGCGCGCTGCAGGAATTTCTCTCTACCTAATTCGTGGCGGTTGGTTTTTTCTTCTTTGAGTTGTTTATCTAAAATTGCTTGTACTGCTATACTGGCGTGATCTGTGCCAGGTAGCCAGAGTGTGTTCTTTCCTATCATGCGCTGATAGCGTATTAAGGTATCGATCAAGGCTTCTTCAAAAGCGTGGCCCATGTGGAGACTGCCCGTCACATTCGGGGGAGGGATGACCACGCAGAAAGGTGTGCCGCCTTTTTCGGGATTAGCTTTAAATATTTGTTTGTCTTCCCAGTAATGCTGCCATTTAGCTTCTGTTGTTTTAGGATCGTATTGGGTGGGAATGTCAAGAGTCATCGCGCTTACAGGAAATTTCCGAACAGGTTCTTTTAAAATTGTGCCACACTGTTGCTATGGTTTGATTGTATCGCCGGACAAGGGGGCGCGCCCAGTTATGAGATCGATCGCTATCAACGATACTAGTTTGCTCATCGACCCAGGTAGTGAGGTAATTTTATCTTTTCAGTCCTGGTCGGATTACGAACAATTATTGGGACTCCGTGATGAAGGGGTTTTACCTAAAATTTACTTTAATGCTGATTCGGGAAAAATTAGATTGATGTCCCCTTTACCTAGTCACGGCAATCGAGTCGATACGCTTAAAAGTTTGATTAAAATTTTGTTACATCATTACAACAAAGACTTTCAAAGTTTTGACCCTATCACTCTAACTAAAATTTCCCGAGCAGGGGTTGAACCAGATGGGTGTTTCTACGTTGACAATTATTCGGCTATTTTAGGTAAGGATAAAATAGATTTAACTATCGACCCTCCTCCAGATTTAGCCCTCGAGGTAGATATTACTTCTAGAACTAATCCCGATGATTATAGCTCGATCGCTGTTCCTGAATTATGGATTTATAGACCTCCCCAGTTATTAATTTACGTTTTAAGTGGGGAGCAATACGACGAAAAAGAGCGAAGCACTTTATTTTCAGAGATCGATATTAAAAATATTTTACCTACCTATATAGAGCGAGCCTGGTTACAAGGGTCGAGTTTAGCCCTGCGGGAATTTGAACTATTTTTAATTCCATGACTAGCGAAGCTTGACGGCGGATTTATCATCATCATCCACATACATAGATTTAAACCAACCTTTGCGCCAGAAATAATAAACTAACCCCAGCGCCACCAGTAACATCGCCCCCAGACAGGCGAAATAACCCAAAGGCCATTTCAACTCTGGCATATTTTCAAAGTTCATCCCGTATACACCGGCGATAAAAGTCAGGGGATTGAAGATAGTGGCGATAACCGTCAAAAACTTCATGATTTCATTGAGTTTATTGCCCATCGAGGAGATATAAACATCCATTAAACTTGCGGCTAACTCTCGATAAGCTTCGATGATTTCCAGTATTTGGATTACATGGTCATAACAATCCCGGTAGTAAATTTGAATATCATGGGCGATCAACCCATTATTATCGCGCATCAAAAGATTCAACACATTACGCATCGGCCAGATCAAGCGGCGTAAAGATAATAATTCCCGCCGCACATTGTACAATTCCTGCATCATATGTCGGGTGGGCTGATGGATGATATTATCTTCTAAGGCTTCGATTCTTTCTTCGTAATGTTCGATAACGGGAAAATAATTATCGATCACCGAGTCTAGTAATAAATAAGTTAAATAATCGGATCCTAACTCCCTAATTTTTCCCTGTGCGCTGCGGATTTTGTCTCTAACAGTATCGAAACAATCGTGTAATTCTTCTTCTTGAAAAGTCAAGAGAAGATTTTTACCTAGAATAAAACCTACTTGTTCGGTTTCAAAACCCTCCCCATCATCGTTAAGCCTTACCATATGGGCTATGATCAGCATTTTATCGTTATAATCTTCTAGCTTGGTTCTTTGGGGTACATTAACCACATCCTCCAATAATAATGGATGAAGGTGAAAAATTTCTCCTACTTGTTTCAATACCGTTTCACTTCCCAAACCCTGAATATCCATCCAAGAAACGGTATTAGTACCGAGATAGGGAGTGCAGGCATTAGGAGTCATATCCACTTTCCGAATAGCCTGCTCCACATTGTAATCGATCAAGATAATCTTAGACGGATTAGCATCGGGTTCAATAACTAATGTGCCTGGTTCATTACCAGGTTTATCATAAAAATAATCAAAATAATCTTCCTCGTCATCCTCTTCCTGTTTGGGGCGAAATGATAAAAATTCATCTTCAGCGCGAAATTGAACCATAACCTATCCTTAATCCCAGATCATGTAACTCAAGAATTTTAGTGTAAATTGAGAAAGAAAGTCTTCTCAATTTTCATTGGATGTTTATATTTAATCCCATAATCGCTCAAATACCCGATGTTGCCCCGCCTACTCCACAAGAAATTATTCAACCCCAAACCGTTAGACCTTTACCCGGTAGTCTAGACAATATTCCCGTCTTCAACAGCAATAGTCCCGAATTAGTCCTCAACGAAGGAATATTACTATCCACATTTCCAGGCGACGGTAAACAATACCCCCAAGCCCATTTAAATTTCGCTTTCACCGGGCGTTTCGATATATTCGCCCATCACGTAGCCCGGGCCCCCTCACCGGATAACTTGAGAAGCCTCTATATCGCCATCGTCGTATATAACCCGAATAATAAACCGGTGACGATCGATATTCTCCAAGCCAGCACCTATTTAAGTCAACCCGACGCACCCTTTATCGACTTGCCCCCCCAAGTACAGGATTATGAGGGTAGAGTCTACGCCGGGCCGGGAAGTAGAGTGGCGGGAGATATATTGAGGGGATATAGAGACCCACAATTTCCCCCCAGTATCACCCTCGCAGGGGGCGAAACGGGTTTATTGATGAATCTGCCCATACCCGTGAAAGATTTAACACCGCCCTTGAACGGTCGATCGACTTACCTACGCCTTAATAGTAGTGATAAAGTATATGTAGCCAGCCTGAGTCTCTACGCCCCCGTAGACGAAACGGGAAATGAACGCGCCCCCAACATAAACGAATGGCAAAGTGTTTTAACCAACGCTAATCTAGTAACACCGAGGGATAAAGTACCTACCCTACCCGAACAAATCGGCGGTATAGTTTACGGGCGGGTAGCGGGAGTTACTAAAGGTTCTCAATGGCAGGCGCAACTCACGGACGACCTGTCGTCCACCTTAACCATTTCCGATAAAGGTCAATCTTTTTCTTACGGTATCAGCACTTTAGAAGGGGGAAAACTAGGTACGGATCAAAGCCAGAGTGCGCCGATCTTAGCTCGTTATCACGATACTGCGTATAAATCTCACGGTAACTATGGAGTGCAATATAATCTCACCCTACCACTGTATAACCCCACCAGTAACCTGCAAACCGTGACCATTTCTCTGCAAACGCCCATCAAACAGGAAAAATTAGACGGGGGTTTACGCTTTTTAAATGGAGTTGTTTCACCGGTTTTTTACCGCGGCCCGGTTAGAGTTAGTTATAAGGATAATTATGGACAACAGCAGAGCAAATATTTTCATATTGTACAGCGTCGGGGTGAGAAAGGGAGTCCGCTATTAATACTGAGTCTCGAACCGCAACAGACGAAAGAGGTACAGATAGATTTAATCTATCCCCCCGATGCTACTCCACCCCAAGTTCTGACCATCACTACTGAAAATTAAGCGGTGTGATAACTCGAAAATAACTAAAATAAGCCTAAAAATGACTTCCAAAGAAGTATAAAACTATTGATTAAATTATAGCTTTCTACTCTTGGATAGGGGGTCTATGCTAAAATAAAATTATCAAGAAATCTAAACTATTTTATTTACTTGGCTCTTGGATGTTTTCTATACTAATTTAACCTATGGAAATTTTTCATAAAGGATTAACAGAAATATTACTGATAAATAACTATTTAACAAAGCATAAGTTCGGATTTTTAACCATAGAGTGTCCTCTACCGCAAATATTAAAAAAAATTACACAAGCTTTACCTAGCTATTCCTTAGGCTTGCAATTAAGAAGAGAGTATCGTCATTTGCAGATGGGCATAAAAGCCTTATCAATGAAAGACATTGATAGTATTTTTGTTTTAGAAGCTTATAATCAGCACTTATTATTTTTGCTACCCATGTTAATATCAACGGGGAAAAATATTTTTATTGGTATTCACGGGAATCAACAATTCGCCCAAGAAAATAAAGTTAAGGCTCTGGGCTTTGAATATTTACAGTTTTATTTAAAAAATTTTCCCAAGGTTAAAGTAGTTTTATTAGAAGTAGGCGATCATTTAGTCCCAGAGAAATTTAGATTCCCTCAAAATTCTCAATTGGTAATTCCTCACCCGATGCTGGGTGATGTCGAACCTCGCCTGAAATACGGAGAAAGACGAAATAGTTCAGAAAAAATTAAAATTGGTTTAACCGGAATTATCCGTCCCGATAAGCCTATTGACAAAATTTTGAAAAAACTCCAAAAGTTTATAACGCTAAATCAAGACTCATTTGAGTTAATTATTGGCACTCCGTTACGAGAAAAACCCGCTTATTTAGAAAGTTTAGATATTACTCTAAGAGACACTACCAAGGATGAAGATTATTTAAACTTATTAAAAGAGTTGGATATTTTAGTCGTGGATTATGATAAAAAACGATATTATTATCGTGCCAGCGGAGTAATTAGCGACGCTGTTTCTTGCGGATGTTATATTATCGCCCCTGATTATCCCCTGATCGAACATCAAATTACTTGGCCCGCTATTGTAGGAAATACATTTACCGACCTCAGTCAATTAGATGAACTCTTGATAAAAGCGACTGAGCAAATTAAATCAATAGGAAAAGATAATAACTGGCGATGGAGAGAAAAGCGGTCTGCTAAATATATTGCTGAACTTTTATCCCTTAACTTAGATAATTAATGTCCATAACCTATAATTCCACATATTTAACTCGGATACATGGCGTTGATAACTTGAGCCGGGTCTACGTACTGACCACTATACATCAAACCCCAGTGAAGATGAGGCCCCGTCGTTCTTCCCGTCATACCGACTCTAGCGATTCTTGCGCCCACGGGTATATCCTGCCCCAAGGCTAACATGATACCGCCATCTCGATCGAGCAAAAACTTCCCCCCGGATGTGGATTGTACATAACCCATTAAATGGCAGTATATGTGAGTCCACTGTCCCGACTGAATTTGAATCATCGTCCCGCAGCCGGTATTATCGGATAATTCTACAATTCTACCCGTCCACCAGCTTCGCACGTAAGAGCCTAAAGGAGCGGCTATATCCAACCCGGCGTGGAATTGTCGGCTACCATCTACAGGGGAAGCTCGATAACCAAAACCGGATGTATAAGCTTGAAAATTTTCCACCGGGAAAGAGGCGCTACCCCAGCCCGGATTCTGTAAAACCCTCGCCTGTTGATTCTGGGCTTTTAGAGGAGTCACCGCCCCTAACGTCCAATAAATTATTAACAGTGTCAGGATCAACAACCAGAATCGACCGTGTTTGGAACGAAATATTTTATATTTCCGTCTTAATTTCTTGATACTGACCATAATTTTTACTTCTCACACTTTTACACAGGCTAATAACTGTTTGTAAAATTCCAGTTGATTAGTTGCTAATGCTTTATTAGTATAATCGCTCATCACTCTTTCGTAACCCCTACTGGCTAATTCTTCTTGTAGTTGCGGGCGCTGCATCAATTTTTTTATACACTCCCTCAATGCCGTTTCATCCCCTTCGGGAAAAATCAATCCCGCCTCACTAATAACATGGGGTATCTCTCCCGAATCCGAGCCGATAACGGGTACTTTACAAGCCATCGCCTCTATCAATACGTGACCGAATTGTTCTTTCCAACCTACTGCCGTCAGGGTTTTTACATCGTAATTGGTTTCTGAGGGTAAGACTAGGGTATCCATTATATTAATGTAATCGGGAACTCGATCGTGCGGTACACTCTCAACCAAGATTAATCTCTCTTCTATTCCTCGTCTTCGTGCCTCGTAGATAATCGTCTCTTGCAGCTGTCCCCTACCCAATAACAACAATTTCCAGCTATTTGAAGTTAATCCCGCCGTAGCTTTCAATAAAGTTAATATGCCCTTCTCCTGTACGAACCTACCCACAAAACCGATAACAAAGTCATCGGCGCTGATTCCTAACTCTTTTTTTAATTGCGGTTGAGACTTGGGCGAAAATAATTTCTCATCCACTCCCAATTGAGGTAAAACTTTTGCCACCCCCCTATAACCGTGTTCCCGAAGAATATCTACTCCATCCTGATTTCCAGAAATTAAACCGTCGGTATTTTTCAAGTTATACGCTTCTAACCAAGAAATAGGAAATTTTGTTATATATGGCAAATTCCACCATGTGAAAAATACATTCTTAGCTTTTAAATCCAGCATTTTATTTAAAGTAATTAATTGAGCATATCCTAAGGATTTTGCTCCTTGTTCTACTTGAATTATGTGGGGCTTGAATTCTCTTAAAATATTAATTATTTCAGTTTTAAATGTTAATAAAGCTTGATTATTGTGACTAAAATTAGGAATCGGTATAAGACGAAAGTTTCCCTCTAATCTTAACTGAGGCTCAATTAACTTATTTTGTACTCCCCCTGGTTTCCATTTTTGAGGAACGATAACCACTACTTCCGTCTTAGGTTCCAAGTTAGCTAAAACACGTAATTTTTGACAATTTAGCTCCACGATGTAGGTATGGCTTGCAACTAAAATTTTCATGTTTTTTGTTCGTCTAAGCTCGTGTAAACTTGTCCTCGATTCCAAACAGAAATCAGTGTAGTTTTCAGCGCATCCAAAAAGCCTAAAATATAAAAGATTCCCCTAGAGATAATTTTAATAGGTGAGCCACTTTTATTGCAGGGGGGATTACCTAAAACGTGACAATCAAAAAGCTTGCCGTAAAGTTGTAATTGTTGAGCTGGGGTAAGATTTTTTAAAGCCATTAAAAAATGGTTGTGATAGAAAGTAATTTGATATTGTAGAGATCTCGTACTGATGTCGTGACAACCTCCCGTTTCTTCACCTAGGTGAGTCAGGTAAGCAGAAGGGTCATACCATATATAGTAGGGTGTTGATCGCAATCTTAAACTAAAATCCGATTCCTCCCGCACCGCGCTACCCCGAAAACGTTCGTCGAACCAAATATTATATTTGCTGAAAATTTCCCGCCGGAAAGACATATTACAACCACGCGGAGAAATAACCCTCTGTGATTTAGTAGTGTGAACTAAATCGATATGATACCAAGCGATACCGGGGTTCATAGCTTCTGGCGGTAAATCTTCGATTTCGTAGGGGGTATCATTGAGGGTAATTTTTTGCGAGTCGGCCATTTTCATGCGATCGAACACTCTTCCTGCCACAACTCCTATCCCAGGATTATTGACAAAATTTATAGCGTGTGAAGCAAGATAACCCTCAGGCAACCGCACATCATCATCTATAAAGAGTATAATCTCACCCTTAGCCCTTCGCACCCCGTAATTTCTCGCTCCTGGTAAACTAGCCCAATCGACGCGATACCAAGTAATTTTTCCCGCTGCGGCTAAAAATTCCAAATAAGCTTGTATTTCAGGGGTATGAGAGGGGGTTTGATCGATAACTAAAATTTCAAAGCTAGGATATTCCTGTTCCAGGAGATCGTCTAAAGTATCCCTGAGAGGGTCTTCGCGTCTGTAAGTGGGGATGATCACGGAAATAAGTGGAAAAATCATAGGAGTAACCATGTCAAGCCAAAGAAATATTTTTCCTTTTTAACTTTAATAATTTTTTCTCGTCACGGGGGTTATCTGACTGGGCCAGGGCCTGTTCTTTTTGCTGTTTTTCGATAACGGGAATGCGAAAAATCACGCCAGCGAAAGTCCAATAATAAATGCCTACCGGGTCAGTGTCGAGGGGATACCAGTAGGGAACATAAGCCACGATCACCATGAACAGCCAAAAACTGCCCCCGATGGTGCGTAAATTAGGATCGCGTATTTTTATAAACACCATGAATGTGGCGTAAACCAAGGAGGTGATAAAGATTAGGAACGCCACAAATCCCACATAGCCCATTTCATATATCAGCTTAGCGAAAAATGTTTCTAAAAAGATTACAGGCCAGAATACTCTGGCGCTGGAAGTGGCTTTACCTAATCCCCATCCTAAGAAACTATAGTATCTGTCTGTAGAATATTCAATTTGTTGTTGGATAAATAGTAGCGGCGGGCTATTATTCCAACGATTGATCGCACTTTGTAAACGTTGTTGGGCGAAGTCGGGATTCACCAATAATACGCCCACCGCTAATAATATGCCTACAACTATAGCTATGGGGATAAAACGTTTGAAGTTAGTTATCTGGCCAGTCAAGACAATTAATACTGTTATTATTAAGGGTACGGCGATAAAAGCCAATCTCTGACCGCAAATCACAGCATTAATAAAAACTAAACTCAGGGCTAGTATACCTAAAGAACGCCACCATTTGGATACTTCACTGAAACTAGCCGCAAAACAAATAATGGCATTAGACACTAAAAACCATCCCCAGTGCCACGGAGAGACGAAAGTGCCTGGCAAGCGGATCATCCCCACTTCCGGACTATAGATCAAAGACCCCCCCACGAAGCATTTAGCGGCTAGAGTGGCTTTATATAAATCATCTCCCGATGCCCCCCTAGTACCTTGACAGATACCCGTACGCAAAAACCAAAATTGAATTATTCCTAGAACACAAGCAATAATGGCTACAGTCACCATCAAGCGAAGCATAAACCTGAGACAGTTAATATCTTTGATTAAATAATAGGTACAAAAAATTAGAGGTATATAACCGATGAGAACTTTTAAACCCAAAAGACCTCCCAGTACAGGGCTACCTTCACGGCAAGGATATAAATAGTTTCTTCCATCAGGCCCAATCACCCACCGCTCACTCACAAGATCACAAGAGATATAAAACTGTTGTTGTACGTTGACTACCACAAAAGTTAATAGTGCAAAAGTTAAAAAGATAGCTAACCCAGGAATAATTACTTTAGAAACTAAAATAGGTTGCTTTTGCTTTTTACAGTCGACAACTAATCTTATTAAAGCTGGAAAATATAAAACATCTTTAGAAATCTGCAAAATAGTATTTCCATCACCGAGCCAATACACTACAGTTCCATTAAAAGGCAAATACACGAGAAACGTCCAAAGAGAAGTACGGGGATAAAAATAAGATAAAATCAGGGCGGTAACTGCTACTACGGTCATGATCCCATACTTGAAATTATCAGTTAAATACCCGACGGGAACGGCGAAAATCACACCCAAAAAGATAGACACGCTAGCGACAGTTATTAATTTTTGAATCTTCTCTTGGGTTTCCCTTTTCTTGATGGCTAGCTCTTTTTTATCAACAACACGATCGGCATTGGGTGTTGACTTCTTGACCTCTTTTGTCTGCTTTTTTCGCCATCTTAAGTTAGTCATGAGTAGGGCTGTAATCTTTATAGTGCATTGACACTCTACCGCCCTACAAGGGCGAAGATTCTTAAGAGATTTTCATCCTTAAAGGGTTAGCCAAAAACCCGCTAGACACTCGCTCTATATCGAGTCCGTGCTTACTTTTAACTAGAATATTGGCGGCTCCGTTTATATCGGCAGAGACAGAATGTTTGTCTTTCGTCCGGTATAAACCCCTTTTAATCCTCTTCCCGGAAAACTTATATTTACCCGGATTATCAGCATTATAAACGGGAATTTCATCACCATCATAAAAGCTCGCTTTGGAAGTATATGATTCCTCTTGTTCGACGTAGTGAATGGAATATCGCTCGCATAAAGATTCCAGTTTCCGTCTTAATTGCCAGAAAGGTATAGAGACGATATTCTGGTTGTTGATACGCCCGATATTGATCTCCTGTTTTATCCCCGGATTATAACCAACTATCAACTTGCCGATTTTATGGGTCAGACAGTGGTTGATTATAATTCGGGCGGCTTTATTGAGATAATCTCTAACCGAATTATTACGTCGTCCATTGAGGAAAGCCTGTTGGTTCGTCAACCCTTTAATACCCTGTTTATCTTTGGCTGATTGTAGTTGAGCGTTACGCTTGTTATACCACTGATTTATGCTTTTAAGTTTTTTTCCATCAATCAAGAATTGATGCCCTTCGGTGTCAAAACAAGCCGCTAAATTATCAACTCCCAAGTCGATCGCCATCGATGAATCGGGTTTCACTCCACTCTCTATCTTTTCGTCTTCATATACATATTCGATCTCGAACCAACGGGCCGAGTAGACCGGATGTATCCGAACCTCCTTAATTTGTTTATCTTTAAGTCTTTCGGGGAGTTGAATTTTCACCTCACCGTATGCCTTCTTAAATTCCGGTGACATGGGGATCTTGAACATCCCGTCCGACACTTTTATCCGGGGGATTATCAGGGGGAAATACCCTTCTTTGGGCAGGTATTTAGGGAGTTGTGGTTTCTGGTCACATCTTCCTATGCTAATGGCTTTAACCAATCCCACGAAAGACCTCATGCTCCTATCCACCACCTTCATCGTCTGTTGGGCGATGTCGGTATTGAGAAGTTTATAGTTCTCGTTTTCCTTGCAGATGTGGTAGTTGGATTCGTAGGTCAGGCGTTTTCTCGAACTGAAAAAATATTGCCTACATTCGTACAACGCCACGTTAAACAGATTCTTACTCAACCGACATAAGGCTGTCAGGGCGAGAAATTCCCGTCCATTAAGCTTCCTGAGTTGATTTTTCTGAGTGGCGTACATACTGAGCACCATTCTATTTTTCACTGTTATTTTATTATATAGCGAAAACTTGAGAATGTAAACCTGAAGCCGCACTAAAGCGCGGGGTTTCTACCCGTGTTTTGACGATGATTAACGGGCTACTAAATAAGTTTCCACAGCTTCCGTCAGCTTTGTCGTCCAATAATTAGCTATATCGGCACTTGCTGATTCTACCATGACTCTTATGAGAGGTTCTGTACCGGAAGCCCTCACTAGAATTCTTCCCGACTCTGCCATGGTTGTTTCAGCTTCGGCGATAACCTGTTGTAATTCTTCACATTTTTGCCACTGAGCGCGTTTATCTGGATCGACCACCCTCACATTCTGTAAAATTTGTGGGTAGCGCTGAAAACTATTCCTAACTAAGCTTTCTAGAGAACTTCCCGAATTTCTCACCAATCCCGCTATATGTAATGCTGTTTGCAACCCATCTCCCGACACCCCGTAGTGATGACAGATAACGTGTCCCGATTGTTCGCCCCCTAACATGGCTCCCGTTTCCCACATTTTAGCTTGAACCTGTTGGTCGCCCACTGCAGTTCTAATAAATTTTCCTCCCGCGGTAGACCAAGCGCGTTCAAAGCCTAAGTTAGCCATGACGGTAGCGATTAGTAGGTTCATGGGTAATTTGCCCTCTCTCATCAAGCTTTGACCCCACAGATAAAGTATATAATCTCCGTCTACGGGCTGCCCTGTTCCATCTACCGCCATAACTCGGTCGGCGTCTCCATCAAAAGCAAATCCCATATGGGCTTGATATTCGATAACAGCTTGTTGTAATTTGTTTAAGTGGGTGGAGCCGCATTGAACGTTAATACGATCGCCATCGGGTCGAGCGTGTAAACAGATGATCTCGGCCCCGAGTTGTTGGAATATTTGCGGGGCTATTTCTGCTGAAGCACCCCAAGCCAAATCTAGAACTATTTTCATCCCTCTTAAATGTGATTCTGAACTTAGTCCGTTGATGAGAGCTTCTTGATAAAGACTAACTAACTGGGGTCGATAATAGCGTCTTCCCCAACGCTCGCCTATATATTTGGTACCTGCTAATCCCCTCAACCCTTTTTCAATCTGTTCGGCCTGATAGGTGCTGATTTTCGTCCCCTCGCGGCTGAAAAATTTAATGCCGTTGTCTTCCGGGGGGTTATGGCTCGCAGAGATCATAATTCCCCCTATCGCTTCGCTATGACGGGTTAAATGAGCAACGCAGGGAGTAGGGCATAATCCCAATTGCCACACTTCTAAACCTGCGGAAGTCAATCCCGCCGTGATCGCCGTGGCTAACATATCACTGGAGTTGCGAGAATCTTGTCCGATAATGAACGGGCCACTATCGCCGGTACTGGCTTTCAATACGCACCCGGCCCAATATCCTAATTCTAAAGCCAAGTTAGCTGTAAGTACTTCTCCGGCTTTGCCTCTAATACCGTCAGTTCCGAATAGGGGCGTTTCTGGTAGACCGGGATAGAAGTTAGGCATCGCTTCTAATTTTTGTTCTGGCTGAAGGTTGCCGTTTTTTGCGGCGCTGTCTTCTTTTTTGCCGTTCAATCCATACGATACTACTGGAACCATAGCAGATTTTTCCTCACACACTTTATACTCAGACTAAAAAAGCCTGTGGCTGTATTCTACAATATGACTGCAAAAGACAGTGTTAGTCTTCGTCTGGTTCCTCTAAGTGTTCGGCACAGGCTCTGTATAAGTCTAATACGTGATGATCTAATAATTTATAAAATACCCGTCGCCCCTGTTTTTGGTATCTGACTAACCTCATCCCTCTAAGCGTCCTCAATTGGTGCGATACAGCCGATTCGCTCATCTCTAAAGCAGAGGCTAGATCGCATACACACAATTCTTCAGCCGCTAACAATGATAGTATTCTCAATCGGTTAGCGTCTCCCAGTAAACTGAAAAATTCTGCCATTCTCTGGGCTTTTTCAGTTTCTAAGGCTTCGAGCCGGGTTTCTCCTTTGTGGGTTTCGCCACAAAGGGGAGTGGCATTATTTTTTTTCATCTAATCTAGCCGCAGGTGCAACCACCGTGACCGCAACTCTGATCTTTTGTATGCCCATCGGCACAAGGCTCACTGCAGTAGTATTTTCCATCTTTAACGATCGCATCCTCTAAAGATACCACGCATAAACATTTGTCACAAGCACATTTCATCGTCGTTACCGTTGCCATAAAGTTTACCTTTTCTAGTTGACCTTTTTATCTTAACATATGAACAGATATTCAGATTTAAATTAAATAATAAATAAGCTTGTCAAAAAACCAAGATCGTGTTATGTTAGAAAAGAATGAAAAAAGCCGAGATAGCTCAGTCGGTAGAGCAGAGGACTGAAAATCCTCGTGTCGCCGGTTCAATTCCGGCTCTTGGCATCGGTTACATAAATAACGCAGTTATGAGCTACACATCTGCTAGCTCATAACTGCAAGAGATATTGAAGTCCCTTCATTAGCTCAATTAGCGTCCATGCACTTATTAGCGGCCGCGTCGGCCAATTTATTTTCAGCGCGAGCCACCCATTGTAAATTAACCTTGGAGAAACCCTTCAATAATCCTTTCGCTTTAGCGGCTAAAGTTTCGATATTCTCGCTTTTAATTTTCCACTGACCTTTCATCTGATTGATCACCAATTGACTATCCCCCTTCACATCGAGGGATGTAACCCCTAATTCCTTCGCCTTCTCCAAGCCGATGATCAAACCGGTATACTCGGCTTGATTACAAGTAGCAGAGGGCAAAAAACAGGTGATGGTGTAGGAATTTCCGTCAGGCATAGTTAGCACCGCAGCACCAGCCGCCTTACCCGGATTACCGCGGGAACCACCATCGAAATAAAGTGTAGGGATTTGGATCATAATAATTTAAGGGCCGGAAAATACGGCTGCTTCCACATCTTCACGACTGAGAGAATATTTAAAAGCGCGGATAATATCAGTACCGTCGCTACCCGCTTTAATATAGCGCACCATCAACTCTTCCACTTCTAAACACAGTTCCGCTGACCAACTAGCGCGCTCAACCGACCAACAGTGTAAATCGTCCCGTTTCTGTTCACAGCCTAAGTCTGATAACCATTGCTCCAATTGGGGCAGAGGATGATTGTATAAGGGCGTATCGGCATCAGGTAGATTCATGGAGTCAATAAATTCAAGCAAGATAGAGTGGTTGTATTATCTCCTCTCAGCATAGCAATGATAATCGCCAAAAACAAACAACCAACGATCGCTAAGCCCATGATGAACAGCGCAAAAATCTCACCGCCGGAAAGAGGTCGATCGCTGGCATCGAGATAAGCCGAATGAGATTGATATGATGAAGGTGAATCCCTATCCCTCGGTGCCTGGATCACGTTATACCGAGAATAGCCGATTTGTAAGTCGTACATCGATCTACGTTCGGGATTACTGAGAGTTGCGTAGGCTTCGTTAATGGTTTGGAATTTAGCCGTTGCTATTTCCGGGGGTAACTCGGTAGTGTCCGGGTGATAACGCTTACTCAATTCTCGATAGGCGCGGCGGATTTCTATTACTTGGACGCTAGGATGTAGTCCTAACACGCCATAATAAGTATGGGCAAATCGAGTTGATGGGGAATTAGTGCGATCGGGTGTCACCATATTCTCTAAACTATCAATTGTCTCAATATTCTAACTATGTTCACCATGAAATCCTACTATCGGCGGTTTATTGCTTTTTGTCTATTATTAACTTTAGTTATTGTCGGGAGTTGGAGTCTGGGGTGGAATTCCCCCGCGTTAGCCGCTATCGATGACGATCGACTCGATGGTAATATTTTCGTGGTTTACGCCGGTAACGGTTCCTTAGTTCCCCCACGTATCGATTTAGAGGAATCTTTAAAGCGGAAAACACCGGTTATCTTGGTGTACTATCTGGACGATAGTAAAGATTGTAAACAATATGCGATCGTGGTTTCCCGCTTCCAAGAGTTTTACGGCCGGGCTGCCAGTATTATTCCCGTGAGCGTTGATTCTATCTTCGAGCAGAAATCTTACAATAGTTCACAGCCTGGATATTATTATCGGGGTGGTATTCCGCAGACGGTAATTTTAGATCAGAATGGAAAAGTGGTTTTCGACGAGATAGGCAACGTGCCCTATGAAAAAGTTGACGACGTTCTGCGAAAAGTATTCGACCTATTACCGCGGGATAAATCGGTTACTTTGAAACGCAGAACTTTCAATGAATTTAATACTGAATTGGTGCAATAAGTTAAATCAAGTCCCAAAAGCCAGGGAATTTATTCCCTGACTCATAACTAAAGTCGTTTGAAACTGAGATCTTGCACCATTCTCAATTAGCCGTACTGCCATCCCTGAATTACTAGCTCCAAACCGTTTTGACGGGCTAAGCCCCTGAGCCGTCTGATCTTGATGATTAAAGCCGAGAGAACTGGCAGTGGAAATAAATTTTCTGCGGCGAGTAAGGCGGCTTGACCCCAATCGGGTTTCGAGGAGCGATTCGACCATAAAGCAGCCCAATGAGCCAAGATATAAGCAATCATAGAAAGAACAAGAAAACGATAGACTCCTAAAAGTGTCTTTTGA
>JADQBB010000011.1 GCA_016903695.1 Chlorogloea purpurea SAG 13.99
AATCAAATTCCCTGCCTCATAGCAAAAGTCGTTTAAAAACGACTAATATTAAATCCACAATTTCAATCGGTTTTAACCGATTTTTGCTATTAGACCGGGATTTAAATCCCGGTCGGGTTTCGCTTTCACTCCTGAGATTGACGTTATGAGATTTTGGTTTTTGCGTCTTATTGACAATGGTGCAAGATCTCAGTTTAAACCGACTTGAACTATGCGGCTGGGAATTTATTTCCTGCCTGTCGTCGCTACCTGTCGTCGCAAAAATGGAATGCTCCCGATTTAAAATATAATTTCTCGCCATTGTTTAGCCATTACAAATCTACTCAAGTGCTTGACATTAGTGGTGGCGACAATCAAACTTTGCCCTGCATATTGTTCCTGTATTAGTAAACAAGTAGCGGCGATGATAACGTCAGCATCGATATTCCCAACTGAAGCGGTAGGTAAGCCAAGCCTACGAGTTCGGGCCCACAGCCCCGCCGCTCGTTTTAAAATCGCTCCTGTAACGGGAACAAAGTCTATTAAAGAGCGTAAATTATCTAGATTATATATTCCTTCTCCATGCATGCACACCTTTCAATTCTTCTAAAATTAAACTTCTCCTAACTTCATAATCACAGATGTCAGAAGTAATCACGTAAACACTACGAGCGATCGCACCTGATAACCATCGCTGACTATCTTTAACCTCTTGTCTTTCGCTCGGTGAAGAAACAAGGCTTAAAACCCCAGTATCCAAAAAAACGATCATTATTCGCTAAAAAGTTTATGCCCTTCGGGTCGAAAACTGTCAATATGGGTTTTGAGTCTGTCTAAGAGCTGCCGATTGATATTAATTTCTTCCTCGCTCAATACTTCGGCTTTCTCCATCTGTTTTTTCAACCATTCCATCAGCGGTTGATTTTTCTGAAGTTGTTCTTCGGGTGTCTCACCGAAATGTTTTAGGTAGGGGGCTATATTATCTTGCTCCCCAAGCTCGGCACTTCCTGACATAGTTTCTTCCTCATCTCCATATAATTATTGTACGGCCGAACCTCCGCGAAAATCATGATGAGGAGGCACTACCAATGATAGTGTTATATCAAATCCGATTTGAAAAGACTGTTCTATATTGTCGTAAATGTTAAAAATATCGATCGATGCCACACCTATTCGAGATAAACCCAGTGGCATAGGATTGTACGTGTACGAGTTGATCAAGGAATTATGGGAGATGCAATCCGAGGGTAATTTCGGGTTACAGATCACCTATCAGCCCTCGGTGAGAAACTGGGTCAAAAATAATCGGGACATACCGGAGAGATTGAAAGCCTTTCCCGAAATCGATCGCCTATCTCTACCCGTGACTCTCTCCCATCTACTGACTTCTTTTCCCAATCTCGCCATAGATTATCTCTCTCGGTACTTTGACGATGCCGACATTATACACGGCACTGACCATGTGGTTTTTCCCTGTAAGGGCAGCTTAAAAGTCATGACCATCCATGACTTGACCTTCATCAAGTATCCACAATTCGTTAATAATATCGTCAAGACTTATACGGCGAGAATTAAAGACTGTCTGCGCTGGACTGATCTAGTTATCGCCAATTCCGAAAGTACGAAGCGAGATATTATTCAATATCTGGGAGTCAAAGAAAAATTAATCCGGGTAACTCCTTTAGCCAGCCGTTATAGTAATTACTCCCCCCCGGCAGAAGATACCATTCCCGAAAATATCTATGATTGGAGTCAACCTTATATATTATTCGTCAGCACGATCGAACCCCGTAAAAATATCTCCGCCCTCATTCAAGCTTTCAACTACCTGAAAAGCAGATACAAAATTCCCCATAATCTAGTCCTCATTGGTCAGAAAGGCTGGTTATACGAGTCTATCTTCCAAGCTATAAACCAATCACCCTCAGCCGAATGTATATATCATCTGAATTACCTATCCGATGACGCGGTAGCCTGGTTTTACCGACGGGCAGATGTATTCGTCTATCCCTCCTTTTATGAAGGCTTCGGCTTACCCGTATTAGAAGCCATGACCCTCGGATGCCCGGTAATCACCGCCGATACTTCTTCATTACCGGAAGTGGCCGGGGATGGGGCCCTATTAATCAACCCCACAGATAACCTACAATTAGCCTCGGCGATACTACAAGTCATCTCCGATAGCGCCTATCGAGAGAGTTTGATCACTAAAGGATATATCCAAGCCCGAAAATTCTCGTGGCAAAAAACGGCCCGGTTAACTTTAGCCGCCTATCAATCCCTCTTATAAATCATGTCTCTATTAGTCAATCTCTCTTTTCTGGGTCAAAAATACACGGGCATCACTACTTACACGAAAAATCTCTTTCCCCATTTACAATCCCTCCAACCCACTTTATTAACGTCCCAACTTTTTCCAGAATTTAACTGTCACCCCGCACCTGATAATTTAACCCAGGAGGGAGGCACTAAAGCCAATATCAGGCGATTACTCTGGACACAATTACAACTTCCCCGAATTTACACCGGGAGAAAAGCATCTTTATTATTCTCTCCCGTACCGGAAGCGCCTTTAGGAAATAAAACTCGTTACGTGGTGACGGTATATGATTTAATTCCGCTGCGCTTTCCCAAATTCTCACCGCTAACTTTTTACAGTCGTTATTACTTGCCGCGAGTATTACGAGGCGCAGAACATATTATCTGTATATCCCAGTGTACCAAACAAGATTTGATGGATTATTTCGGCATACCGGGCGAGAAAATGTCTGTCATCATGTTGGGATACGATCGATCTCACTTCATCCCTCTGTCTCTGCCGACTCTTCCCTATTTCCTCTATCTGGGGCGTTATGACCCCCATAAAAATATCTCCCGTCTCATCACCGCTTTCTCGCGAATCTCCGGCGATTACGAATTGATCCTTATCGGCGCTTTCGACCCTCGTTTCACTCCCGGATTACAGCGACAGGTAAAGGAATTAGGCTTAGAGTCGAGGGTGAAGTTTTTAGATTATGTGAGTTACCAAGATTTACCCCGTTATATCAATCAAGCTTTGGCTTTAGTATATCCCTCCCTCTGGGAAGGCTTCGGATTACCCCTACTAGAGGCCATGGCCTGCGGTATCCCCGTCATCACCTCCAACCTTTCCTCTTTACCCGAAGTAGTGGGCGGGGCGGGTATATTAGTTAATCCTCACGAAACAAAGGAGATTACAGGGGCGATGGCGATGATAGGCAAAGATGGGGAGGCGAGAAAGCATTTCTCCCGTCTGGGTTTACAACAAGCCTCGAAATTCAATTGGGAAGTCACCGGCAGGCAAACACGAGACTTACTGGGGCGATATTTGTGACCTCGCATACACCGAACACAGCAATATAATCCTCGATCGATCAGAGATTTTCTGACCTTGCATACATCGAACACAGCAATATAATCCTCGATCGATCAGAGATTTTCTGACCTCGCATACACCGAACACAGCAATAAATACATCGCTCAATTGATTAAGTTTCTCACTGAAATTTCTATATCGGGGAAAGCTAAAGGTAGGATTACGCCTTCTGTTCTAACCACAATTTCTCCATTAATTAACTCTGCTTTTCTACCTTTTAGAATGCCGGTGGAGATGATTTGATGATAGTCATCCGTACTCCATCTTATGGGTTTGATAACGGCGGTCATTTTTTATGGGGAAAGAATAATAAAGGAAACCAACATTGTTTGACGAATTCTTTCGCTCGATTAGAAACGACCATTTCTAACCAATTTTGTTGGGCGGGATTTAGAGAAGCAATAGCGCTAATGTTATAGTTGATCCCGGCTTCTACCGTTTCGAGGTAATAATCGCCCTGTCTAATATCGGTAAATACTTCTAATTCCAAAGTTTCTAAATCATTTTTCACCTTGTCCAAGGTTTGTCGAGCTTCATTGAGACGACTTTGTCTTACCGATTCGTCCCTGGAAATATCTTCTACCACCCAAAGCAATACACATTGTTTCAAGGAAGTCTGGGAATTATTTTTGGCGATAACTTTTAAACTTTCAACTAGTATTTTTGATTCCTCATTACCATTGTAGGGAATCAGAAGAGAGCGAAATAGATGTTGAGATCTTAGACTTAATTCTTCCTCGGTATAAACGGAGATTAACTGAGGGCGGATGAACATTAAAGGGATGGAAAGATGGGGGGCTAAATCGGCGCTGACGCTACCGAATAATTTTTCGTCTAGAGCGTTACGGGCGCTGTTGCCTAAAAAAATGATTTCTATGTGGCGATCGTTGATGAGGTGATCGATAGCATCACGGGGACGGGCTGAAGAGATTTCGATTTTCACATCTATCTCGGATGGAGAGATTTCTAAACCCTTTGATAACTTATTCTTGGCTTGTTCGAGGGCTGACCTATCGATTCCCGTCGAGCTTTTCTGTTGCCACGCGGGGATACAGTGCAGGAACGTTAACTCTTTAAAACCACAGGCCTCTAATTGCGGCACAAACTGCGCTAGACGATACAATCCGTCTTTAAAATCCGTACAAATCAGACCGCGCTCAAACATAGTAGATCCAACCTCAAGCCAACTTATATTCACTATACTAAATTAACTTTTATTTGGAAGAAGTTTCCCCGACGACCCCAGCTTTTTTCCACGCAGAACCTAGCTAGAGAAGGAGGTCACAAAAGGCAAATCCGATTATTGAGCGAGCCAAGAGCCTCCATCTAAACCCCATTGGTGTTTGATGAAAGATTTATACATATTCTCTCTCACGATCATCTGTTCGTACAATTTGATCAGAAAATCTTGAGCTTGTTCTTGGCTCATCTGTTGTACTTGGGTTTCAAAAGAGCGGATATTGAACTGTTGTTCTAAAGAGAGTTCGACTGGTTGAGACATGGTGTTATTCCTATTTTGAGGTGTATTGATGGGCTATAGGTAATTTAGCTTACATATTTGTTTCAACTAATGTAACAAACATTTGACAAAGTGTCTACTATCATGCTCAAGTTTCTAACAAAAGAGAGAGACCATTGCATCTAGAGTTAGAGTACCCGATCTCGACAAAGAAGTAAGCATACAAGATTACATTTAGCAAGACATCGTTAAAAAAATTGCTCAAAATGAACACTTAAGTATGAATACTCAAGATAGATTCAGAAAAAAGTCGTGGTATTTGACGCAATTTGTAAAGATTCTGTAATAATCGAAGATGACAACATAAAGTCAGGTAAGTTGTAAGGTTAGGCCCATCAACCGCCAAGAACGCTCAGTTGAGAGAAGACCTGTATAGTAAAAGAGGACAAGGCATTTGATGTCCAGAGTCGATAGAGGAAAAACAAGAAAGGGGTATAAGATAACATATCGCCGTCAGGTCGATCGAATAGCTTGGCTCAATGTAAAGTTAAAGCGAGTGACAACAGAGATGTTACAAAAGTTTTTACAAAAATCAGTACCAGGAGGTATCTAATATGTCTGTACGTTTATACGTGGGTAATTTACCAAAAGAATCGATCGAGCGCCAATCCCTACAGGATATGTTCGTGGACTTAGGGGATGCCGTGACCACCAAAGTGATCAAAGACAGGAAAACCGGCAAATGTCGGGGCTTTGCCTTCGTCACGGTGCCCACCGATGAATTAGCCGACGAATTCATCGAAAAATACAACGGTCAAACCTTTATGGATTTCCCGATCAAAATCGAAAAAGCTTTACCGCGCACCAAGGGCAAAGGTAAAGAAGAAGGAGAGTTTGAAGGTGAGGGCCCGGAAGGAATGGAAGAGGGGGGCGAGACCGTAGCGGTGGAGAAACCGGAGAAGCCAGAAAAACCCACACCGAGGGCGGCGGGGACACCCAGAAAAACCACGGGGGAGAGAAGCGGCAAAAAACGCAAGAACTCCAACTCCGGGGGCAGTAGCGGTGGCTCCACCTATAAGTCTAGCGGTGACGGCGACGCACTACAACCAGACCCCAGATGGGCTGATAAATTAGCCCAACTGAAAGAAATGTTAGCAACGCAAACGGCTAACTAAAGTTAACGTTTGTTGACAGCGCGCCCTGAGATCGTTGATAACTAAAACTGGAAAAAGCACATCCATAAGGAGCAGTGACGATGGTACAAGCAAACGATCCAGTAGTGCTGATGAAGCAAGAAGTAGGTAGAGTGGCCGCGGCCAGAGTTCAATCGGATACAGTAGTGGGATTGGGTACAGGCTCAACCACGGCTTATGCCATCGAGTATATCGGGCAGAGACTGAAAAACGGTGATCTCAAAAACGTCGTCGGTGTGCCTACTTCTTTTCAAGCCGAGGTATTAGCCAAGAAATACGGGATACCTTTGACCAATCTGGACGCGATCGATAAAATCGATATAGCGATCGATGGAGCCGACGAAGTAGACCCGCAAAAAAATCTCATCAAGGGCGGCGGTGCGGCCCACACCCGTGAAAAAATCGTCGATTCGCTGGCGGATTTATTCATCGTGGTAGTAGATGCCAATAAGATAGTAGACCGGTTAGGATCGACCTTTTTACTGCCAGTGGAAGTGATTCCTATGGCGGTAACTCCGGTGATGAAAAAACTAGAATCACTCGGCGGCAAACCGGAGTTACGGATGGGCATGAGAAAAGCGGGCCCGGTAGTAACGGATCAGGGTAATTTAGTTATAGACGTGAAGTTCGATTCTATTGATAATCCTAGCGAGTTAGAGTCTACCATCAACAATATTCCAGGGGTATTAGAAAATGGTTTATTCGTTGGTGTCGCCGACATTATCCTCGTAGGTGAAATAATTGACGGTAAACCCAACGTGCGTGAGATTAGTTAAGAGTTAACCATCGAGGCAAGAGAGAAAACTTTCTTGTCTTTTTTGTAAGTATATGAGTTATGAAATTAGAGCCGCACGAGAAAAAGATGTTGAGTCGATCTTTGAATTGATCCAAGCTTTAGCAGAATACGAAAAATTGACTCATTTAGTGACGGGTAGTGCCGATAGTTTGCGAGAGCATTTATTCGGTGATAGGAAATTTATAGAGGCACTGGTGGCGGAAGTCGATGATAAAGTTGTGGGTTTCGCTTTGTTTTTCCCTAATTACTCCACGTTTTTAACTAAGCCCGGTATTTATTTAGAAGATTTATTCGTCTTACGCCAGTATCGCCGTCAGGGTATAGGTAAGGGATTATTGAGTTATTTAATTAACTTGGCCCTGGAAAGAGGAGCGGGGCGTTTGGAGTGGAGTGTTCTGAATTGGAATAGAAGTGCGATCGATTTTTATAAATCTATGGGGGCTGATGTTTTGGAGGAGTGGCGCATCTGTAGGATACTAACAGACAATGAGCAGTAAATTGCTCTAGATACTAATAATCCAGAAAAGAAGAAGTATAAACATGTAATGGATGTTTTAATACAAGGTAAAAAAATCGATGCCGACCCTGAATTTGACCATAATTCATTGATTATGGTTCCTGTAAATTCAACCAGGTAATGACATCTGCAAGACTGTTAAAATCTAACAATTCCTCGGATAAAACCTCCAAATTAGCCCTTGATAAATTGCTTATTCTCATCTCTATCTCTGAAGGTATTTCTCGTAACTTTCGTTTCAGTTGACGCATGACTAGCAAGAGTGCTTCTTGGTGTAGTCCCTCTTCTCTACCTTGTTCTCTGCCTTGTTCTCTGCCTTGTTCTCTGCCTTCGTTAGTAGCCTGTTCTAGTCTTTCCCGAAATATAGTAGATAATTTCATAACCAGTTGTTGCTCCTCCGTCGATAAACTTTGTCCTTGTTTTCTATTAATCTCTAAAACCGTCAACAGACCATAGACTAAATCCAGTATAGTGTTTTTTCTCGGATGAGAGTCCGGTAAGTTTTTTAGTTCTCCGATCGCCTCGAATTGTACCCTGCCCTTGCCTAGTATTCTCAGCCAGAGAGTGTCACTTGTTACGGGTAGCTGATGAATGACGACGATACCGAAATAATAGCCGGTTGGGGCAATATAGACCCCTTTCTCCCATCTTTCTACTTCTTCTCTTGTCCCGAAGTCCTCTAATATCCTTTTAGAAAGGGTAGGAGTGAATATCCACAGAACAGGTAGCCTTTCTTTCCGGTTCTCACCGTTCTCCCTTCTAATTTTACTCCTCATCTCCAAAAGCTTGAGCAAACAGGCTTCGATTTCTGCATGAGTCACAGGATTGCGGTAAACTTCCAATAAACAACTTGTTCGAGTTAATTTATCTAACAGACCTAGATTCTCACTAGTAGTCGAAACTGGTTCATTAGCGATAAACCACACATCTATTTCCTTAACTTCAGGGGCTATTTTTTGACTGGGAGTACCCGAACCTTTATTTTTTAATAGTTCTGGTATGTACTCTTTGATAAAGTCATCATAGGGAAATTGAGACATAACATACTGTAAACGTTCGTGCTGTAGCTATATTAGCAGGGCAAGGAACCGCGAATAAACCAAAGCAATCTATACAGTGGGTAGAACTTAACAACGGTTGAGAATGTTCATAACTAAACTCCAGAAATACGATCGCCTGCTGAAATCCTTACCCATAGGTTTGATACTAGTCCAGATCATCACACCCTTAACCCTGGCCGGGCCATCGAGACAGCCCGATAAAACCGTAGAATGTGACATATTAGTAGCGGGGGGAGGATTAGCGGGGGCGGCGGCCAGTTATGAAGCCCTATTACAGGGCAAAACTGTTTGTTTGACCGACATCACCGACTGGGTGGGGGGACAAATATCCTCACAGGGCACATCCGCACTAGATGAAAGGCCGACTCAAAGAGAAAAATTAATCTACCCCAGAGGATACCTAGAATTTCGTAAGATGATCGAAAACAAATACGGGAAACTAAACCCCGGTGAGTGTTGGGTGAGTGAATCCTGTTTCATGCCCTATGACGGTCACGAATTACTATTCCAACAATTAGAGTCGGCAGCACGACTTGGAAACGGACAACTGAAATGGTTTCCCAATACGGTAATTAAAGATTTGAATATCGACAAGTTACCCAGTAGAGGTACAGGGTTACAGATCACGAGCGTTATCGGCATTCAACACACCGCCGCTAAAGGCACACCCCCATTAAATACCGAACCATTATCGCAAATTATCGAAGACGCTTACCGCTACGAAAACTCGCAACGGTTGAATAAATCGGTCGTCCGATTTGTCCCCAAAAATAAAGGCAGTAAGAACCTTGCCGATTGGTATGTAATCGAAGCCACAGAGACGGGAGAGATCATCGGACTCGCGGATGTGCCCTACAATTTAGGTATCGACCCGCGTAACCATCTTGAACCCTCATCATCGAGTTTAACAGCCGACCCTTATTGTACCCAAGGCTTTACCTACACCTTCGCCATGAAGGAGACTAAAGACCCCCAACCCCAAGAAAAGCCAAGTTTTTACGATACCTACGCGCCCTATTTCAGCTACGAATTACCGCGACTGGCTGACTTTGACCTGGTGTTTACCTATCGGCGGATTTGGAGTCCCCAAGGGGGTAAAAAAACGAGTTTCGGCGGCATAAATTTCACCGAAGCCGTACCGGGTGACATATCGATGCAAAATTGGACTTGGGGCAACGATTACCGCCCTGGCACGTCGAGTGATAACTTTATCTACACTCGTGATCAATTAGAAAAGGACGGGCAATTATCTCCTGGGGGTTGGATGGGAGGATTAAGAACCGAAGCCCTCCAGAAAGCGGAAGAGAAAGCCCTAGCTTATTATTACTGGTTAGTGGAAGGGACGACCGATTCTCAGCTGGGAGATGGAGTCAAGAAACCCCATCCCAATCAGCAATATTTAGCGGGTTTAGATTCCCCTATGGGTACTGTACACGGATTGTCTAAATATCCCTACATACGCGAGGGAAGACGGATTATCGGGCGGCCGAGTTTAGCTTTCGCCGATGGCTTCAGAATCACCGAAGTGGATATTTCCCGACAGAATTTTCAAGATGATTTTTATCGTCAGAATCTCTCGCCCGATATGTACCGGCGTTTGCTGGCTACTATATCCGGCTTAGAAGGATTTTCCGTACTCGATGGCACTCTCTCCCCGGATAAGGTGACGACCAGAAAACGTTCCACTATCTATCCAGATTCCGTGGGTATCGGTCATTACGCGATCGATTTCCATCCTTGTATGACCCTCTCTCCCGTGGAAACTCCTGGTAATACCGAACGCGCCGGGGAAAGACAGGGGGCAGGTCAAGCTTATCCCTTTGAAATTCCTCTGCGGGCGATAATCCCCCAGAAGATCGATAATTTACTGATAGCGGGGAAAAGTATCGCCGTCAGTCATATCGCTGCGGCAGCGTATCGCGTTCATTCTTTCGAGTGGTCATCGGGGGCGGCGGCGGGTATTACTGCCGTTTTCTCTCTAGATCAAAATGTTCTACCCTATCAATTAGTCCAAGATGATTTCTTAATCGGTAATAAACAATTACTCCAATTAAGAAACAAAATCGATGCCTCCGGCAATCCTACCCGTTTCCCCGATACTTCTATTTTCAATACTCAAGAAAAATGGAAATAGCAAGGGGTAAAAAAGAGTAAAGAGAAGAAAGGAGAGATTTGAAGATTGGCAATACTCATCACTCACTCCTCACTACTCTTGACTCACTACTCCATCGAGAATACTTGCTGTGGAAGCCAGCGCATGAAAGGAGGTAATAAACGATTAAAAATACTCGTTACTTGTGCAGAACCAAGTAGCACTTTTTCTTGACGCTCGATGACCATTTTCCAAACGGCATCCGCCACTTGTTCTGGCTTTTCCACGAAGGGCACGTCCAAAATTTGTTCGATTTGATGCCGTCTTCGCCTTTGTTCTTCCGGGTCATGCCCTCTAAATATAGCTCTTTCTAAAAAATCGCTCTTGATTAAATTGGGATAAATGCCACCTACATGAATACCCTTAGCGGCCAATTCACTATGTAGAGCCTCGGTCAGTCCTTGTACAGCGAATTTGCTAGTGGTATACGGGACTAAATAAGCCAACGGGACTTCACTACCTATAGAGCCGATATTAATTATCGTACCTTTACCCTTGGCTAACATTCCGGGCAAAACGGCATGAATCGTATGGATATAACCCCAGAGATTCGTATCGATTACCGTGTGCCAATCTTCTAAGCTAAAACTCTCGATCGGGCCCGAGCAATAAATACCAGCGTTATTAATTAAAACATCGATCGCCCCGAAGCGATCGATACCCGCCTCTATTAAAGCGGCCACTTGAACGGGATTGCTTACGTCGGTGGGCAAGGCCAGAGTTTCCACCCCTCTGCGAGACGATAAATCTTGAGCTAAAGCGTTTAATCTCTCTTCCTGTCGGGCGGCGAGAATGAGACGGTATCCTTCGTACGCAAAACGCTCGGCGGTGGCCCTACCGATACCCTGGGAGGCCCCGGTAATGAGAATGGTTGGTGACATAGAGAAATATTTTTCAAGGTCGCCTTTCCAGTGTCCTCGATATTATCCCGCTTTTGCCTCCAACGTAGGCTAGATTTTTATACCGGGGACCAACGATCGGTTAAAGTGATTTTGATACGGAAAAAACGATCGTGTATGAACTCTGAATATAACAAACTGTTAATTGGAGCGGTGAGACAGGGTAATATCACCCGAGTAGAAGCATTATTAAGCCAAGGGGCAAATGTTAACGCGGTAGACGCGAATCATACCACCCCTCTAATGTACGCAGCTCAAAAAGGAGATACAGAAGTCATCAATTTATTACTAAGTTATGGCGCATCTGTTAACAGTCCTAAATTACCCCAAGGATTAACCTCTCTGATGATAGCCGCCTCTTATAATCAACCCCAAGTCGTGCAACAGTTGATTATAGCCGGTGCTAATATTAATCAAGTCAATAGCGATGGCACACCAGCTTTAACCATAGCCGCCTATAAAGGTCACGAAGAAATCGTCCGCCTACTAGTGGCGGGAGGTGCAAATATTTATATAAAGGATAAAGACGGGGATACGGCTTTAAAAGTAGCGCTGGAAAAGGGTCATCAATCCATAGTAGAAATACTTTTATCCCACTCTTCTCCTAGTTTTAACCTCAATGAAGCGATAGAAAGTAATAGTGTGGAATTAGTCAAACTTTTACTCGATGCCGAAGGCACGCTGAGCGCCCGTATCCATATTAACTCTTTTACAGATACGGGAGAACCACCGCTGGTTTTGGCGGCGGAAAAAGGCAACAGCGAAATTATCTATCTATTGCTATCAGCGGGTGTCCTTATTGACCAAACTGATACGGGAGGCAACACCCCAATAATCGCCGCGGCGAGTGAAGGTTATACCGATATAGTCAAACTTTTTATCGGTCACGGGGCCGCAATTGACAGGCAGAATAAAGAAGGAGAAACAGCCTTACATTTAGCCGTCATAGAAAATCACGGTGATATAGTCCATACACTTTTAGAAGCCGGGGCCGATGTAAATAGAAAAAATAAATTCGGTGACACGCCGCTGATAATAGCCACAGTACAGGGTTATAAAGATATTGTCAGAACATTACTTCAATACGGTGCTGATCCTAATATAGGTAACGGCCAAGAAACACCCCTAACATTAGCCCTATCCCGTGATTATCAAGATATTATCAGAGATTTGTTAGACAAGGGAGCTGATCCGGGATAGATGTATTCTTTCGACTATCGATTATATCGCCGGGATTTTCAAACCCCCCTACAAACCCATCACGGCATCTGGAAGACGAGAGAAGGCATTATTATCCGTCTCACCGATGAGAGGGGGGAAATTGGTTGGGGAGAAATTGCGCCTTTGCCCCTATTCGGTAGTGAAACTTTAGAGATGGCATCCGCCTTCTGTGTCTCATTGGGAAAAGTCATCACCCCACAAATACTCTCATCTATCGCCGATGAATTGCCGGCGACTCAATTCGCTTTCGAGTCAGCCATAGAATCTTTGACTTTGCCCGACTTTAATATCACTTCATCGCTATATAGCTATTTACTTCCATCGGGCGTAGCGGCCTTAGAAAGTTTGCCCAAAGCTTTGTCTCATCGGGACATAAACACGCTCAAATGGAAAATCGGCGTTTCTCCCCCCGATAAAGAGTTAAAAATCTGGCGAGAATTAATGGCCGCTTCACCTCCAGAGATAAAAATACGTCTCGATGCTAATGGGGGATTGAATTTACAGACAGCCGAAACCTGGTTGAAAAACACCGATGAGTCACCGAGAGTAGAATTTATCGAACAACCTTTAGGGGTCGATCGATTTCGGGAGATGTTAAGGTTAAGCCTAGACTACAAAACGCCTATAGCTTTAGATGAGTCAGTAGCTACCCTGACGCAGCTAGAAGATATTTACCAGAAAGGGTGGCGGGGAATTTTCGTGGTTAAACCCTGTATTATGGGATTCCCTTCCCGCTTCCGAAAACTATGCCGACAATACCAGTTAGACGTGGTTTTATCCTCCGTGTTAGAAACAGAAATCGGTAGACGATCGGCTTTACGTCTTGTAGGATGGGGTAGGGTCGATCGTTCTTTAGGATTCGGCGTTAATCAGTGGTTTGCAGCCAATGAACCGGATTGGTTAGATAATTTGTGGCAGACATCCTCACCCATTTAAAAAATCTCACATCTGGCGATTGGTTACATCCTTTCCCCTGTCAAAAGTTTTTAAATTTAGTTCAGCAATACGAGAAAGACTTCCGCGGCGCGGGAAAACCCCTGTTTATATTTTTAACTCAATCGGATACGGAACAATTTTTAGCCGTATTTCTAGCGGGAATTAGCGCCGGTTGTCACATCTTCCTCTGTAACCCCGACTGGGGGGAAAACGAATGGCGACAAGTTTACAGCCTCGCCAAACCCGATTTCGTCTTCGGGAGGAAGCCAGAAAGGGGGGAAGACGAAAGGGTTAACCCGATACTGCCGGGGCCCTGTATATTAATTCCCACCGGAGGTACTTCGGGAAAGATTCGTTTTGCCATTCACACTTGGGAAACCCTAGAGGCTTCCGTTAAAGGATTCAGAGAATATTATG
Organism: Chlorogloea purpurea SAG 13.99; assembly: GCA_016903695.1. GTDB lineage: Bacteria > Cyanobacteriota > Cyanobacteriia > Cyanobacteriales > Microcystaceae > Chroococcopsis > Chroococcopsis gigantea_A. Next base: position 14,025 of record JADQBB010000011.1, read on the forward strand.
GATTGAAGCGAATTAACTCCTTTTGTATACTGCCCCTGTATCATGTTAGCGGTTTAATGCAGTTTGTCCGATCGTTCGTAACCGGGGGTAAATTTATTTATTTTCCCTACGGTCAAATTAAACAACAAATCCCTTACTATTTAGATGTTGAAAATTATTTCATCTCGCTAGTGCCTACCCAACTGCAATATTTACTCCGCTCTCAACCCGGCTGGCTGAGTGAATTCTCTACGGTTTTATTAGGAGGTGCGCCCACCCAGAGGATGTTTTTGGAAGAAGCGAGACTCGCCAATATAAAAATCTCTCTCACCTACGGCATGACAGAAACAGCTTCCCAAATAGTAAATCTCAAACCCGAAGAATTTCTGGCGGGTAATCTCAGTAATGGCTCAGTATTACCCCATGCCGAGGTGAAAATTTATAACGGGGAAAGTCAAGAAGTGACGAAGGGAGAAACAGGGGTTATCGGCATTAAGTCCCCTTCTTTATTTTTAGGTTATTATCCCGCGTTAAACCGCCTGGAAATTTTTTTTACCGATGATCTGGGTTATTTCGACGAGGAAAATTGCCTTCATATTATCGGGCGTAACAGTCAGAAAATTATCACCGGGGGAGAGAATGTTCATCCCTTGGAAATCGAAACAGCTATCAAGGCCACTAATTTAGTTCAAGATGTGGCTGTTATCGGTTATCCAGATGAGCGATGGGGACAAATAGTCATCGCTTTTTACGTACCGGGAGGTGAGGATATTAAATCACCGCAAGATATAGAAGATAGACTGCGTTTACAACTGGCAAAATATAAAGTTCCTAAATTATGGATAGTGCTTCCCATAATTCCCACGAATGAAGCCGGGAAAATCAACTATCAACAATTACAATCGATCGCCCGAACATATACCGCTCATATTTAAGGGTAATAAATTAAATTTTCATAATTCTATTTCGGCACAGGCCCCGGCTACTCCTATTTAGATTGCTTCTTCAAGTAGTCAATTAGCCCTAACAAACATAGATTCTTTTGTAGGTATTTAAAAACCTATCAACTCTAGAACTTGCCACAAAGCCAGCTCTAAAAAAGTTAACTATTTCTTTCCAACCAAGTTGTTAAGCTTTCAATACTTGTAAAATCTAGTAAAGCTTCGCCCAATTCTTCTAACCTTGCTAAAGGAAGAGCGTGAATTTTTCGGGCTAAAAGCTCCGGTATTTCTCCAAAGCGACGCTTAAGTAATTTAAAAACTAGTTTCACTTCACCCTCTTTCATACCCTCTTTCATACCCTCTTTCATGCCCTCTTTCATGCCCTCTTTCATGCCCTCTTTCATGCCCTCTTTCATGCCTTCGGCTAACCCTCTAGCCATCCCTCTAGCTATCCCTTCTGCCGTGGCCGTTTCTATCCATTCTTGATACAGTGTAGATTCTTTCATGATGTCCTCTCTTAATAATTTTTTGACGCTTTCCTTTTCTAATATTAAACTGGCTAGTATTGCCGTGGCGGCCGAAATGTTACTTCTCTGCCGACGGTTTCCTATCCTGTCTATCCTCTTACCCACCTCGGTTAAAGTCTCCAATGGATTAGCAGTTTTACTCAAGGTGGCTAAGGGCAATAATCCCTCCTCATTCATTAATCTTTCCGGGGGCACCTCCCACATTTTTACCACTTCATATTCGTGACGAGTTTTTGGCAGTTCAAACACAGTTTGTTCTACTAAAGGCGAATTAGTTCGTTTGAGATATATGACGTGCTGCCGCATTTCTTTTTCTGGGAATCGGCGGTACATTCTCACACGATAATCCAACATCCGAAAAGCCATATCCGCATCCGGCTCGGTTTGAAACTCTATGTGCAGAATCTCTTGGGACGAGCCTAATAATATCACCGCATCGGCACGAATCGGCTCAAGGGATAGTTCCGATGAACTTAGTTGAATCAGGGATACTTCTTTACCGAGAAGCCAACGGGCGAAATCACCACTGTAGCTTTCCGCTAGAAATTTACAAATTGGATCGTACATTGTTGAAGCAACAAATATTTACAATCGGCTCTTGTTTAGACAACTCAAACATAAACGCTCGTTTATCTAGTGCGATGTTAATTATGTGAACGGGAGTTCTGCCCATTAACATTTTATCAATATCATAATCGTTTGACCATTAACACCGACTGCGTTTGAAAACCGAGCTTCTCGTAGAGATTAAGAGCAGGTTGATTAGCGATGAAAACTTGTAATCCTAACTGGGTCTGTCCTTTACTCTCTGACCACATTTTAGCCTCATTAAGTAAAGCCGTGGCGAGACCCTGATGACGATCGCTTGGCTTCACGTACACTAAAAATATATGCCCGTATTGGGCCCCGTTACTTTGGTCTACAGCTTTGCCCATCCATAAACAAGCCACGGTACGATCGATCTCCTTATCCACGAACCATAAGGGAGTTTCAGGGGAGAAATAAGCTTTGACTGTATGAGTTAGATGAGCCAGTTGCGATTGACCGGGAAATAATTCCCGATAGGTGTTTTCTAAAAAATCAATCAATAAGTATAGGTCTTTACGGTCGCCGCTACGCAGGCGATAGCCATCGGGGAGAATCGAGACGGTAGCCACTTATAGGAAAAATCCTATCATGCTCAGAGGTTCGATCGGGGCTGGTGCGCTCAAATCCGAGGGCAGAAAAATACGAGCGCTCACCGCTACCAGGGCTATCAAAAAGATGATGACGGTTAAGAGGGGGGCTATATATTGACGGAAAAAAGACATAAATTCTCTACGAGCTTCACTATGATCAGTGTATCAATTTATGGTTAACGATCGTCAGGTGAAAACCTCTGCGGGTATCCGGCCGTAAATATTTAGCTTGTAGTTTTTGCCATTTCTGCCAATTTTCATGATGGATATTTTGGAAAATACCTATGAGAGTCGGCATTTTTTTCCGTAAATCTTGCCCGTAAACTTCTCCTAAAAATTCTGATAACACCGAACTGTCTTGAATATTACCTAGTACCGTCTGCAATTTTTTGACATCATCTAAATAATTATCATAGGTGTCATCATAAAATTGAGCGAATAATTCCATGTTGTAGCGAGTATGTTTCGCTTCTTTTCTCAATTCGTGTAAATGATGACCTTCTTGGCTTAAAATATTTTCCACTTCCCCTTTAGAGAAAGATTCGCTATTAGCGCCGATGAGCCAGCCTTGATGGAGCAGGAATTTACTAACTTGGGGTAGGAGAAGCTCCGGTAATACGGGTTCTATATTAATATTTCCCATCGGGCCGTATTGGGGTTTATTCAACCAATTCTTAAAATCGTTTTTTAAGTCTATATATAAATTATCTTTGAGGGTACGATCGACGGTTTTAAAAACTTTCTTCCTTTCCTGTTCTAGATATTTAAAAGCGTGACTCAAAGATCTCTGTTCTTCACCGGGGAGGTGGGGTAAATATTCACCCACTAAAGACTCTTTTAAAACGTCTAAATCTCTTAAACCCCCTAAAATACGCGCTAACTTGCCCACCGATTTATCGTTAGCCGCCCGCGGTAGCTCTAACGCGGGGGAGAAACCGGCTAAAGCGCTTCTTAAACGTCTCGTGCCGACGCGCATCTGGTGTAGTTCTTCCTGGTCTTCGTCCTTGAGAACCCCCGCCTCATGAGCGAGGATTTTATGGAAATGTTTGTCAACCGCTATATATGCCCAGTCCGATAAAGTTTTAGCATTCATGCCCACGCCTCCAGAGTTTAACTATATTTCCCATTGTAGGCGAGTGCGATCGAGCCTTTTATAGAGCAGTGAGTCAAGAGTGGTGAGAAGTGAGCGGGGAATACAGGCGCTCACTTCTCTATTCTCATTTCTCAATATTCGCTATAATAGAACAAAGATACTGAAAATTTTTGCAAAAGGAATATTGAGGGAGCTAGTGAACCCCTAGTAAAAAATTGTCTGTAACCCCATTTAAGCCGTCAATAAACCTTTTGTGTTAGAATTTTTGAAGATTTTGTCATCGATGGTGAAGACCACGATAAAAAAGCCAGTTTTTAGGGGATGCTATGACGACGACTAACTACGGTGCAGAACAGATACAGGTACTAGAAGGATTAGAACCAGTCAGAAAACGGCCAGGGATGTATATAGGTACCACGGGGCCGAGAGGACTTCATCATCTAGTATACGAGGTAGTGGACAACTCGATCGATGAAGCCTTAGCGGGACACTGTACTCATATTGAAGTGGATATTAACAACGATGGTTCCGTGACAGTCACCGATGACGGGCGGGGCATTCCCACCGACATCCACCCTAGCACCGGTAAATCAGCCCTAGAAACAGTATTAACCGTCCTTCACGCCGGGGGAAAATTCGGCGGGGGCGGCTACAAAGTTTCTGGAGGCTTACACGGTGTCGGTATATCGGTGGTCAACGCCCTATCGGAAAAGCTAGAAGTCACAGTTTGGAGAGACAAGAAAGAACACACCCAGATCTACAGTAGAGGTGTGCCCGTCACGGAGTTGACGGCGAAACTCAATAAGGAAAACCGTCAGGGCACGTCCGTCACCTTCCTACCGGACACGGAAATATTCTCCGTGGGCATCGAATTCGACTACAGTACCTTATCGGGCAGATTAAGAGAATTAGCTTATTTAAACGCGGGTATTAAAATCACCTTCACCGATAGTCGCCCCGCCGAGCCTCATATAGAAACTTATCTTTACGAGGGGGGCATTAAAGAATACGTCGCCTATATGTGTAGAGAAAAAGAAGCCCTACACAAAGATATTATTTACGTCTCCGGCGAAAGAAATAACATCAATATCGAAGTAGCCTTTCAATGGTGTATCGATGCCTATAGCGATAATATTCTCGGATTCGCCAATAACATCCGCACGATCGACGGCGGCACCCATTTAGAAGGATTAAAAGCCGTCCTCACCCGTACTTTAAATAACATCGCCCGTAAGCGCAATAAAATTAAAGAAAATGAACCCAATCTAGCGGGGGAAAACGTCAGGGAAGGGTTAACCGCGGTCATCTCCGTCAAAGTACCAGAACCAGAATTTGAAGGACAAACCAAAACTAAATTAGGTAATACGGAAGTCAGGGGAATTGTTGACTCCTTAGTCGGGGAAACCTTAAACGAGTATTTAGAGTTAAACCCCCAAGTAGCCGATACGATCATCGAAAAAGCGGTGCAAGCTTTTAAAGCTGCCGAAGCCGCTAGGCGGGCGCGGGATTTAGTGCGCCGTAAATCGGTTTTAGAATCTTCTCCCCTACCTGGAAAACTAGCCGATTGTAGCGAGAGAGACCCGGAGAGATCAGAAATCTTCATAGTGGAAGGAGATAGCGCCGGAGGTAGCGCGAAACAGGGAAGAGATAGGAGATTTCAAGCTATCCTACCCTTGAAAGGAAAAATCCTTAATATCGAGAAAACCGATGACGCTAAAATCTATAAAAACTTGGAGATACAAGCGTTAATTACCGCCCTCGGTTTAGGAATCAAAGGGGAAGATTTTGACTCTACTCAATTACGCTATCATCGCATCGTGATCATGACGGATGCTGATGTGGACGGGGCGCATATTCGCACCTTGCTGCTCACATTTTTCTATCGTTATCAGAAAAATTTGTTAGAACAAGGTTTCATCTATATCGCTTGTCCTCCTCTTTATAAAGTTGAGCGCGGCAAAAATTATTCTTACTGTTATAGCGACAGAGAATTACAACAGAAATTAGCGGAGTTTCCAGCTAATGCTAATTACACCGTACAACGTTTCAAAGGTTTAGGGGAGATGATGCCAGAGCAATTATGGACGACGACGATGAACCCGGAAACCCGCACTTTGAAAAAAGTGGAGATAGAAGACGCTGCCAAAGCAGAAGAGTTATTTACTATTCTCATGGGTGATAGAGTCGCCCCTCGCCGTCAATTCATCGAAACCTACGGTACTCGATTGAACCTACAGGACTTAGATATTTAATTCCAAGAAACGAGCGAAAAAAAAGCAGCTTATAAGCTGCTTTTTCTATTATCTATGAACAAAAATTAGAAGTTCATCTCTGCCGCTTGAACGCGCTCGACTTGTTTTTTCTTAATTACTAAGAAGATTTGCGCCAGCATGATACCAGCGAGGAATAACATAACTCCTTTGATACGTCCAGGACTTTGTAAGACCACTTCCGTATCTTTCTGACCGAAACCACCCACGTTAGGGTTAGAAGTGAGGTATTGACCGACTTCTACTTCTTGGCCTTCTGACACGATTAGTTCGGGGCCGAGGGGAATCGAATCGGTAACGGTGTTACCATCTTTACCGGTGATGGCCAGGTCGTAGCCACCGGCTTCAGTTTTGTTGATAGCGCTGATAGTGCCCCCGATCGAAGCTTTGAAAGCGTTATTATTGCTTGATTGACCCGTGGGATAAACTTGACCGCGACCGCGATTAGCGCCCAAGTGGACGGTGTATTTACCGAAATGGATGTTTTTGTCCTTAGTTGGGTCTGGAGATAAGACAGGGAAAACGATTTCTTGATATTGGTCGCCAGGTAGGGGGCCGACGATTACCACATTATCCTGACCTTCTTTGTAAGATTGGTAATATAGGCTACCTACTTTTTCTTTCAATTCTTCGGGAATTCGATCGGGCGGGGCGATTTTAAAGCCATCGGGTAGCATTAAAACAGCACCCACATTCAGGCCGCCTTTAGATCCGTCGCCTAGAACTTGTTGACTGTTGAGGTCATAGGGAATTTTTACCACCGCTTCAAAAACGCTATCGGGTAAGACCGATTGGGGGATTTCGATTTCCGCAGGTTTTTGGGCGAGATGACAGTTAGCGCACACGATGCGCCCTGTAGCTTCTCTGGGGGTTTCGGGGGCGGTTTGTTGCGCCCAGAAGGGGTATGCCGCCGCAGCTTGGGGATAGAGTACGTCAGACCCTAAAAAGAGAGAGACGGTGGCGAATGACACCACTGCGAATAAACGCGCTACCTTTTTAGTGAAGTGACGGATGGCTAGTAAATTGAGTGTTCTCATCTTTATGTCTAAAATAATTCCAATCTCGCCTGAATGATTAATTAAGCCCACCAGGGTGCTTCGTTGGTGCGGAAGTCGGTTTCTGTCCAGGGGCTGAAAACCAACTTATCGTTATCGGTGACTGTGGCTTTAGCCAGGGCTAAAGATAGGGGCGCGGGGCCTCTCACTACTTTACCTTCCCCGTTGTACTGGGAACCGTGACAGGGGCACATGAATTTATCTTCGCTGGCATTCCAGGGGACAACACAACCGAGGTGGGTACAAACGGCGTTGATACCGTAATTCGCCAGGGTTTTGTCTTCCGTGATCACCATGTAAGTAGGATCACCTTTTAAGCCCTGGGCTAAAGTACGATCGCCAGGGTTATGACCCGCGATAAATTCGCTTACAATCACATCATTACCCAGTGCGTCTTTAGCGGTTACACCGCCGCCGCTACTACCACTCGAAGGAGGGATGAAATATTTGACGACGGGATATAAAGCCCCGGCCGCCACTCCCGTGATCGTGCCGAAGGTAAGTAGATTCATAAATTGACGACGACCCATATCGGGTACGTCAGAAGCACCAGAAAATTGACTCATGGCTAAACTTGTTTCTTTTGTTAACTTATGTAAACCTCAAAAAACTTAAAAGCCTTATGTTTAAAAAGGTTTACACTTCTGTATTAGATTATTACAGAAATTTGGCCTTAGTATTAAAACCCTTGAGTTTTGATGATGGAGACCATTAATCGCTAAACTAATGAAGTGTATACGGAAAGATAAGATTGAATGCAGGGACTATTAGGGCAAATCTGGCAAGCCATTAAAAAATTTTTCAACCGTCTACTGGGAGTGAAACCCGGTAGCAGTAATCAACGTGAGTTTGCGGGAACCCTGACGGATACCGAATATGAGTTTTTATTCATGCAACTTTTAGAAGGTGTGGCCCACGGTTGGCATGAAGGCAGAATCGCCAAGTTTTTTGAGAGATTGGGCCCCAGAGGCAATCAGAGACAGTGGGTAGAATGGTTGACGGGATTCGGGGAGAGATTACAAGCCTCGGCGGCCATCAATCAACAGTTAGGAGTCAGGATAATGCGCTTAGGGGAATTGACCCAATCATTCCCCGGACTGGAGTTATTGGGAGCGACCGCCTACGGTATCGGGCGACAGATGTTAACTAGAGATGCAGACACCCTCATCTGGGAATACGACGGCTTTGATAATAGCGGCACGGAAATACCACAGTCAGATTTATCCTACAGCTATCAAGCCACCCCGGAGTCCGATAATACCGAAACCCTCACCGTTGAAGAGTTATACGGGCGCTTACAGGATAATCCCGAATTAGCCGCGACCATGGCCGCCCAATACGGTTTACAGAGCAGTGACCCGGAAGATATTATCGCCGCCCTTCTGCAAGAATACGGCTTAGCTCAAACCGCCGTCAACGAGGAACCAGCGCAAACTAGTGAAGAGTTGTTCGAGAAAGGCTTGAAACAAGCGGATCTAGCGGATTGGCAGGGAGCGATCGATAGTTGGGAACAAGCCTTGAAAATAGACCCGGAGGAAGCCGCTATCTGGCACAATCGCGGGACTGCCCTATCGATGTTAGGAAGATTCGAGGAGGCTTTAGATAATTACTCTAAGGCCCTAGAATTGGAACCCGATGACTACCAAATTCTCAACGCTAAAGGCAGTGCTTTATATGGATTACAGAGATGGTCAGAAGCGCTGTCCTGTTGGGATAAAGTTATAGAGTTACAACCGGATTTTTATCAAGCTTGGTACAATCGCGGTAGCACTTTAGAACAATTGGGGCAACAAGAACAAGCGATCGGTTGTTATAAAAAAACCTTGGAATTAGAACCGGGTTTCAACCTCGCCAAATACCGTCTCAACTCGCTTCTAGGAGAAGCAGAATTGAATTAGGGAGTAGAAGTGGTGAGAAAACAGAAGTGAGAGATATTTTTCACTCACTCCTCTTGTCTCGAACCTATGCTCTCATCTTCCCGACTCGCGAAATTTATCAAGAGCGGGTAATTTTATCGTTCTGACTGACGAAAACGAGGCCGACGACGATGGGTATAACCACGATGACAGCGCCGAGGACTAAACTCCAGAGAAAATTTGCTAAAGAAGGTGTCATGATAAATTCCTTATTTTAGGATCGTTCTTGCTTAGGTAATTATTGTATATCAATAGGGGGGGTCGGGAATCCGGGTAAGGTCAAATCTCCCATAAGCTTCCATTGGCCGGTCTGTCGGGAGAGCTGTCCGTCCCGATCAACTTGTTAGCCGCTACCATGTAGATACAGACGTAAAGAAAATCTGTACGTTTGACTACTTTTTCAGTAATTGTTATGGTATCTTAACTTTAATAAAGATCGACTCAAGCGATTTAAAAAGTCCGATTATCAAGAATTCGTTTATGCTCGACGGTAAAAAAATCCGACAGAAATGGAAAGATTATCGATTTAAAACCCTCGGTCGGTGGCGCTCGTGCCCGTTGACCTGTCCGGTGGAGAGACCCCATCACCGCCATATTTTTTGGAGTTGGATCGGAAGTTTTCTGGCGATCACCGCAACTTCCTATCTCGCCGTTAAAATGCATTCCCCGTTATTGATGGCCCCGTTCGGTGCCACGAGCGTCCTGATCTTCGGTGTCCCCGACAGCCCTCTAGCTCAACCCCGCAATGTTATCGGCGGCAATTTTTTAGCCGCTCTCACCAGTTTGATAATCTTGCATTTTTTCGGTTCTTCTCCTTGGACGATGGGGATGGCCGTCTCTAGTGCGATCGGGATCATGCAAATAACCAGAACTGTACACCCGCCTTCGGGAGCGGTAGCCTTGGTGGTTATGATGACCGAACCAAACTGGAGATTTTTGCTAACCCCCACTTTCGAGGGTTCGCTGATTTTGGTCTTGTGCGCCGTGATCTTTAATAATCTAGCCTCGGAAAGGACGTATCCCGAACACTGGCTTTGAATTACGTCCTAGACGATAGATAATAATACGTCTTATAGCGTCATCGGCGCTATAGGCTCAATATCGGGGTCATCGCCGCCGATTTGAGTGACCCGTAATTCCCACACACCCGCGCCCTGGTCTAGGAAAATTTTCACGATCGTATCACTGGCTAATCGGGGTAACATGGTACGCCAGCTACTCAAGCCTAAAAACAGATTGCGGATGGGTGCGTCTTCCAAGGTACTACCGAGATTGTACAGGTCATCCCTATCCCAGTCGCTACGTAAGTCACCAAAAGGCTGTAACTCCAGTAAGAGAGAATTCTTTAACTTCAACAGACGGCGAAAATATTGGGCTTCTTCGGGGTTATTCTCCCGCCACTCTTTTAACCAGTCTTTATTTTTTTTCAAAGCCCTTTCCATTTCCCTGAGACTAGAAAACACCGCCTGATTAGAATCTTGGGCGCAATTGTTCGCCGGGCCTACATAAGTACCCCCAGTACCGTCACCAATGCGATAACGAGCCGTCATTATTTCTAAATGGGTGATGATTAAATCTAAAGGGGATTGTTGATGACCGCCAAAGTCGTAATAACGGGTAAGGGGGTCAAAATCGATCACCAAGTCACATACCGGTCTTAATCCCGCCCAACCCAGTTGACGATCGCCCATATAGCGACACCAGTGCAGCACCCCCGCCGTCAATCCATCGGTATTATGAGTATAAACCTGATAATAACGCACGTCAAAACGCAATTCATCGGTTAAAGGTTCCCGCACTACTTTGGCGATACCGTAGGCGAAATGACCGAAGAAAATCGGCCCCCCCGCGGCGGGTTCGCGTTTATTCCCACCTATACCCCCGTATACGTGTAGCAGTAACATCCTTTCCCCTTCTTGCCACTGGGCGATCGCTTTTCCTAAATCCGATATTTGATTACTAAGCATCACAGAACCCGTGCGGCCTTTCTGGGCTACAATATCTTTCCATGAAGAGCGAATATGGCGATAACCGGATTTCTCCCCGCTTATCTGTCGATCGGGCAGCAGGCGGAATAGATTTCTCGGCGCTAGAGATTGAACGACGAATTTACCACTATCGTCCTTTGCGCCGTATATATACCATCCAGTCTCATTGAGGGGGGACAAGTGTAAATTTTTCGTGCTGGAAGGATAACAGTTATTACCATCGGCCACGGGTGGGGGTAGCCGTAATCTTTCTCCCACGCCATCAAAATCGCGAGAGACTCGATTAAAGTGGACGACTTCATATTCATCATCGCCCGATGGCTTCACGAAGCGTACCAGGGCGTAATAACGCCCGGTAATCTCAACCGGGGTACTGGCAATACGGAGAATGCAACCGCTTTGGGTTTCTTCGATGATTACCGGATGATCCAGCATAACGATCATATCGTCCACGGGATGAGCGCCTGCGAGGGATTCTAAAGGATTTACTTGCCGCCAGTGATTAAGTCTATCTGGATGTATCAAGCCGCCGTATTCGCTGGTAAATTCGGCGTAGGCGGAGAAATGCACATCTCTGGTAACGGCTTGTAAAAACTTATGCCCCCCAGGGCTACTCTCCCAGCGTAATTTAACTTTTTGCCCGACGAGATGAGCGTATTCTCCGGGGGCGTGATGTACTTCAAACCATGTGCCACGCACTTGTCTCCTTTCATGTCGGCCCGGAAGAATCAAGCGGCCCATCCAGTCAGCGATCGGCCGGTATAATATAGGATCAACGCCTCGAGCGAGCGGATAGTAATCGGGGTTATTAAAAGGGGCCTGTTTATAACGATCGTAATTACTGAGTTGTTTCGGTATGGGCGAACGATCGTCATGAAACTCCCCTTCTAATATCTGGTCAATTTTCTCAACGGTTTGCTGTAGATAACTACGGCCGTCTTCGAGAAAAGCGCCAGGGTCCATCAATCCCCCCGGCACTTGATGGCCTACGGGGCCTAAAGACACGAAACTAATTTTTCCCAGACGTTTAGCCCGATTCCAAAAGGAAAAATAAAAGATTTTCCACCTTTCGGGAAACATGACGGGGCCCAATCGTTCCACACCGTCTTTCTGCCCTACCAGATGATATAAATGCTCTAATTCCAGCACATGACAGTTACCACTAATCACACCCGCCAAGGAAATTACATCGATGGGACAATCGAGGGCGCGTTTGAGGAAATGAGCCGAAGCGGCCGCCATCTGTCCACCGCCACTATAGCCGATAAGGGTGATGGGAATCCCGCTAAAACGACGATAACCGTTATCTACGAGTGCGTTATACATGATCTGGGCGATGCCCTGATTATAAATCGGCCCGTAACGCTGATCCGCGGAGACGCAAACTATTAAAACGTTACGGATATTAACAAGCATCCCCAGAACACTGCTAGGATTGGCGAAGCGAAATCGATCGGCGAAACGCCAGAGGAATGCGAGAGGGCGGTCTTGATCGAGAGAGTTATTCAAAACCGAATAGGTCATCAATCCCCTGATAAGGGCGATATTTTCCGGTAAGCTAGGGGCGAGGGCATCGAGAAAGTCTTCCACATCCGGGAGGTATTTCGACCCAGATTGTCCGATACCATCGAGATAGATGACGTAACGGGATACGTTTTTAGGATTCTGTATCGGTTCGGCTAAACTCGCGGTATCGATGCCCGTATCGATTTCGTCGTTGTACCAGCCCGCCCACCATCCCAGGGTTTCTAGAGGTGCTAACAAACCGGCAAAAGCAACGCCGATGACTACCACCCAGATTAAATCGAAAATCCATCTCAGATATTCTGGAAAAATTTGCGTCCAACGAAATAGAAAGCTTTGTAGCGGTTGCAGGAATATGGCTATGACCAAAACCAATATGACCATGGCCAATAATATTAAAGCCGATTTCCAAGGTATGGTCAGGGCCGGTTTAATATTAACTTTAGATTCGGCAGGTACGAACTTTTGCGATGGGGAGGTTACGGGCTGGGGTGTTTTTCGTAATCCGGCGGTAACGATTTCGACAATTTCATCTTTGCGGGTGACTAAATTCACTCCGGCGACGCGGCTGGAAAGCCAACGTCCGACGCCCGCGATCGGTTGCCCGATCGTTTGTTGTAATATTTGCAGTACGATCCAACCTAGGGCCACCCTGGTAAACGCACTCAGACTAGTGACGGCTACGAGTGCCTTGATACCGACTACCATCTCCAATAAATGCCACACCGATAGTAAGGAGAGAATCGGCACTCCCAGATAGGGTATGGCTCCGAAAAAGCTGAATAATAGGGGAGCGTAACCAATCCCGAAAACTTTTAACAGGTGTTCAAAGGGTACATACCTCATCCCAGGTAAAAACCCTATTAACCAGGTGCTGAATACTAGGAAAAAGTAGCCGAAAGCGTAGAGAAAAGCGCTGATCAACAGGCTGAAAATAAAGCGGACGGGTTTGACTTTATTGATGAAGAGGATGATACTCTGTCCTACCGCCAGAGATAAACCGGCTAAAAAAACGATCGATAAAGCGACTTCCAAGCCCCCCGACACGCGGGTAATTTGAATGAATGGCTCTTGTTGAAAGCTGAATACTCCCGATATTAAATTCCACAAACTTTTCATCACGTTTCTCTCTTACCCAGGGGCATAGGGTTATTTTAGACGAGAGTCAGCGATCGGGCAAAAAATATGATATATTAATTTACTGTGCTAAATTTCCTTGGAGAGGTGGCAGAGCGGTTGAATGCGGCGGACTCGAAATTCGCTAAGGTGTCACAACCTTCGTGGGTTCAAATCCCACCCTCTCCGTAGTGTTACGGGTAGTAACTATCACGGGCTTGCCCCCGACACAGAACATCCGTGAAATCTATCCCAAGTTCATCACTTCCAGATAAATATGCTCTAACTGCACCGATTGACGACTGATAGAACTAATATTTATACCCTGAAAACAGTGGATGATTTCTTTTAACTCGAATTGTCTCGGCAACCAGAAGGCTAAATTCTGCCCGTAGTATTTGGAAGTGAAACCGAGGGAGTGACCGATCGCGATCGCTTTTTCTTCCTCCTCCGTTTCGATAACGATGATCTCTTTAGCCGGTATTAACTCCCGCAGTTGGCTTAAACTACCTTCGGTGATAATTCTCCCCCCCTTGATAATGCCTATCCGCTGACACAGGTGTTGGGCTTCATCTAACAGGTGGGTAGTCAATAAAATCGTCATCCCCTGCTGACTCAAATTTTGAATCAACGTCCAAATTTCGTAACGGGTTTCTATATCCAAACCCGTCGTCGGTTCATCCAAAATCAATAATTTCGGTTGATGGACGATCGCCGTGGCGATATTCATCCGCCTTTGCATGCCGCCGGAGAGAGTGTCGATGGGAGAATTAGCTCTTTCGGATAACTTCACCGCGGCTAAACTGCTTTCGATGCGCTCCCGCCTCTGTTTCTTATTCAGCCCGTAAATTTGGGCGAAGAAACTCAAATTCTCCTGACAGCTTAAACTTTTATATAACAGGTTCTCTTGAGGGGCGATACCTATCCAGCGTTTATCGATTCTCTCTATGGGAAAATGATTGAAACTAATAAAGCCGCTATCGGGGCTTAACAGATTACAGATTAAATTGATGGCGGTAGTTTTCCCTGCTCCATTAGGCCCCAATAATCCGTAAATTTCCCCCTGTTCGATCTGTAAATCTAGATTATCTAAAACTATCCGTTTCCCGAACGACTTTCTAACCTCTTTTAATTGAAGCATTCTTACAGTCTTCTTTCTAAAGTTAACATTTGCCGATACATGAGCCATCCCGCCAAAATTGTCATACAGGAAAAAAGCCACAAGAAAGTAAAATGAATATCGATGTCGGCTAAAGTTTTTCCCTTCACCCACACCAGTCCTAACCCTTCGTTCATGTGATAAATAGGATTATATTTGGCTAAATCTAATAATTTTTTTGGGAACAAAGCCGTCGGTAAAAACACCCCACCTAAAATTAATAGGGGTACGCCGAAACTACCTACTAAAGCGTTAACGTCTTCCGTACGCCTAGCTATTTGAGTACCCAAGATAAAACCAATACCCACATAGGAAGTAACGCTCAAGAGAAGGATTGTGACAGTACCGACAATCGAACCTTTAAAAGTAGCGCCGTATAGGAAAGCCACCAGATAAACTAAACAAGTTTGCGCCGTACCTATGACCGTGTGGGCGATAAAAATACCGAAAAAATAGGACAGTCCACTGAGAGGAGAAAGGAACAATCTTTTTAGGGTTTGTTGTTCTCTTTCTGACACGATCGTTGATAGGGTTCCTCCCATACAACTAAAAAAAAGTGCCGCCCCTATTAAAGTTGGCGGCGTAGCTTGGGCCATCGCTGATCCTATGGATATTTTCGCTTTACCCTCTAAAATATAGCCGTTCAATAGCAATACGGATATGGGAAAAACAGACCAAACTATTAAACTACGTTTTCGTCTGACCAATTCGGTCAAAATTCTTTGAGCCACAGCTAGTGTTTCTAACCAATATTTCATCCTGACACTAATTGCCTCGCTCTTTCGGTACGCACCCTGACCACTAACTCAGATTCATGCTGCGGTAACATTATTAATTCCTGACTAATTTTATCTCTTAATGTTGCCTCGGCCATGGCTAATTTCTCCAGTCCCACCACAGCCGCGTAACGCACTACCCATTCAGGGTCTTTCAGGACTTTTACTAAAGCCGTGAAAACTTGTTGAATCGCCTCTGTTCTTTCTGCCGGGGGCAAATCGCTAAATTTCAGATTCCCTAAGCCTCTAGCCGCAGATCTCCGCACGCTGAGAGAGAAATCATTCAAAGCTGCATCTACCAAAAGGGGTAAACCCCTAGTATCTCCTATGCCCGCTAATGCTCTCGTGGCCCAAGCGCGCGCACCGTAGTTATAACCGTCCATCTGGGTTAATAAATAGGGTACGGACTGAACTCCCAGGGCTATCAATCCGTCCACCGCGGCTACTGAAGCGCCGGGGTTATTAAAGGCTAAGACTTTGATCAGGGTGGGTATAGCGGACGGTTGCCCCGCCTGGGCCAAATTTTTCACGGCGAGGAAAAGTCCATTGGCGGAATCGGCTTTCTCTACCGCGGTGATTAATTCTTGTAGGTTTTTGTTTTCCATCGACTCTATAGCAGATCATCCATTAACGATAACACCCGCCATGTTTCTTCACCCGGATCTTGGTGTTGCAAATGATTTTCTAACAATCCCTTTAAAGCTACCAGTTTTAAACTGTTCTCGGCGAAAGTACCAGCGATCGCCTCCGCCGCCCCTAAATAATCGATCGCTCCTAAATCCATTAAAGCCGATCGTCTTAACTGTAATTCCTTTCCCCCCAACGCCGACACTAGAACATCTGCATATTTTGGCTCTTTTGTCAATTGGTACATCGCTCTAGCGGCTGCGTAGCGAACTTTTTCCGTGGGGTGACTCAGAAAGGGTTCAATCAACCCTATAGCATCCTTGGCTCCCAAGGTTCCCAGGGCTTCGATGATAGCTTCGTAGGGCTGTTGTAAGTAGGGCTTGCCCGGTACGGGAATAGCCGCCTCCACGCCCCCTTCTAAGCCTGACATCAACCGGGGAATCGCCCGCTCATCCCTTAACATTTCCAAGGCTTGGGCGGCGGATTCCCTGACGTAATAATCTTCACACTCTAGACAATCAATCAGGGGTGTGACCGCGGCTCTATCCCCCAATTTTCCTAGCGCGGTGGCTGCGTTACGGCGCAAGGGATAACCACCGTCGGGAGTCCGATCGATTTCGTCTTTTAATGCGGCGGTTAAGGCGGAAATTGCTTCCTTATCCGCCACCCGGAATTTACCAAGCCACCAAGCCGCGTAATATCTTGCGCCTAAGTCGGTCGTTTGTTGCAAGTTAGCGATCGCCTGTTCCTTGGTGATCTGTTGGGCTGCTTGTTGTTCCACTCCCGCCATGAATTAAGCCGATTCCTGATTGGGTAAAACGGAAGGATGTTGCAGTATTTCGGCGGTCGACCGCTTCTCTACCATTTCCTTCGTGATCAGACAGCGTTTCACGTCTTTGCGGGAAGGTAACTCGTACATCACTTCTAACATCAATTCTTCTACTATCCCCCGTAGTGCCCGCGCTCCTGTTTTGCGGCGGTGGGCTTCTTGGGCGATCGCCAGCACGGCATCGCTCTTGAACTCTAACTGTACGTTATCCATCTTCAACAGTTTCTGATACTGCTTGACGAGGGCGTTACGGGGTTGAGTGAGGATGGCCATTAAAGTTTCTTCGTCGAGCTGCTCTAGGGACGCTAACACGGGAATCCTGCCCACGAATTCGGGTATCATCCCGAATTTCACGAGATCATCCGGCTGTAGGTGGGTCAACATATTGGCGGGGCGGTTTTCCTGTTTTTCTTGGGGTTCTCCCGATTTGATGAAGCCCATTGATTTTTTACCCAATCGCTGCTCTAACACTTTCTCTAAACCCACGAAGGCCCCGCCGCAGATGAAGAGTATATTACTGGTATCGATCTGGATACAATCTTGATAGGGGTGTTTTCTGCCGCCTTGGGGGGGGACATTGGCGATCGTTCCCTCTAGCATTTTTAACAGGGCTTGTTGTACCCCTTCCCCCGACACATCTCTGGTGATGGAGGGATTCTCGCTCTTTCTGGCGATCTTATCAATTTCGTCTATGTAAATGATCCCTCTCTGGGCTTCTTCCACGTCGAGGTCGGCTACTTGAAGAAGTCTTAATAAAATATTCTCCACATCTTCACCCACATAACCCGCTTCTGTGAGGGTGGTGGCATCAGCGACGGCGAAAGGTACATCAAGAATTTTCGCCAAGGTTTGAGCCAAGAGTGTTTTTCCCGAACCGGTAGGGCCGATGAGCAGTATGTTGGACTTCTGTAGCTCTATTGTATCCTCCGCACCTCCAAGACCAGCTTTTTTAGCTTGAATGTCTTTGAGGCGTTTGTAGTGGTTGTACACCGCTACCGAGAGAACTTTTTTCGCTTCTTGTTGACCGATGACGTACTCGTCGAGATATTTTTTGATCTCTCTCGGCTTGGGTATTTGATCCCAGGGGCGACGTTCACGGGTGTTCTTACGTTTTTGACCTCGATCGTCCGGCGTGTTGATCGGCGTGGGTTCGATCAGTTCCTCGTCTAATATCTCGTTGCACAATTCCACACATTCATCACATATATAGACCCCCGGGCCGGCGATTAGTTTTCTAACCTGTTCCTGGGATTTGCCACAAAATGAACATTTCAGGTGGGAGTCATATTTAGACATAAGCAGTTACTTTATTTGAGAGAGGTAACGGGTATACTGGGGTCGGGCATTTCGGGACGGGAGATTACTTGATCTATCAGTCCGTATTCTCTGGCTTCATAGGCCGACATATAAAAATCACGTTCAGTGTCGTTAGCGATCTTGTCATAAGGTTGTCCGGTGTGACTCGCTAACATTTCATTGAGCCGTCTCTTGATGTATAGGATCTCTTTGGCTTGGATGTCGATCTCGATCGCCTGTCCCTGAGCGCCGCCGATGGGTTGGTGGATCATGATCCTACTACTAGGTAGAGACATTCTCTTGCCTTTTGTTCCCCCGGAGAGCAGAAAAGCTCCCATGCTGGCCGCTAGTCCGAAGCATATGGTCACTATATCGGGGCGTATTTGTTGCATGGTGTCGTAAATCGCTAGACCTGCGTATACGGAACCACCGGGGGAGTTAATATAAATTTGGATGTCTTTTTCCGGGTCTTCTGCTTCTAAGTATAATAACTGGGCGACGATCGAATCGGCCACGTTATCGTCTACGGGAGTACCGAGGAAAACAATTCTCTCTCTTAATAAGCGGGAATATATATCAAAAGCCCGCTCGCCCATCCCTGATTGTTCGATTACTACTGGTAAAACCGATTCTATCAGGAGAGAACGACGATCAGTTATTGGATAATTTGGGGATTTTGATTGAAACATAGGGTGCTACAATAGTTGCTCGAAGTGGGATTGAGTCCGTCTGTACCTTTCATTATGGCGCAAGTTTTTCCATAATGGTGAGTTAGTTTTTTGGACATCCAGACTCGATCCCGAAGCTTAAAAAGGTTATTCTTCTTCTGTGGTCGCTTCCACATCGATCGTATTCCCGCCCATAATAATAGTTGGCGATTCATCCTCTTGGCTCAGACTTCCTTTCGGCACGAGGTTAACCTCACAATTTTCCTGTAGCCAGTCTAGAGTTTTCGCCGTGAGTAGTTCTTCGGTGACTATTTCCCTGAGCCTCTCCATATCCACTTCCTTACGGGATATTTGCTGGAGTATTTCATCGATACGGTTCTGTAACGCCCCCGTCTCTAATTCTATCTTCTCCAATTCGGCTACTTTCGCGATGGCGAGGGTGTTCTTCAGGCGGGCGATCGCATCGGGGCGAGCATTATCCCGCATTTTCGGTAAGTTTTCCTGGTTAAATAGTTGTCTCACGTTTATTCCCATCTGTTCCATCTGGGCGAAAGTTTGGGTGAGAACATCGGTTATCTCTTGTTGGATCAGGGTTTCGGGAATATCGAACTCCGCGTCTTCGACGAGGGCGGCTATAATCGCACCGTGGATATTGTCTTTCACCTCTTTGTCACTTTGAGAGCGGTAGCGTTCTTCTAAGGTCGCCCGTAATTCTTCTAGGGTCTCGTATTCGCTCACTTCTTGGGCGAAATCGTCGTCTAGTTCGGGTAATTCCTTCCCTTTCACTTCTTTGACCACGATCGTGAAGACCACATCTTTATTGGCTAATTCTTCCACGGGATAATCACCCGGGAATGTGAGGGGTAATTCTTTAGTATCGCCAGGTTTCATGCCGACGATACCTTCTACCATTCCCGATATGAATTTACCGGATTCCATATCCACCTGTAGATCTACACCTGCCACATCTTCGAGAGGTTCTCCGGTTTCGGCGCTAACGGCGCTGTAATCTACTATCACCACGTCACCGAAATCGGCGCCGCGATCTTCCACGGGTACTAGCGTCGCTTGTTCTTTTTGTTTTTCACTCAGCCATTCTTCCACTAATCCAGGGTCAAATGCTGATTCTTCCGCGGTGACGCTCAGGTTTTTATAATCTCCGAGGGTGACTGTGGGGGGAACATCGATCGAGGCTGCGAAGGTGAGGGCTTGGCCCGGTTCGTAGCTGTCCACTAACTCATCAAAATTAGATATTAATTTGTAGTTACCTAGAGATTGAATCTCCTCGTTTTTGATGGCTTCGTCCAATCCCTTCTGGATCACTTGTTCTAGAGCTTCCGCTTTGATCCGTTTCGTGCCGATTCTTTGAATAAGAACAGGTCTGGGTATTTTCCCTTTGCGAAACCCTGGTAACTGAATCGAGCGAGCTAAATTCTGTACGACATTCTCATAGGTTTTTTGGGTGGTTTCGCCGGAAACTTCTATTTCTAACCCAATCTGACTATCAGGTAATTTCTCCTGGGTAACTTTCATCGATTTTTCTATCTCTAACAAATTCAATACGAGGATGTGGCTGTGACGGGGTAGAGCCTCGCTCATGCTATTCTAGGGCCGTATCCTCATTTGCCACCCTAGCCGTCACAATCTTTTTATTTTACCTTTGAAGGAGTCGGTTTGGTAATAAGTGTTACTGAAGTCTCCATGCCCCGATAGTGGCAATACAGTAATGTATGATGTAAGGATATTAATAAAAATATTCCGGCAATTTCTGAAATTCAAGCTATAAATACTGTTAACTCGTTTATTTACAGGAGGAAAACCACTTGAGTCAATCTGTACGTCTGGCGATTTTAGGAGCGACTGGAGCTGTAGGAACGGAAATTCTCGAATTATTAATCCAGAGGCAATTTCCCCTATCGAGTCTAAAATTGTTAGCATCAAGTCGCTCGGCGGGAAAAACTTTGACTTTCGGCGGCGAGACTTTAGAAATCGAAGCCGTTAACGAAAATTCTTTCCGGGATGTGGATATAGTTCTAGCGTCGGCGGGCGGTTCTACCTCGAAAGCATGGGCGAAAACGATAGTAAATTCGGGAGCGACGATGATCGATAACTCCAGTGCTTTTCGGATGGATGCTGGTGTGCCTTTAGTCGTACCGGAAATAAATCCAGGAAGCGTCGCCTCTCACCGGGGTATCATCGCCAATCCCAATTGCACTACTATCCTACTGGGTGTGGCTATCTGGCCTCTCCATCAAGTACAACCGCTTAAAAGAGTTGTGGTTTCTACCTATCAGTCCGCCAGTGGTGCGGGCGCGAGGGCCATGGAAGAGGTGAAAAACCAAGCGAGGGCGATATTAGACGGGAAAAATCCCCCCACCGAATCTTTTCCCTATCCCTTGGCTTTTAATCTCTTCCCCCACAATACCCCCATCAATGAAGCGGGCTACTGTGAAGAGGAAATGAAAATGGTCAACGAAACCCGTAAGATTTTTAATGAACCTGATTTAAAACTTAGTGCCACCTGCGTCCGCGTACCAGTTTTGCGAGCGCACTCGGAAGCGGTGAATTTAGAGTTCGCTCGACCTTTCCCCGTGAGTCTGGCTAGGGAATTAATACAAAAAGCACCAGGGGTTCAATTGGTGGAAAACTGGCAGAAAAATTATTTTCCAATGCCCATCGACGCTACAGGCAAAGACGATGTGTTAGTAGGGCGCATCCGTCAGGATCTATCGAACGAAAACGGGTTAGAATTGTGGTTATGTGGCGACCAGATTCGTAAAGGGGCCGCCCTCAACGCTGTACAAATAGCTGAATTATTAGTGAAGAAAAATTTAGTCCGTCCCAGGGTTGTAAGCTTATGACCAATCACAGTTTTGGACGAGTGATCACCGCCATGGTGACTCCCTTCACCCCGGAAGGTGAGGTGAATTACCCGGTAGTGGAAAAATTAGCCGATCATCTCATCACTCACGGTAGCGATGGTCTGGTGGTATGCGGCACTACGGGAGAGTCTCCCACCCTCACATGGTCCGAAGAATACGAGTTATTCCGCGTGGTGAAAGGGGTCGTGGGTAACAGGGGCAAGGTGATCGCCGGGACGGGTTCCAATTCCACTTCAGAAGCGATCGAGGCTACAGAAAAATCCGCCAAGCTGGGTTTAGATGGTTCCTTACAGGTAGTGCCCTACTACAATAAGCCTCCCCAAGAGGGAATGTACGAACATTTCCGGGCGATCGCCAAGGCCTGTCCAGACCTACCGATAATGTTGTACAATATACCTGGACGCACAGGACAAAACTTGTTACCGGAAACGATCGCTAGATTATCACAGATAGACAACATCACCGCTGTCAAAGAAGCCAGCGGCAACCTAGAACAAGTCTGTAAGATACGCTGTCTCACCGGGAGTGACTTTGAAATTTACTCTGGAGACGACTTCCTAACTTTACCCATCATGACCTGCGGTGGTGTCGGTGTAGTTAGTGTGGCGAGTCATCTGGTAGGTGAACAGATTCAAGCCATGATTAGAGCTTTTAATGACGGCGATACAAAGGGAGCCGTGGAGATAAATTTACGATTGTCCCCCCTATTCAAAGGATTATTCTGCGCCACCAATCCCATACCCGTAAAAGCCGCTCTCAACCGTCTAGGTTGGCAAACGGGAGGGTTAAGACTGCCTTTAACGAGTCTACCCCAAGAACTTCAATCAGGAATAGAAGAAATTTTAGGATCTCTTTCTTTAATTTAAGAAAAATTGAGTTAAATTAAAAGACATTACTATTATAATCTAGCGAATTATATGAAGAGGTTCGTTATTAAAGCTCATTATATTTTTTGAGAACAAACTAGCAACAATAAGGAAACTGCATGAGTCAAAATCAAGAACAAGGAAAACTGAAAATCATACCCCTGGGTGGATTACACGAAATCGGTAAAAATACCTGCATCTTCGAGTACGATGATGAAATAATTCTCGTAGATGCGGGCTTGGCTTTCCCAACAGAAGGAATGCACGGGATCAATATCGTGTTACCGGACATGACCTATTTAAGAGAGAATCGCCACAAAATTAAAGCGATGATCGTCACTCACGGTCACGAAGATCATATCGGTGGTATCGCCTATCATTTAAAACAGTTCGATGTACCGATCATCTACGGGCCGAAACTAGCTTTAGCGCTGTTACAGGACAAGTTAGAAGAAGCGGGCGTGGCTAATCGAACCAAACTAGAGAAAGTTGGGCCGAGATCGATCGTACGGGCGGGTAGTTCCTTCGAGGTGGAATATATCCGAAACACCCACTCGATGGCCGATAGTTTTACAGTGGCGATTCGCACCCCCGTCGGTGTGGTCATCCACACGGGAGACTTTAAAATCGATCACACTCCCGTAGACGGCGAAACCTTCGACCTGCAAAGACTGGCGGAATACGGGGAAAAAGGCGTACTGTGCCTGTTGAGCGACTCTACAAACGCCGAAGTACCAGGCTATACCCCATCGGAAGCTTCAGTATACCCCGGTTTAGATCGGGTTTTCGCCCAAGCCCAGGGGCGATTGATGCTCACCACCTTCGCTTCGTCGGTACACCGGATCAATATAGCCCTACAACTCGCCCAGAAACATAACCGGAAAGTGGTAGTGGTGGGAAGGTCGATGTTAAATCTGATCGCCCACGCCCGTAATTTGGGTTATATCAAGTGCCCGGATGATGTGTTCGAGCAATTTAAAGCCACGAGAAATTTACCCGACAATAAGGTGTTAATCCTCACCACCGGCTCACAAGGGGAAACTCTAGCGGCGATGACGAGAATCTCTAGAGGTGAACACCCGCACATTCGGATTCGTCAGGGGGATACGGTGGTATTTTCCGCCAATCCCATTCCCGGAAACACGATCGCGGTAGTGAACACGATCGATCGTCTGATGATGCTGGGGGCTAATGTGATCTACGGACGGGATAAAGGCATCCACGTTTCCGGTCACGGCGCGCAGGAAGACCAAAAAATGATGTTATCCCTCGTGCGCCCGAAATTCTTCGTGCCGGTACACGGTGAACATCGGATGTTGATCAAACACGCTTCTATGGCTCAGGCGATGGGTATCCCCGCCGAGAACACGGTAATCGTACAGAATGGTGACATCATTGAGTTATCCCCCGATAGTATCGGCGTGGTAGGAAAAGTGCCTGCCGGTATCGAATTAGTGGATCAGGCGGGTATAGTCCACGAACACGTCATGCAAGCCCGACAACAGTTAGCCGAAGATGGGGTGGTAACGATCGCCGCCGCGGTTAATAACGAGGGGCAGTTGCTCACCGTACCGGAAATCAATCTGCGAGGTGTAGTGACCAAGGTGGAGAAATCCCTGCTCAATCCTTTAATTATCCGCGCGATCGAGCGGTTTTTGGAAGAGCGTTGGGATGAATTCCAGATTACCACGGGAGAAACTAACTGGTCTGGTCTACGAGAAGAGATGGAGACTACTTTAAAACGACTGGTGAAGAGAGAGTTACAGAGTGAACCGCTGGTGATCTTTATGTTACAGCGATCGAGTGAACCTACCACTACGATCACCAGAACTTATCGTCGCCGTCGTCCTACAGCTTCTTTAGCCAGATAAGCAGAAGATAAGAGAGAAAAGAGGAGTGAGGAATAAATACTCACTCCTCTTTTCTCATTACTAAAGTTAAGCTTCTTCTAAACCGCTCTTGTGCGCTGGTGTAGGAGCGAAAACGCTACTACCACCGAATTCAAATTCCTGACCATAAGCTTCCTCGCCGTGTTCGGGAACGTCTAAACCTTCTTCTTCGACGTTAGGTTTGACGCGAAGACTCATGACGGCAGAAATGATTTTGATGATGATGAAGGTGCCGAGGCCGGCAAAAATATAGGTAGCCACAACACCGATGATCTGGGTGATCACCAGACCGAAATTACCGTTGAGTAATCCGTCATTACCGGCGGAGTTGACCGCTTTGCTGGCGAAAACGCCCGTGAGTATAGCACCCACGGTTCCACCCACACCGTGAACGGGGTAGGTATCGAGTGAGTCATCAAAGCGTAATTTAGCCCGTAAACTGACGGCGTAGAAACAGCAAACGGCGGTGATAGATCCGATTAGAATACCGCCGATGGGGGGGACGAAACCGGCAGCGGGGGTGATGCCCACCAAACCGGCGAGGAAACCGCTGGCGATACCGACGGCGGTGGGTTTACCCCTGAGAATCCATTCGATGATTAACCAGGTCAAGCCACCGGCGCAGGTAGCGATCGCCGTATTCACGAAAGCGATTACCGCTAAGCCATTAGCCGCCAGCGCACTGCCACCGTTGAAGCCGAACCAGCCGAACCAGAGTAAGCCGATGCCCAATAGTACATAGGTGACGTTGTGAGGGGCGTAGGATTGAGTGCCGAAGCTTCTCCGGGGCCCGATCATCCAAGCAGCTACTAACGCGGAAACACCGGAACTGATATGAACTACCGTACCACCGGCGAAGTCCAAGGCACCGATCGCCTGTAGCCAACCTTTACCCCAAACCCAGTGGGCTAGGGGAGAGTAGATGAAAGTTGACCAGAGAACTAACAACCAGAAATACGCTTTAAAGCTGATCCGTTCGACGATCGCACCAGAGATCAGGGCTGGAGTGATGATAGCGAACATCATCTGGTAGATCATGAACACTTGGTGGGGGACGGTGGGGGCGTAGCCGATGGAATCGGGCGCATCACCTTGAACCCCGTTGAGGAATACCCAATCGAGACCGCCGATAAAAGCTTCGATACCTTCACCGAAACCGCTTTTACCCGGTACAACGTCGAAAGCGAGGCTGTATCCCCAGAGTACCCAGGTGACTCCGATCACACCCATCGCCACCAAACTCATCATCATGGTATTGAGAACGTTACGAGAACGTACTAAACCCCCGTAGAAGAAAGCTAATCCGGGGGTCATCAACAGCACTAGCGCCGATGATATTAACATCCAAGCCGTATCGCCGGAATCAATTTTGGGTGGTGGTGGGGCGGCCGCCGCGGCCGGGGCAGCAGTTTGGGCCAGAACCGGGCTGGCAAAAGCAACAAATCCTAGCCCTAGAGCTAAGAGGGTAATTACGGCAAATTTTTTCATCGTAGATGTTAGCAAATTAAGATATTGGATAGGATCGACTTGATGAAAGTCCCTGTTTCATCAAAACAAAATAGGAAAGGTAAAGATATTCTAAAGGCAATGTTCGCCAGAATACTTACTTTTCCTATTGTTTTTATTATTTGATTATATATTTGTCTAATTGGCTACATTCTGGGGGAGGTCTTGGAGGAATAGTCTACTGCCGGGCCTTCATGTTGGCCGCCGCTCAATATATCGGCTTCTTTGACGAAACCGCTATAAGCTTCCATGCCGTGTTCGCCGATGTCGAGACCTTCCCACTCTTCCTCGGGGGTAACGCGAATACCGAGGGTGGCTTTTAAAGCCATCCAAGCGATACCGCTAGTAACGACGACGAAAGCACCTACTGCTACAATACCGATGATTTGATTGATCAGGAGTTGGAATTGACCGCTGAGCAACCCGGCATCTTTATTGAAGATACCCACAGCTAATGTTCCCCAGATACCGCAGACCAGGTGGACGGAGGTGGCACCTACGGGGTCATCGATTTTCAGTTTATCGAAGAAGCTCACGGCATAAACCACGATAACACCCGCTATAGCACCGATAATAACGGCAGACCAGTAGGAAACGCCATCACAACCAGCGGTAATGCCCACTAATCCGGCGAGAATACCGTTGATGATCATGGAGAGATCCGGTTTCCCGTCTTTGAACCAACAGATAACGGTAGCTGCCAAACCACCGGCGGCAGCGGCTAGGTTGGTAGTTACGGCGATGTCAGGTACATCTCTGGTGGCAGCTAGTGCCGAACCGGGGTTGAAGCCAAACCAGCCTATCCAGAGGATGAGACAGCCGAGGGTGGCGATGCTCATATTGTGACCGGGTATAGCGTTAGTCCTACCATTTAAATATTTACCTGTGCGGGGGCCGAGGATGGCCGCACCTGTTAAAGCCGCCCAACCGCCCACGGAGTGAACTGCGGTGGAACCGGCGAAGTCTTTGAAGCCTAAGTCGGCTAACCAACCGCCCCCCCAGATCCAATGACCGGTGATCGGGTAGATCAAGGCGACGATGATGGTGCTAAATATTAAGAAATCTACGAATTTAATTCTTTCCGCCACCGCACCGGAAACGATCGTGGCTGCTGTACCGGCGAAAGCTACTTGGAATAGGAAAAATACTGATACGGGTAAGCCGTTGGGGACTCCGTAACTTTTCGGGTCGTCGCTACCTAGGAACCAGCCGCCCGAACCAAAGAAATTGTTACTTTCAGCGCCGAACATCAGGGAGAAACCGATCGACCAAAAAGCTAGGGTAGAGAGGGCGAAAACGATCAAGTTTTTTGCCAGTACGTTAACGGCGTTTTTCTGACGACAGAATCCGGCTTCTAACATGGCGAAACCGGCGTTCATAAAGATTACTAGGATCGATGCTATTAAGATCCAAATAGTATTTAAAGTAGCTTGTAAGTCTTCATTACTTGGCGGGGCAGCTTGGGCCCTAACTGCTGTATTCCAAGCGATAAAAATGATTGCGCTCAGGGGGATACAGGCAAGCCAGGTGGACTTGAAGGCGCGTCCGAACCAGCTCTCTACATCCGGGTAGAAACTCGTATTTGTTCTTTTCATTGACACTAATAGTGGATAAGCGTTAAGGCATTTACTTCTGTGATTAGTTACTATTGTGATGGGTTACGATAGGTAAAATTCAATGATTGGATGTTAACTCGATCGTAACTTTAATTATTGGAGTAACTGCTAGTTGACCTGAATTGTTAAATTATTTTTAAGTTTTTTCTGTATCTTTGAACACAAAGAAATGAAAATAGCCCATAAGAATTATGGGCGATAATACTGTCGGGTGAAGGGGGGTGTAATTCATAACTGCGGGAAAATTACCATTTGCCTGGATTGCTGTAATCTTCCTCTTCGAGAGGGTTACTGTGGAAAATAACATCCGCTTCTTTGACGAAGCCGCTATAAGCCTCCATACCGTGTTCACCAATATCGAGGCCCTCCAATTCCTCTTCAAGACTGACTCGAATACCGAGGGTATATTTTAAAATCAGCCAAGTAAGGCCCGAAGTGATAATGGTAAAAGTACCCACGGAGATAATCCCTGTGAGCTGGATAAACATTTGTTGGAACTGACCAGTAATTAAGCCTGTCTCGTTGTTGAAGATGCCAACGGCTAAAGTTCCCCAGATGCCGCAGACTAGATGTACGGAAATAGCACCTACCGGGTCGTCTACTCGGAGCATATCGAATAAATAAACGGCAAAGACGACGATAATGCCGGAGATAGTACCGATGAGTGCGGCAGACCAGTAAGAAACTCCATTGCACCCGGCGGTTATCCCTACTAAACCCGCCAAGATACCGTTGATGATCATCGATAAATCCGGTTTACCGTCTTTGATCCAAGATGTGACGGTAGCTGCTAGACCACCGAAGGCGGCGGAAAGATTCGTCACTACAGCGATTACCGGTACTTCTTTCGTGGCGGCCAGCACCGAACCTGGATTGAAGCCGAACCAGCCTACCCAAAGGATCAGACAGCCGAGGGTGGCTATGCTCATATTATGACCGGGTAAAGCGTTGATACGCCCATCTATATATTTTTCCATGCGCGGCCCCAGTAGTATCGCCCCCATTAAAGCTGACCAACCCCCCACCGAGTGAACTTGGGTAGAACCGGCAAAGTCTTTAAATCCGGCTTGGGCTAACCAACCGCCCCCCCAGATCCAATGACCCGTGATGGCATAGATCAAACCGACGAGGACTAAGCTGAAGAGGAGGAAATCTATAAATTTAATTCTTTCCGCTACCGCCCCCGATACGATCGTCGCCGCCGTACCAGCAAACGCTACTTGAAACAGGAAAAACACCGCTACCGGTAAACCGTTAGGAACTCCGTAAACCTTGGGGTCATCACTGCCCAAAAATAACGCTCCCATCCCCCAGAAGTCGTTACCACCGGTGCCGAACATCAGGGAGAAACCGAGTATCCAAAAAGAAGCGGTGGATAAAGCGAAGACGATCAAGTTTTTTGAAAGAACATTAACGGCATTTTTCTGACGACAAAATCCTGTTTCTAACATCGCGAAACCGGCGTTCATAAATATCACTAAAACCGAGGCGATCAGAACCCAAATTGTGTTAATCGTCACCTGTAAGTCTTCAAGGTTCAGCGTTGTCGTCGTTTGAGCTTTTACCGCAGTTCCCCAGACGAGAAAGATAATGCTACTCAGAAAGATACAGATTAACCAAGCCGGTTTAAGGACACGTCCGGGAAATTCTTTACTAAGGTAAGAACGTGATTGATTTGTTTTCATTGACGTTAGTAGTTAACAAGAGTTAGGGTTAATTAAGACACTTTCGGCTGCGTATTCGAGTCTAGTGTTATGTGTCTCTAGGGAGTAAGCGAAAATACGTAACTAATTTTTAAAAGACGATGAGGGAATACTTAAGTATGTTTATTTACGCACGGAATATTATTCAGGGTCTGTAATTTTTTAGTTTTTTTCTGTATCTTTTAGCACGTTAGGTCAAAAGGGGATGAGTTAATGAATGGAGCCAATGAATTCGATCGGGCCATGATGCGACGTTGTATACAGTTAGCCCGTCAAGGGGAAGGGAAAACCTCCCCCAATCCCCTCGTTGGTTGCGTTATCGTCCAAGACGAGATGATCGTAGGAGAAGGTTTTCACCCCAAGGCGGGGGAACCTCACGCGGAAGTTTTCGCTCTGGCACAGGCGGGCGAAAAAGCACGAGACGCTGATCTGTACGTTAATCTTGAACCTTGTAACCACTTCGGGCGTACTCCCCCCTGTACGGAAGCGATAATCAAGGCGGGAATCAAGAAAGTATTCGTAGGTTCGATCGATCCCAATCCCCTCGTGTCCGGTAAAGGTATTCATCGCCTACAATCGGCGGGCATAGAAACGGTAGTGAGTATCGAAGAGCATCTCTCTAAAGAACTCAATGAAGGTTTTATCCATCGCATCCTCTACGAGCAACCCTTCGGCATTCTCAAGTACGCCATGACTTTAGACGGTAAAATCGCCACTACCACGGGTCATAGTGCTTGGGTGACGAGTGAGGCTTCCCGTCATCTCGTGCATGAATTAAGAGCGGGTTGTGACGCTATTATCGTCGGCGGTAGCACTGTACGTCAGGATAATCCCCACCTCACCTCTCACGGGGTTTCCGACCATAATCCCTTACGGGTGGTGATGAGTCGTCATCTGGATTTACCCCTTGAGGCCCATCTTTGGGAAACTACTAAAGTGCAGACGATCGTTTTTACAGAAACTAAAACCAATGTCAAGTTAAAGCAACAATTATTAAAACATGACGTGGAAGTGATCGACTTAGCCGAAGTCACTCCCTCTTTGGTGATGAATAATCTTTACGAAAGAGGCTTCTGTAAAGTGTTGTGGGAATGTGGCGGTAAGTTAGCCGCTCGCGCCGTAGCCGAGGGTGCGGTACAGAAAGTTATGGCCTTTATCGCCCCAAAAATTATCGGTGGTAAAAGCGCGCCCTCACCGGTTGGAGATTTGGGTTTACAATTGATGACGGAAGCCATCCCTTTAGAGAGGGTCAGTGTTAAGTATCTCGACCCCGATGTATTGATAGAGGGTTATATTGACTAAAAACGTCCTAGACAATTTCTTGATAATGAGACCAGACAGAGAAAATTAAGCTGGTCACGTGAAAAATAAAAATCGATAACATAAGCAAGATAACAAAAGCGTCTTTAAAGGGAAAACTTAAAGTAAATAAATTCAGCCGACGGAGGCTCGTCGAGGATTCTATGATCGAACAAGATCTCGTATGTAACCAAAGTAACCTGACTTTCTGTAGTCAGGTAGAACACTTGATAATGGTAATCCAAAAATTATCGATGGCGAGAGATTTGGAGACCATCATCGATATAGTCAAGCATTCCGCCCGTCAATTAACTCAATCAGACGGAGCCACTTTTATCCTTAAAGAGGGTGGGAATTGTTATTATGTAGACGAAGATGCGATCGCCCCTCTCTGGAAAGGGAAAAAATTTCCCCTAGAAATATGTATTGGTGGCTGGACGATGCGAAATCGCACCCCGGCCGTAATTCCACAAGTTTTAGGCGATACCAGGATACCTTATGAGGCATATGAACCTACATTTGTCAAAAGTTTAGTGGCGGTACCCATAAGACAACTCGATCCCATAGGAGCGATCGGCACTTATTGGGCGCAACATCACGAACCCACGGAAGATGAGATAAAATTACTTCAAGCCCTAGCTGACTCCACAGCGATAGCTATGGAAAACGTGCAAGTATATCAAGAATTAGAGCTAAGAGTTCAAGACCGCACCGAAAAATTAGAAGTAACCAATCAACAGTTACGAGTAGAGATCGTTCAACGTCAACAAGCAGAAGAAGAAGTAAGAAAATTGTCTTTAAGCGACGAAATGACAGGATTATATAATCGGCGTGGTTTTATATTTTTAGGTAATCGTGAATTAGAAACAGCTAAACGTCAAAAAGCTTCTTTAGGACTAGTCTTTATCGATTTAGACGGACTAAAAAAAGTTAATGATAATTACGGACATGAAGCCGGAGATTTAATGATTAAAGACGTGGCCAATTTGTTGAAAACTAGTTTTAGAGAAACGGATATAATTGCTCGTTTAGGAGGCGATGAATTTGTTATCCTGCATGAATTTAAAGAAGTTGAAGATTCTCAATTTATAAGCGAGAGATTGGAAAAGTGCTTGGGGCAATTTAACGACCATAATAAGCGGTGCTATCAATTGTCATTTAGTATCGGTCAAGTAATTTATACACCTGATTGTAACGATTATTTAGAAACCCTATTACAAAAAGCGGATGAAGCGATGTATATTCATAAGAAACAAAGAAAGCAAAATAGATTAGTATCATAATGATATATCACATCACCACCGAAAAAAATTGGCAAATCGCCAGGGAATTAGGAGAATATAAGCCAGGTTCACTAAAGAGCGAAGGTTTTATTCACTGCTCTACCGAAGCTCAATTACCCAAAGTGATCGAGGCTTTCTATCGTGATATTCCCAATATTGTCATATTAAGTATCTCTCTAGAGAAATTAGAGTCGCCCGTAAAATGGGAAGACCCGGTACATTTGCAGGGGGAAAACCGTTTGACCGTAGCGGAAACGGAAACTTTCCCCCATATCTACGGGGCTATCAATCTCGAAGCCGTGGAAAAAGTAACATCGTTAGCTCAATTTCAGTTTAACCGATGATACAGCCCGATCGACCTTCTAAACTTAATTCGATTCGTCCCTCGCGCCAGCTAATATGACCTTTTCCATATATAAAGTGGTTGGGCGTAGACCCTAGATTATTGACGCTAAAAGACACTTTTTCCAGGGCATCACTAATGTTAATAGCGACGATAATTTCTTGATTTTCCAATATCCGGGCGAACACGTATACATGGTCATCGCTATAGAGAACATGATAAGCCCCGGTGCGTAAAGCCGGGTAGTTATGGCGTAGATAAATCAAAGATTTATGATAATCCAGAACTTCCCAGTCCCAATCTTCTTCCTCAGGAAAACAACGACGACAATCGGGGTCGATACCGCCTTCTAAACCCACTTCATCCCCATAATAAATACTGGGAGTACCGGGGAAAGTGAACATTAATAACGTAGCCAGTTCAACAGTTTTCTTATCTTCGCCCACGATCGTGATCAAACGAGCGGTATCGTGACTATCGAGTAAATTATATTGAGTTAGTTGGATCTCCCAAGGATAGAGAGTTAAAATCTCCTCGATCCGCTCCCCATAATTTCTGGCGGATAGAGCGGGATAAGGTTTATAAGAAGATTTATCCACGTATTCCATCTTGACTCTATCCCCCCCTACAAAAGCCATAGTAGCTTCGGTGAAAAGATAATTCATCACACCGTCAAATTGTAAACCGTCGAGCCATTGGCGGGCATCGTGCCACACTTCACCGACGATATAAGCATCAGGATTGATATTTTTAATTCTGCTCCTAAATTCGTGCCAGAAGCCGGGGGTTTTAATCTCGAAAGGTACATCTAAACGCCAGCCATCAATACCTTTTTTAATCCAATATTCTCCTACCTGCATTAAATATTCTCTGACTTGGGGATGGTCGTGATTGAATTGGGGTAGGGAGCGAATATCTATCCAACTGACGTAATTAGCCGGTTGACTTTCATCGTAAGGATAGAGAGGCCAATCTTCGATTTTAAACCAGTCTAACCAAGCGGAATTTTTACCGTTTTCGAGAATGTCATTGAAGAAAAAGAAGCCGCGGCTGGCGTGATTGAAAACGCCGTCGAGAATGATTTTAATATTTCTGTGATGGGCCGCCTCGATTAAAGCGTCGAAAGCTTCATTGCCCCCTAACATTGGGTCGATTTGATAGTAGTCGTGGGTATGATAGCGATGATTGGAAGCGGACTGAAATATGGGCGTGAAATAAATAGCATTAATGCCTAAATCTTGCAGGTAATCTAACTTGTCTATGACTCCCCAAAGGTCGCCGCCCTTGTAACCGAATAAAGTGGGCGTGGAGTGCCAAGGTTGTAAATCGCTAGATAATAACATTCCTTTCGGGGTGTGGGCGCGGGCGAATCTATCGGGGAAAATTTGATAGAAGATGGCGTTTTTCACCCAGTCGGGCGTTTTGATGTCCATAGTAAAAAATTTATAAGGATTAGCGCTTCGATTCTATCGATGGCGGCGGAAAAGATGTGAGTGTCCAGGGTGGTAAAGTTGCGATCGAACACTGGATAGATTTTTCAACGCCGGGCTAATAATATAAAGGGTAGTACGGATTAAATTCTCTTCCCGCGTAAGCGCCGCCATCTCCTTTAGAGGTACTACCCAGATTTTTTCATCAGGCCAACCCACTCGAAAACACACGCCCACGGGAGTATCTCCGGGATAATGCAGTAATAATTTCTCTTGGGCCGATTGGACGTGACGGGCGGCCAAGTAAAGGCATAAACTAGCCCCGTGGTTCGCTAAAGAGGCTAAATCTTCCCCCGATGGCATCGGCGAGGCCTGTCCTTCGATGCGAGTTAAAATGATCGTCTGTACCAATTCGGGAATCGTTAATTCCGCGTTTAATTTAGCGGCGGCGGCCTGGAAAGCGCTGATACCTGGAACTAACTGGAAAGGAATATCCGCCTCTGCTAGAGCCTGCATCTGTTCGGAGATGGCGCTGTAGAGGGTTAAATCTCCCGATTGCAGACGGGCTACCGATAAACCTTGGCGCACTCGATCGATCATAATCGGGATAATATCTTCTAGTGTCTTGCTACCGGTAGGGATTAATTCCGCGTCGGGATGAGCCACGTCTACAATTTGTCGCGGGATGAGCGAATTGGCGTAGAGGATTACATCGGCGCACCGGAGGATTTTGTAAGCTTTAATCGTCAGTAATTCTGGATCACCGGGCCCCGCACCTATAAAATACACTTTAGGTTCGATCGAATCGGCGGTTAATAAGTCCATAAGTAAGTCCACGAGTAGAGACGGGAGGAATTGACACTCCACCGCCGTTTTCAGGCGGGGATTTTCTATAAGCTTTATCCCTTATTACCCGATAATAAACCGAAACGGATCAAGCCCGAATCGTAGCCATCCCGCATCAATCCCAAAGATAGGGCCGCTTCCACCGTAGTCCAACCGCTATTTAATAAACCGCCAATCGCTTTCAAGTCGATTGCGGAAGTAATCACTCTATCCCAAAAAGGAGCCACAGCTGTAGACCAATCATCGCTGATAATATCTGTAAAACCACACTCGGACGCGATGTCTTCGTACTCCGGTAAGGAGATGACGTATGGTAAACAGTAAACCCGATAAATTTCTTGCAGGTGACGCTTCTCGGCGGCGGTTAACTCACCCGCCACGGAATTAGTCGCGCGGTGACACCAGGTGACGAAAATTAATTTCCCCCCCGGTTTCAAAACTCGATAACACTCAGAAAGAAATTTTCTCTTATCGGGCATATGTTCGCCACTCTCTAAAGACCAAACGAGATCGAAACTATTATCTCCATAGGGTAGGTCTTGAGCGTCGGCAACTTGGAAAGATACTCTACTCCCTAAATTAGCCCCCTTGGCTCTTTCCGTCGCCCTAGCCGCCTGGAATGGCGATAGGGTAACTCCTACCGCTTTGGCGTTATATTTTTGGGCTAGATATAAAGTGCTGCCGCCGATACCGCAGCCGGAATCGATAATCGATTCCGGCGAATCTACTTTCGCCCAATGTAGTAACTCTTCGATCAAGTCGATTTGTGCCTGCCTTCGATCGAGCCTGTACCCTCCCCCTCTACCATAATAACCGTGGTGCATATGCTCACCCCAGATGCCTTCCCATAAGCCACTAGAAGCGTCGTAAAACTGGGCTATTCTCTCGTACAGTGGAGCGCTCATAAAAAGTAATTCAAGTAAAGTTAACTCAACAAAATTTTACCCCAGAAATTGATAGTGTTTTAAGGCTTCGAGAATTCCGTGGGCGTAGGGAGACTGGGATAGGTAGAGAGTATCTTTCCGCGTCTGGAAATACCAATCCAGTAACTCCTCTTGGGCGTTACTAACTATCACTCCTTTACCTGGCTGTTGAAATAAACTAATATCATTACCGGAATCGCCGCAAACGAGGGTAGATTCGGGAGAGACGGATAAGCACGCTTGTAGGTAGGCGATAGCGTTGCCTTTATTACCCCTAGCGGGAAGTATATCTAAGTCCCGCCCACTACTGAAAATAATTTGGGTTTTTAAGCGGGTGGGTTTCAATTCCTTTTTCAATTCTTGAATGTGCTTTTG
Source organism: Chlorogloea purpurea SAG 13.99 (assembly GCA_016903695.1). Classification (GTDB taxonomy): domain Bacteria; phylum Cyanobacteriota; class Cyanobacteriia; order Cyanobacteriales; family Microcystaceae; genus Chroococcopsis; species Chroococcopsis gigantea_A. The sequence goes on from JADQBB010000011.1 coordinate 49,928, forward strand.
AGTCACGCCAGGCTCGACAAAAAAACTCACTTTCCACGGATTTTGTTCCTCGTAGGGTTGGAGAGTTAGGAAAGGAAAAGATTGCGCGATCGCTTCCACCACGTTACGATCCCAATCATCCGATAGATGAGTCGCCCAATCGAGATCGAGACGATCTTGATGATATATCTCACTACCTACCGATACTACCCAATAATCCGGCTCTAGTAATTTTTCCTGTAGCATCAGTTGATTGGCGGAATCGTAAGATCTCCCAGTGGCGTAGACTATGTAAAATTGCTCCCGTCTATTATTAAGATAATGATTGAGTAACAGAGTACCGGACTCATCCCCTACGAGAGTATTGTCTAAATCCGTGACGAATAAGTATTTCATAATTATCTTTGATAGTGTTGTTGTAAAAGTTCCTGCGCTCTCGGTTTAAAAAGTAGATAGAAGAGGGATTCAATATAACGCATTAACTCTTCACGATTTTCTTTAGAGGTGTGATTCCAGAAACCGTAAATTCTGGCGAGGGAGAGAAGACGATTCGTGTGAATCGGCCAGGTGTAATTAGTATATACACGCTGTATGGCCTGTTCGGAAATTTGCTTCCAATAGTCTGGATTACCTTCACACTTATCGAGAAATTTATTAATTTTCTCCCCTGTTTCCTCTATATGGGTTGGGTTGATAAGAAAACCATTCACCCCATCTTGAATAATTTCTCTAGGACCACCGAATTCCGTGGCGAAAGTAGGTAATCCGGTAATCATCGACTCTAGGATAGTTAACCCGAAAGCTTCAAATAAGGCCGGTTGAACGAAGATACCTTGATGGTCAGCGATAATACGATATATTTCCCCACTATCCCCCTTCGGTAACATCACACCCAACCAGCGCATCTTGTCGTAAAGATTATATTTTTCTATCAGGCGGTATAGTTTTACTATCTCATCAGCTTCCTCTTTATCGCTAGTATCTTCCACTCTTAATTTACCGGCGATCAAGATTAAATTACACCGATCTTGTAATTCTTGACTCTCTCCGAAACATTGTACTAAACCCGTGAGGTTTTTAATACGATCGAGTCGAGCCATCGAAAAAATAGGCCGTTTTTTTGGGTCAGATAACTTGCCGTAAACCTTACTAGAATCTTCAAGAGTAAATAGTAAATCTGTCAGTCTTTCTTGTTCGCTCACTAAACGATTTTTGTCGTCATTATAAGGAAAAAAGAAATGCTCGTTTACCCCTGGAGGTACTACATTAAATTTCGGGCTGAATAGCTCTATGCCGCTTACCACATGGTACAGGCCGGGCATCGTAAAACTTTGATAGGATTCATACTGACCGACGCTATCGGGAGTACCGATAATTTCTTGGTAGGTACTGCTGACGATGAAGTTAGCCGCATTCATAGCGAGCAAATCGGCAGTGAATTGTAGGGAAAAGTGATAGTTAGACTCTAAATCTTGCCAGTAAAGGTTACTAAATAAATATTTTGGTTTCTCTAGGGCGTGAGCTATATTACATTGAGTTATCCCTAATTTACGAGATAAAAGGAAAGCCACTAGATTACCATCAGAGTAATTACCGATAATCAAATCAGGTTTACCTTGGAACTCCGCTAATAACTCCCTCTCGGAATCAATTGCGTAGGTTTCTAAATAGGGCCAGATTTCAAAGCGAGAAATCCAGTTTTGAGTTACTTTCGGATTGAACTCCCGGAAAGGAACTCGCAAAATCCAAACATTATCTGTACCGTAAACTTTCTCTAATCTTTCGTTACAGCGCGTACCCTCACTATTAGGAATCAAGCGAGTCAAAATGATAATTTTCGGGTGGATACTAGCAGGATCTATCCCGGCTAGTATCCAGTCTTCTTTAAGTTGTTTTTCTAAACTTCTAGCTTGATCTAACACGTATACCACTTGACCACCCGTGTCGGGTTTTCCTAATACTCCCTCCTGTCCGAACCAACCGTGAGGAGATACTAAAACGATCCTCGATAACATAGGTATTCTTGAGAGGAAAGCTTCTAAAGCTTGATGGTCTGGGGAATCGATCAAACTGTCTAATAACTCTAAACTCTCTTTAACTCTCCCAGCGGTATTGCCCCAACCCGCTTCAAACCCCATCTCTTGAAATTTGAAGCGAAAGTTATTAAAAGGCTCTTGAGGTGAAAATCTGTCCAAGAAGACGATCGCGCCTTTAACTTGTTCCGAGAGGTGTTGCTGGTCTTGGATACGATCGTTGATCAGTAACTGCATCCCATTATGACTGTGTAGACTCAAGAAAGAAAATGTAGAGCGTTGCCATTTTAATTCCGCTTGAAACAGTCTACTGGGGAGGTAACGGTTAAGGAACTGAACGCCGTTGCCGATATTTTTAGCGTCCCGCACGAGGGGGCTATAATCGTAAAAAGGACGGAAATCTAACTCTAATAAGTCGCCGCTTTCGGGATGATATTGATTGACCAATCTATCCCTGAGATCTAAGAGGTCTTGGCTCGTCATCAGCTCATAGGATAGGTCTTCCATGATCCTGATGGGTTGCTGATGTCCGATTTTGAATCTAACCACCAAGCAATAACTCTCGCTATCGAGAATGATCTCTTGAGTATAGTAAATTAGTTTTTGGATGTGAGAGGATAGGGAAAACTCAGGATGCTTACCAGATGAGGCACAATATTGAGAAAACTCCGTCATAATATCATTGCGGAGTAAATAAGATTTATTTTTATTTCTGAGTTGATACAGAAACTGTATAAAATCCGCTCTCTCGTCACTGCGAACAATCGCCTCAATTGGCTCGATCATAAAAATCTCCAAAACTCTTCTACCCTTGATAATCCTTTAAGTTAATAATTTTTAACTGTATCCTCAGACAGATATTAATCTCTATACCAGGGTAATATTGATATGTTCATAACAATATTACCCTAAAACATTGATTTTTAAAAGATAAAGAGACTCGTAGTTTTGACCGACTTTCGGTAAAATTAAAACTACAATTCTGCCTGTTGAAGGAATATTGATACTGTGTTAGATATAAAACAAATTCGCGAAAATCCAGAGAAAATCCAAAATCTGCTGGCTCTCCGTCACGGTAATTACCAATTAAAGCCGATTTTAGAGTTAAATCAGCAACAACGACAGCTAGAAGCTTCCCTGAGTCAACTGCAAGCCCGTAGTAACGAAATCGGTAAAATCGTCGGGCAGAAAATTAAAAGCGGCATCCCCGCCGATAGTGAGGAAATTCTCGCCCTGAAAGAAGAAGGTAACGAGTTAAAAACCAAGCTAGCAGAATTAGAGCCTCAACAGAAAGAGCTAAAAGCTCAAATCGAACGTTTATTGCTAGAGTTACCCAATATTCCCTCGGAAACTAGTCCCGTAGGTAAGGACGAAACCCAGAATGTAGAGATTCGCCGTTGGGGCGATCAATATATTAACAGGCAACCTGGATTATTGAGCCATTGGGAAATTGGGGAAAGATTGGGAATTCTCAATTTCGAGAAAGCGGTGAAAGTGGCTCAAAGTCGTTTCGTGACTTTAGTGGGTGCGGGTGCGGCTTTAGAAAGGGCTTTAATTAATTTTATGCTCGATCGCCAGATCGCGGCCGGCTATACTGAAGTATTACCCCCCATCCTCGTCAATACCACTTCCTTACAAGGCACCGGGCAATTACCGAAATTCGCCGAAGAGAGTTTTAAATGTAGCGATGATGATTTATGGTTAGCGCCGACGGCGGAAGTGCCGGTGACTAACCTGTATAGAGAAGATACGATCGATCTCGAAGACTTACCCATAAAACACTGCGCCTATACTCCCTGTTTTCGCCGCGAGGCTGGCAGTTACGGCAAAGATACTAGGGGCTTGATCCGCCTGCATCAATTCAATAAAGTAGAATTAGTTAAGATCGTTCATCCCGACACTTCCGAGGTAGAACATCAAAGCTTAGTCCAAAATGCCGAAGCAATTTTACAAGCCCTCCTATTGCCTTATCGGGTTATAGAATTATGTACGGGTGATTTGGGTTTCGGCGCGGCTAAATGTTACGACTTAGAAGTGTGGCTACCTTCAGCCCAGCAATATCGGGAGATTTCTAGCTGTTCTAATTTTCACGATTTCCAAGCGCGGCGGGCTAATATTCGTTTTAAAGAGAAAGGTAAAAAAGGCACTGGTTTCGTTCATACTTTAAATGGTTCTGGTTTGGCGATCGGTCGAACTATGGCGGCTGTTTTAGAAAATTACCAGCAGCCCGATGGTAGTGTAAAAGTTCCAGAAGTTCTACAACCTTACCTGAGAATGGATGTCCTATCTTAAATAATTTTACTTACGAACCTGAAGGATACAGAGGTAATATGGCTAAGGATGTTAAGGCGAGAATCGAGAAGTTTAATGAAGGTAGGAATAGGGATTTATTAGACTACAAATATGAAGCTATGAGAAAAGATTCCTTAATATTTTTTCGAGGTAGTTGTCATCTATTTTACGAAGATTTCCCCAAAAATACCGGTTTTGATAGCTCCCCTCTAGGGTGGATAACGGGAGATGCTCACTTGGAAAATTTCGGGGTTTATAAAAGTAACGATCGTCAAGTATATTTCGACCTCAATGATTTTGATGAAGGCTGTCTCGCTCCTATTTCCTGGGAGATAGCCCGTTTTCTCACGAGCATATATCTAGTATTCAAAGTCAATAATATCGATGAAGCGACGGCTACCGAATTGGCTCAAAAGTTTCTATCGCATTACTGCCAATATTTAGGGTCAGGCAAAGCCAAACACGTAGAGGAAGCTTTAGCAGACCATATTACCGGGTATCTATTCCAACAGGTAGAAAAGCGGCGGCGAAAAGATTTTCTCGATAAACGCACCGAGGTGGTAAATGGCACGAGAATTTTCAAGATACCACAAAAGAAAATATTCCCTCTAGATCCAGCAAGGAAAACTACTTTAAAAAACCTTTTCGACCGATGGGCGCAACAACAGAAAACCCCGGCTTTTTTTAAAGTCCACGATATAGCCATCAGGTTAGCCGGAACTGGTAGTATAGGCCTTAAACGATATATATTTCTAGTAGAAGGAAACGGCTCACCCGATGATAATTATCTAATCGATATGAAACAATGCCCAAGCTCAAGCCTCAGTAATTATATTACTGTGCATCAACCCGTATGGTCTTCGCAAGCCGAGAGAATCATCAGTATTCAAACGCGAATGCAGTACGAAACTCCCGCGCTTTTATCATCGATCGATTTTGAAGGCAGTTCATTCCAGATTAAAGAATTGCAACCCCAAGAAGATAAATTAGATTTTGACGAGCATCATATCAACGAAGCAGAATGGCCTCACGTTCTGAAAACAATGTCTAACGTTCTCGCCTCAGCCCAGTTGAGAAGTTCCGGCAGACAAGGTTCAGCGATCGCAGATGATTTAATAAGTTTCGGGAAATCTCAAGACTGGCAAGAACCTTTATTGGAATATTCACGCCAGTACGCTAAACAGGTAGAAGAAGATTACGATTCTTTCTGTCAGTCTTTTACTGAAAAGTAAGCCCGTCTGACTCGAATTTAAGCTATCGTTAAATAGCTTTGCACTTTTTCAACGGATAAACCCAAAGTAGTAGCAATTTGTTCTAAATTTAGCCCTAATATTTGCAGACGGGCGACTGCGGCTTTAAGAGCTGTTTCGGTTTCTAGGCGGGCATTCTCCGCTTCTAGGCGGGCATTTTCCGCCAATCTTAACCTTTGAGCGATTTCTCCATAGGTAGGATAGAAGGTATCTGTACCAGGATGATAAAACCGTAAATCTCCCCGGAGAAGACGTAAATCTAAACCCAAGACCTCAGAATAAATACAGATGCCTCCATCTTCTAAACTAACGGGTTGAATAGGCTCATATACACCATTAACTAAACGCGAAGCTTGAAGAGGCGGGTTTAAATAATCACAGGTGGGGTCATATTGAAAATATTCACTCACTCCCAGACGAGCGTAGATAGACGGTTTATCCCGTTGGTCATTGGCTTTGGTGGTGCGAGAGGTAATTTCCATGACAAAAGAAGGTAAATGATTATTTTCCTCCCAAGCTTTATAAACTGTCCTCTCCGTATTGGGCACACCAAAAATCACGAACACATCCGGGGCGATTACCGCCGAGGGCACACCTCGCTCGTAATAAATGAACAAATTCCCGGACACGTAAACGTCTTCACGATTTTGGAAATGGTTTTTCAGGGTTTCTACACCGTAAAAGAGATAATTTCTCGTAGGGTCACTTTCTGCCACGGGCGCACCATCACTTTCGGGGTAACAAATTTCATCGTCACCGCCGTAACACATTTGACTATTGAAAACGAAAGAACTAACCATAGACCATTGCCTAGAACTAATGGACTATTTATATAATATTCTAAATTAATCGGGTAGCTTATACTGACTCACGATTTTCTGGGCGTATACGGGTACGTGACTCGCCAGCTTCTCCGGGTAATTACGCTTCACGTACAGATAATTGCGGGTGAAATGGGAATCGATCGAAAACCTGGCGTATTCTAAACCCTGGGGGCCGACTTTCTCGATTACCACCCCCATTAATTTCGCCGCCCACATCGGTAACGTTACGCCCTTATCATAAGCGGGGATGCTATTCTGTACCGCCCCTTTTCTATCCCCCTTCGACATTACCGGTTGCGTGTCCAATTGGTCTTTAACTAACTCCAGCATCTCCCGCCCGGTTTCATTACGCACGACAATCCACTGCCAGCCGAAGGGCGCGCCCATGTAACCCACGACTAAATCGGCTAGAGAGTTTACATAATCGAAACAGGTCATACAGGAAGGAGCGAACACATCTTTTAACTTATTGGTTTTCAAACCGAAGAAAGGCACTTTTTCGATCGAACCATCTTCGTGCTTGAAATGCACTTTAAAATCCTGCATGAATTCGTAATGGACTACCGTGTCGGGTGATTTGCTAGTGGTGTCGAGAAATTTCTGTAAACCGGCGCGGGTAACGTTATCCACGCAGGGTGTACCCAATACATAAAGCTTCTCTAATCCTAATTGTTTCTCGACACTCCTGAGAGCTTGAATCTGGCAACCGACACCGATGACTAACAGGCGTTTCATCCCCGATTTTTCCACCTGCTCTAATACTGATAGATTGGGGGAGAGAGTGGGTTTATTGACTCTGGCGGCTAATACTTCCTCGGCGGTTGTAGCGATGACCGGCAGGGGTTGAAATCTGTCTTCCGCGGTGTTTTGAACGCACACCACGCCTTCCACTAAACCCTTCTCTAACATTTTACAGGCGATCGAGCTAACTATCCCCGTCCACTGCGCCCCCTCTATCGGTTGCTGTTTTCTAGCACCCAACATTTCTTCGTGTACGCCGAAATAGCAGTCATCGGGATTATCTAAATCGCGGGCCCGTCCGTGGGTTTGCTCTTCTAATTCGCTAATGTGTTGGGTGATGAAGGCGCAGGCGGATTTGACATAGTGAATGTAGTAAGTATCACACAGCCCGCACTCGCTGCATAGTTCTTTCGCAGGACGACGACTATTGGGGTTTAGGGCTTTCGATTTTTTGTGCGGTGCAGTCGAGGTCATATACCAGATAGCTTGAGGTTTCACGGTTAACAGTTTTTAAGTCTAGCGTATTATCGTTGGGGCTTAGTGTTTTCGTATAAAACCTTATGAAAATGGGGATGAGGCCATCGATGGATATTTCTCTGATACCGAGTTCGATCACTCTCTCCCCTCTCTCTTAAAATTGTTACCGATTTTTCCTAACAATTACAGCTTTTCTGTCAATTTGGTTAACACTTGATTCGATCGTTGGATGAAAGATTTCATGCCTTCAGGGTCAAAACCTTTCTGAGAGATCAAAGCTAGATCGTAGACGTGTAAACACAACATCTTAGCTAATTCCGCAGAGGGAGATTCCCCGCTACCAGTAACCACGCCGCCTTGACTTATCTGGAGTATTTGACCGATTAACGGGTGATTCGTGTTAACAATTAAAACGTGTTGATCGGGAAAACTCATGCTTTGTTGTTGCATCCAAGCCGTCATCTCTTGCAGTCGCCGCATGGCTTCAGGCAATAAAACCATCGCCGGCGGTGTGGTCGTGGGGTCATCGGATTTCAACGCCTCCGTCTTAATATTAACCTTGGGATTATTAAGGGCTTTAATGAAGATTTCTTGAACCAATTCTCCCTTAGTTTTGTTGGTGACAGGATCGACAATATCACTGGCTTGATCTTTTTCCAAAAGGGTTTGATCAAGTTCGGCATCCACACGGGTGAACTTCACCTCGTTGTATTCTCTTTCCAAGAAAGGAACGAAATTACTGTCGATGAAAGAATCTAAATAAAGAACCTCGATTCCTTGGTTTTTATACAGTTCCACGTAACCCGATTGCGTGCTGGGGTCGGTGCAATAAAACACTTTATTCTCGTGTTTCTCCTTGTTCCTTTCCAAATAGGCTTTTAAGGTGGTATAGCCTTCTTGTTCGATCGCTTCTAAGGGAGTTTTGGCAGTGCTAACCGATTCCCAAGCATCGCCCGACTCGGTTTGCACCTCTACCTCTGTTTCAGAAATCGCTGCTTTATAGGTAGTGCGATAGATGAGGATGTCTTTTACTTGGTCTTTAAATTTGTCCTCTTTTAAAGAACCGAATTTGATGAATGTTCCCACATCCTGCCAAGAGCGAATATATTCCTTAGCGTTTTCGTTGTAGAGGGATTTCAAACGATCGGCGATCTTTTTCGAGATGAAATTAGCTATGCCCCGGACGGTGCGATCGTTCGTCAGCGCACTCCTGGACACGTTCAAAGGAATATCGGGACTATCGATCACCCCTCTTAAAGGCATGAGAAAATCGGGGATTATCTCTTCACAGTGGTCGCTGACGAATACCTGATTACAGAATAGTTTGATCTGCCCTTTACTCACATCTACATCGGGTCTTAATTTTGGAAAATAGAGAATCCCATTGACGAGGAAAGGATAGTCTGTATTGAGATGCACCCACAGTAAAGGTTCTTCTTGGAAAGGGTGAAGATAATTATAAAACTCCAGATAATCTTCCTTGGTTAGATTTTGGGGTGACTCCTTCCAAATAGCCCGTTGCTTGTTGATAACTTCTCCATCTAGTTTAATAGGAACCGAGAGGAAATCAGAATAGGTTTTTACTAGTTGTTTGATGCGGCTAGGCTCTAAATATTCGCCCTCTTCATCTTGTAAAGTAAGGGTAATAGTAGTGCCGATTTCCGTGCGGGATGATTGGGTTAATTCAAATTCCGGTGAGCCATCACAAGACCAGTGGACTGCCCCCGCCCCTTCTTTATAGGAGAGAGTATCGATGTCTACTTGTTTCGCCACCATGAAAGCCGAGTAGAATCCTAAGCCGAAGTGCCCGATCAAATCATTGGCAGTTTTTTGATATTTCTGGATAAATTCTTCGGCGCTAGAAAAAGCTACTTGATTGATATATTTTTTCACTTCTTCTTGGGTCATACCGATACCGTTATCGGTGATCGATAGAGTGCGCTTATCTTTATCGATACAGAGACTTATCTCCGGTTCTCCCACCTGTTTCGTTACTTCCCCGGCGAGAGAGGCCATTTTTAGCTTAGCAATTGCGTCCACACTATTCGAGATCAATTCCCGCAAGAAAATCTCATGGTCAGTGTAGAGAGATTTTTTGATAATCGGGAAGATATTTTCGGTATGTATAGTGATATTGCCTTTTTCGAGCAGTGTCATAAGCTTCGTTAGCGCCTAGAAATAAAGTATTTAATATTCTAACTATATTATTTTAGTAGCGGCCTTTAGCAACAGGCACTACAGGGAATTATTCCCCCAAGTATTTCCGGTTATCCGTACTGAAGTTGTATAATTCGTTGGTCGATCGAGAAATACGCGATGATTATAAAGAGGCAGCATCCCGTTTTTACGACGACCGGCAACGACGACCGGCAACGACGACCGGCAACGACGACCGGCAACGACGACCGGCAACGACGACCGGCAACGACGACCGGCAGGGAATGAATTCCCTGCCTAATAGCAGAAGTCGGTTTAAACCGACTTGAGCTATTAGACCGTGATTTTAATCACGGTCGGGTAAGGGATATAGTGCATAATTGGGATGCTCCCTATAAAGACAACACCGCTAAAAAACCTTCACACAAATTACAACTATGTCTCTCATCCAATGGTATCCAGGTCATATTGCCAAAGCAGAAAGGCAACTCAAAAACGGATTGAAACTAGTAGACGTGGTTCTAGAAGTAATCGACGCGCGTGTCCCTCTAGCTTCCCAACACCCCCAAGTCAAAGAATGGATAGGCGAGAAACCGAGAATATTAGTATTGAACCGCCTCGATATGATTCCCGAATCGGTGCGGCAACAATGGATAACCTGGTTTAAAAACCGAGGTCAAACCCCCTATTTCACTAACGCTAAAGCCGGAGAGGGAATTAAACCCATATTGAAAGCCGCCCAGACAGTAGGTTCGGAGATTAACGAAAAACGTAAAAGTAGGGGAATGTTGCCGCGTCCGGTGCGGGCTGTGGTGATAGGATTTCCTAACGTGGGTAAATCAGCTTTGATCAATCGTCTCTTAGGGCGTAAAGTTGTAGCCAGCGCCAGACGCGCCGGTGTTACCCGTCAATTGCAGTGGGTGAAAATTTCCGACACGTTAGAATTACTGGACGCGCCTGGAGTGATTCCCTCCCGCCTCTACAATCAGGACGACGCGGTTAAATTGGCTATTTGTCAGGATATAGGTGACGCAGGTTACGATGACCAGAGAATTACCGCCGTCTTCGTGGATTTAGTAATCGGGTTGGGTTATGAGGGTGCTTTAGAGTCCCGCTACGGTTTAAGTACGGGCACGATGACGGGAGAAGATTACATCGAGGAGTTAGGTCGGAAAAGTTATCAAGGTGATAAGCAACGGGCGACCATGCAGATACTCAATGATTTTCGTAAAGGTGTTCTAGGGGCTATACCTCTGGAGTTACCGCGTTAATCGGGAATTTGTGTTTATGCACCATTTCGAGAGCGTTACAGAAGCTATGAAGACGATTTAGTAAAGCATTATAGTAAGGGTAAGCGTCCTCTCGTTCCCCTTCGAGATAGGCATACAAAGTTAGTTCTGGTTCTGAAGCGAGGTTATCTTTGGGAATATCTAAACCCGCCTCGGTTAAGCGTGTTGCCGCGATCGCGATCAGTAACGCCCCGATCGTGTTAGATTTACCATTGTGAAGATCGTTCAGTCCGGGCAAGATTATTTCGGCTCCAGGCAAATCATCGAGATTCATGAACGCTCCTCGGACTCTTGTTCTTGTAAACGTTGGCTCAAGTTCTCGACTCTGCTTCTAAGCACATCAGAGTCAACGGAGGGGAATCGGATCAGGTCTGGTGCGATCGCTTCAAAGCAATTCCCCAACTGGTTCAAAGAAAATAATTTTTGTTCGTACATGGCTTCCACATCTTTCATGTCGCGGTCAAATCCCCTAGATAATTTAGAAAGAGCTTGGGCTGTAAAATCGTAGTGATAAAATGAGATTTGACCCCGTTTACCAATGAATACGCTTCTATCACGCCATCCCGGAAGGGGGGGTAAGAAGTCCTGTGGAGATGCTAATTCGATATTGATGTTCAATTCTTGCTTGAGCTTGGCGATCGCTTGAAAAATACCCCGTGGTTCAGGGTCTAGACGAATATCAACATCAACCGTGGAGTTACGCCATCCAATCAGGAGGGCACTAGCTCCGCCTGTAAAGTAGATGCGGCCTGACCCCTGAGCATCTCTACCTAAAATTTGCATTAGGCGTTCTAACTTCTGAGAGTCAACGTTTTCCCTCATCTTTTTGCCGTTCCACATCAAATCGCCAAACTAAGCTTTATTCTATATCCGCGTAGTTCGTAAATGCCACAAGACCGAGTAAATTCAGATAAGGTTCTTAGTTGAGTTTAGCGGGCCTATCTAAGCGTTAGGATATAATTCGTGCCTCATTACATCGATTACCATGACTCAATCTACTGAAGTGAAATACGGGGAGAGGGATATACAGGAAGGGAAACTGATCACCTTTCCCAACCCTCGCCCCGGTAGACGCTACGACGTGCATATCACCTTACCGGAATTTACCTGTAAGTGTCCCTTCTCCGGTTATCCCGATTTCGCCACCATCTATGTAACCTATATCCCCGATGGTAAAGTGATCGAACTCAAAGGCATCAAACTGTACATCAATAGCTACCGGGATAAATATATCTCCCACGAAGAGGTTATCAATCAAATCCTCGATGATCTAGTAGCCGCCGCCGAACCACTGGAAATGAAGATAAAAGGCGATTTCAATCCCAGGGGTAACGTGCATACAGTGGTAGAAGTGACCTACACCAAGTAACCTATTCCCACGACTGTAACTGTTGTAGGACATTATTCCACAGGGACATCACTTGTTCTCGGAGTCGCTCGAATAAAGCGGCTACTGAGATCATGATAATACCGATGAGAAGACCGATCGCCCATTTCAAAAATGAATAACTCCAACTCAACAAAATTAACTGGTAAAACACTGTCAGCATGAAAGTAATCGTGCCCACGAACAGGAAGGCGCGAACTCTGAAACCCAATCCCACCAGTAAAGTTAATAAACTGATGGAAGCCGGTATCAAACCGCCGGTTTCTTGATGGAATAATAAAGCCGTCACGCAAATCAAGCCACTACCCGCCACTCGCCAATTATGCCGCTGTTGCCTGCGCCCTTTGAGAATAGGGTCTACCGTGGAAATATAAAGGATGGATAAGCCCAACATACTGCCCCAGTAAAACACATCCCCAAAATCGTTATCGATTAAAAATTTCGCCAGCATCCAGTTAAAGAATACCAAACTCGCGTAACTCCAGCGAATCTTGTCCGACTCCATACTTACATAGGCGTAGAATAAAGCGATAAAGGCGAGACTCGGATAGGATATAGAACCGAAAGTGAATAGGGCGGTAACGAGGGGTAAAAATAAAGCCATTCGTTGCCAAGGATTAACGCGCCATCCCCAAGTCTGCCACGGTAAATTATAGATGCAGAAACTAAACACCGCCCCTACTAAACCGTAAAGCCAATCATAACTTCCCAAACCCGGATAGGTAAGGCGCAGTATCACTATAGTCACGAAGAAATCCATACCACCCCAGTAAACCCATTTATCTTTCCCGGAGATAAAGCCTTCTCGCCAAGAGTACAGAGAAGTGAGGAGGCTTAGAAATAACAAGTAAGGGGAAGGGTATAAAGAGACCATACCGCCTAGCTTGAGGGGCAAAGAAATAAGCCAGTAGGTGTGAGCGATCGCTTTCCCCTGATTCACGGTTAAATAAAGTAAAGACACATACCGTCTCAACAACAGACGATGAATAATAGCGATAACCACGCTCACCACCGATAATAAGAGAAAGAAATTAGCCAGATTGCGATCGCTTGACCGACTCGCCGCATAGAAAACCTCTTCGTAAATTCCTAGAGACACGCCCACCAGAGAGAGGATAGCCAAGGAGTTGCCTCGCTCAAAACGACGACTGACGGCTAGACCCAAAAGCGCAGCGACAACGGTCAAACCTCCCGTGTAGGCGTTAAACTGGCCCAGCCGCCACAGTATCCCCACCCCTCCGTAAAAAAGAGGGAAGAATTTTATAGATACTAAATGATCGTAACGAGTCGCTAACTTTCGAGTTAAGAAAAAAGCCAACCAACCGACGATTAGATTAACCACGGCTAAAAGTAAAAAACTTTCCCGCAGATGCCAAAGAGTTTCCACGATAAAGACTTCCCCAAGCCACACCGCGCCCCAAACGACAAGATTATCGAGACGGCTTCTGTGAGTGTAGAGAAGTACCGCCGCCAATAACACCGGCGATAACCACCACTGCCAAGAGGTATTAGTAATAGTCAAGACACTGGCCACACTATGTAGGGTTAAGCGTAGAGTATTCCAGATAAAGAAAAGTATTCCCCACTCATAACAGGCTTTCCCCGTTAAAGATAAGAAACTATTTTCTCGCCCTCGTAGAGGCAAACTGACCAACCATAAAACCCCCACCAACAGGCATTGAAATAATAGCCAATTGCCATCGACATATAATGTCCATAAAGGCGGCGACTTGAATCCGTATTCCCAAACCCCTAATAGTCCAGTGGCGAGAACAAAACCTATATGCGATCGAGTCGTTAACAGTCGGGGCAGATAATAACTATTGGTTGCCATCACCACGCTGCTGATACCGAAACTCATCAGACGTACAGGAGACTGCCAGAGGGTTAAAGCGATGGCAACAATCAAGGCGTAGCAACTAATCGTAATCCCTTGACTTTTGCGATTATCTTCTCCCAGTACCCCCACGAGGGTAAAAGTCGCCGGTGTCAATAACCACCATAAACTCTCAACGTTAAGATTTTGCGTCACCCAGAAAAATAAAGCGTAACTCACCCCGGCTAACAGGCATCCGAAAAACCAAGCCGAATCATAAAAAGATTGCCAGAGAGGTCTGTCTGACCGTCTTATACTCAATAGCAATTCCATCACTGTAAAAGCCAGAGTGATTAACGCCCAAGAGAAATTATTCAGACTCGGATAGATAGCGTCGATAAAAGAGGCAACAGTCAACAAACCAACTGCGTGGCCCACACGAATGAGAAATTTTGCTCGACTGCCCGATGAAATAACATAAATGAGGGTGACGGTAGAGAGAAGCAGATTGAAAGACCGCCCCCAAACATTGGTCAAACTGATAAGGGTTAATACTATCCCCAAAGCGAAACTTAAATACTGGGCTAACTGCGCCAAAGCTTTTTTATCCTGCCGCCGCAACCAACGGGAGAAAATCACCCAGATGATCACGTAGGGAAATAAAGTCACTCCGTAAAGATTGGGAAAGTAACCCGTTGAGCCGGTTGTATTCAGCCACAGAGTCACAGCGCTTTCTCGCCAACCGGGGGGCAACAAGTCCCGCCAGCGGAATAAAGATTGCAACCCGAAAAGAAACAAAGCGATTATATTAATCGATCGCCAATTAGCCCGTAATCTTCTATAGAAAAAATGTAAGACTAGTAAACTTACCCCTACAGATTGCCAAGACCAATAATTATCGAGAGTTATTAACCAGGCTAGTCCTAATAATCCGATCGCAACCCGATCGAATAAGTTTTTTAAAAATGTATTTTCTCCCTCTCGATTTTCAATTTCGTAGTAGTAGGGAGTTAGCCAACCCATAACACCCAAAGGTAAGCCTATTTGCCATAGGGATAATTGCCGTATGAAGATTATTCTCAGTAGTAATGTTGCTAAAGCGTAAATCGCTAATCTGGTGCTGAATTGGGCCGTTAGATGCCTGTTATTTCTACCGAATACTAAAACCGAGGCAACCCCAATACTACCTATATAAACCGCCGATAAAGATACGCTATTGGTTCCCCATCTCAGGTGTAATAGGGATAGTAGTAAGAAAAGTAAATCCGTGACCGCTAATGTGCCATTTTCCTCGTTATACGCTTTGCGGTAATATAAATAAAATAAGACAGTTATGGCCGATACGGCCCCGATTATCCCAGGGGTCGAGCGCCCGATCGAGAAAGTATCGATCGCCCAGATATTAATAGGAATTAATAAGGTAAATACTACTTGTAAAGTTTGTGCCGTTAACTGTAAATTAATTTGTTTTCTCGCCCAACTGCCGACGATAAAAAATATTAGAGTGTAACCCCATAAAATAGCGTACTGACCGAGGTTAGAAATATTATTCCACTGCGTACCCGCTAAAAGCGTCGAAGAAACGATTACTAAAAATAAACCTAAAAATAATAACCATCTAACGCTCAATTCAGCTCGGAACGACTGCCAAAGTTTATTGAATAGATTGATGTTCTCGGTTACTACGGGTACAGGTTCGGGAATTATTTCCTCGGCAAAAGAAGTATTGGTGATTACGGTGGGTTTCGCCGTTACCATTTCTAACACGGCACAGGACAAATACTTCTTACTTAAAAACTTAATTTCCTGATCATCGATCAAACCCAAAACCCGCCAATATTCCAACCCATCTAAGATTCTGGGATGGGCGAAATCGATCGCTATATTTCCCCTAATTTCCCTATCAGTATCATCCTGAGCCATAGTAAACATCAGCCCCAACAAAGGAAAGCGGCATAGTGATATTTACAACTCTAATAATCATCTTTCCCCAATTCAATACCCACGGTTCCACTTATGCAACCGGTTTAACTTCGCACCCCCGCACCTTAAAGATCAAAATAACTCCCAATCCTTACATTTAAGCCTTTTCAACCCTTCTAAGCGGTGACTGAAGTAATGACAATCGAGGCGACTGTAATCCGTCAGAATCGTATTATTGAGACTGATAGACCAAGACCAAATATAAGCGGTTTGGGTTAAACTTTGTAAAACAGACCATTCAATTTGGGTTAAAGATGCTGTGTGGTCGTAACCCTGTAAAAAAGCTTGACGCACGGAACGACTCAAGCCAGATTGAAGGGAAACTTGGAAGAACTTAGCCACATCGAACACCCGCCAACCGTAACCACATTGGTCGAAATCGAATAGGGTCATTTGATTATCGCTGGTAATATGAACATTACCACTGTGAGGATCGCCCCAACAAACACCCCAATAGGGAAAATCTCCAGGTAAGTATTCTAATTGACCCTTGATCTCGGCCACGGTTTCGAGTAGAAAATGTAAATCACAAGGGTGATGATGTAGGAAGGGAGCGATAATGTGTAGGGATTTATCCAGTAGATAGGTAGTATTGAGAGGAGGCCGGTGAGCCAGAGGCTTAAAATCTTGACATACAGAGTGTAGATGGGCGACGATCGTCCCTAACTGACGGGCTTGGCAACAATTGAAATCCCCTAAAGCAATCTCACCCTGTGCGTAAGGAAATAATACGCCGTAGCGTTTGCCCTCCGGTGCGAGAATCTCGATCGATAAATCTCCATCTTTTGTTTTGATGGGTGCTGCCACTGGAACATCGTAACCATGAAGATAGTCTAGAAACTGGAGTTCAAAATCTATTTCGGTTTTAGTTCGCCAATGACAGTGGGATACCCGGAAAATGTAGAGACTGCTAAGAGTTTCCACCAAATATACATCGCTCAGCCCCCTGTGCCAGAAGAAACAATTACGGGGCAGATCGATCGGGTATAAAGTATAAACCAAGTCAGCGAGGGCGGACTCGCACAAAGTGGAACGAGCAACTGGAAAAGGGGTTTTGTTACTACCTTCCCCCATATTGTGGGAATTCTGTAGCAAAAAACCGATCGAGGGCAGAAAATTAGTCAAGATTACCCCCTTATAACGCCGGACATCGAGGGATAGAAGGAGTTATAATATAACCCCCTCAAGTAATAATTACTACAAATTTCCGGGTGATTTAGTATTCTTTTATACAGTGTGTTAGGAAAATTACGTATATTTTTCTTAACATTTAGATAAAAAATACTAAACATCTTCAAAGCGAGATAAGTTTCCTACAAAGGAAAGGAAATTTCGAGGGAATAGCAGTGATTTCACGAGCAATCATAGTCTTTTTGAAAATCGCCTGTTAACTATTTTAAATAATAACGAAAATTTTAGCCTCAAGGGCCAACCTTATCGGGTCTTTACCAAAGCTTGATAAACTAGTTTGAATTTTGTTCAGCCACAATAATTTTAATAATTTCCTGTTTAAGAACGGGCAAATTTTTCTCAATTACATTCCAAACTTCATTTAAGTCAATTCCCGTATAGTCATGAATTAGAACATCTCAAAAACCCGCTATTTTTCGACAAGGAACATTCGGATATTTTTGCCTTATTTCCGGGGAAAGCTGTTTGACGGCTTCTCCTATGACTTCAAAACAGCGAATAACTCCGTCTTGAGTTAATAAAGATTTTTTGAACATTTCTTTATCTTCTTTTGTATAAGATTCGATTCTGACGATTCTATCTAAAATATCTTGTAAATATATTTGATCGTCATTTAGAAAGGAATTGCCTACTCAAGGATTCTTTCTCGAAAATATTCTCGTAAACTTTTCACTGTAGCTACATCAACTTTACACCATAGATAATCTTCTAAATCTTGAATCAGAGCGATCCTGTCCAATAAGCTTTTATCTGGCTCCATTTTTACTAAAAAATCCACATCACTTACCTCAGTATCTTGTTCTCTGGCAACTGAGCCAAAAATTCTCACATTAAATGCACCATGTTGGGCGGCAATTTTTAGAACATTTTCTCTTTTTTTTGAAGTAATTGTTTAAGTTTCATACTTAAAAGAACGACTCTATATAGTTTAAATAGAAACAACGAATGCTAGATCGATGTCCCCGTGTTAATATAATTTTATCAAGACACTTACCAATCATAAATCTATGGTAGCTCAAGTTCAAGATAATAAAAGTTATACCAGTGATGAATATTTGGAATTAGAAGTTAATTCTCAAGAGCGTCACGAATATAGAGGGGGGAAAATAGTTTCTATGACGGGTGGTACTCCGAATCATAATCAAATAGGTTTAAATGTAGCCGGTGCGCTTAATTTTGGACTCAAGCGTCAGCCTTATCGAGTATTCGTTAACGACCAACGTTTATGGATTCCCGATGCTAAAATTTACACCTATCCAGACGTGATGGTAGTGGCGGGCGGGTTGGAATTCCAAGAAGGCAGGAAAGATACTATTACTAATCCTTTACTCATAGTGGAAGTCCTTTCCCCTTCGACGAGGACATACGATAAAAATGACAAATTCTCAGCTTATCGCACTATACCTGATTTTCAAGAATACGTTTTGATCGAACAAGACAGAATTTATATACAGCATTTTTATAAGACCGAACCCAAGAAATGGGTATTTGTAGAGTATGGACAAGAAGAGAAAGATAAAGAATTGACTTTCTCTTCTTTGCCTTTCCAAATATCGTTAGAAGATATATACGATAAGGTAATATTCGCTGACTAAACTAGCCAGCTATTATATAGACAAAGAAAAGAACAGGGCAACCCAATGCAAAATAGAGAACAATTATCGTTATTTTCTGTTGGCCGTTATAGTGGGCTAGATAATTACGTTCAAGAGAATAAGCCGGATAAATTAGGCAACACTCTAATCAGCTACAGGGATAGTAGTAGTATATTAACTCCTGCCAAAGGGTTTATGGGCAGGTATAAGTTTACATTGAATCCCTACAGCGGTTGTAGCTTCGGATGTGATTATTGTTATGCTCGTTTTTTCTCCACGAATAAAGAAGACTTGGAAACTTGGGGACAATGGGTAAGAGTTAAAGAAAACGCTGTCCAATTGATCAGAAAAGCACGAACTACAAAAAACTTAGATAAACGATTAGCCCCTGATGACACTATATATCTGTCTAGTGTTACCGATCCGTATCAGGCGATCGAAAAATATGTGGGCTTGACCAGGAAAATATTAGAAGAGCTAGTTGACGTGCAACCCCGATTAACGATACAAACCCGAAGTCCTCTAGTCGTTAGGGATATAGATATACTGCAAAAATTCCAGCACCGTAGAGTCAACATAACCATCTCTACAGATTCAGACGAGGTGAGGGCGAAATATGAACCTCACTGCCCATCGATTAAATCTCGCTTAGTAGCGGCGCAAAAGTTAGTCGAAGCCAATATTCCTATCGGTATCTCTATCAGCCCAATGCTACCTATTCTCAATGCTCATGAGTTCGGTAGAATTTTAGCCAATTTAGACGCAGCCGAATACGTCACCCAATTTTGTAAGCCGTCACGGGCCCGTTTTACCTCTGGCACTTCCACAGAATTTTTGATGAAATTAAAAGAGGATGATTGGAACGAAGAAAAGTATCGCCTGGCTAAAACAATTATCGCTCAAGCGCTCGGAACCGGTGGTGTACTTTTAGAAGGGGATGAGGGCTATGCTCCTACATAATTTTTTGCGCTCATGTAACAAAACTTACAAATACTGGTGAGCTGAAAATGTTATCTTCGTATAGAAGAGTCTACTAAAAGACGCATTGATTTTCTGCCGTGTACCTGCGGCAGGTAGCTTAAAAGTCAGTACTACTACTGGACTTACTTCTTACAGAGACGGGAATGTGTTTAGTAGACTCTTCCTATCTCCCCAAAACCAGAAAGAGCGAGTCGCATTTCAAAACATGGTTAATGTTGACGAAGAACTTATTAAAAATTTTCAAAATTTAAAATCAGTCAAAGGTTTATATTTATTACTTCAAAAGTTTCATACTGGCCCGGCCTCTTTCCCAGATTACTCGACTTTTAGGCAAATCCTCTTTAACCAGTGGCAGGATGAGCCTTACGAAAGTTTTAAGATGGCCAAGAAAAATGGCTCACACAGAACCATCGAAGTTCCTAAACCGGAAATAAAATTATTACAACAGTCCCTCAATACTATTTTGAGAGGGATATACGAACCTAAAGC
This sequence comes from Chlorogloea purpurea SAG 13.99, assembly GCA_016903695.1. Classification (GTDB taxonomy): domain Bacteria; phylum Cyanobacteriota; class Cyanobacteriia; order Cyanobacteriales; family Microcystaceae; genus Chroococcopsis; species Chroococcopsis gigantea_A. Next base: position 70,412 of record JADQBB010000011.1, read on the forward strand.
ATCGGTGCATGGATTCACAATAAAAAAAAATATTATCAGTAACGCTCAGAATCACTGCGGTAAAAAATATGTGTTTAATATCGATCTAGCGGATTTTTTTCACTCCATAACTCAACAAAGGATTAGAGGAGTTTTTATGAAGCCGCCCTATTCCTTACCGAGTAAAGTGGCGACGGCCATATCTCATCTGTGTTGTTATAACGATCGTTTACCTCAAGGCGCACCTACTTCGCCAATAATTTCTAATATCGTCTGTGCCAAACTCGATAGTGGGTTAAGACTGTTGGCGAAAGAAAATAATTGTTTTTATACTCGTTACGCCGATGATATTACTTTCTCGACGACAAGGAAAAACTTTCCCACGGATTTAGGCGTAATTTACGGGGGGGGTACTCAAGATATAAAGATAGGGGATAAATTAGCGTCTATATTAGCGGAGAATGGATTTACCGTTAATGCCGCCAAGACCAGAATACAAATTAATACGCTGAGGCAGGAAGTAACCGGATTAACCGTTAACACCAAAGTTAATGTTTCCCGTGATTACATACGTCATGTCAGAGCTATATTACATGACTGGGAACTTAATGGTTATGTAAAAGCGAATTCTAATCATTGGAGCCACTGTTCAAAAAAACACTTACGTCATGGCAACATCGATGACGTATTGGGAGGTAAATTAGCTTTTATCGGTCAAGTAAGAGGAAATGAAGACTTACTCTATAAAAAATTATTACAAAAATATGCAGGATTAATAGTAAATGAAATGGCAAGAGACTTAGCTTTAAAATTTGATAATAAATTATACGAGTTATGGTCTGGGGTCATTGACCAATATCTTGAACAAGCAGTTATTGATTATGTGGCGAATGAAAATATTACCAATGAAGATATTAAAAATGGTTTTGAAGAACTGAAAAAATTGAAGCCTATAAATGGTAGAGATTATAAGCAAAGACAAGATCCAGATTATAACCAAGTAGGTGTACCCGTTGCTTACACCTTTCTTTATCTACCGAGAAAGATTATGGCGGCAACAGCTATATTGACCCATTACTTCGGCCAAAAAAACTCACGTATACCTTACAATATATTAGATATTGGCAGTGGAACCAATGCGGTCAGTATCGCTATAGGATTATTTTTATTTACAGACAAAATTAATATTAATTTGACAGCCTTAGAGCCTAGTCATTATATGCGCCATTTTTGCTCTTATCAACCAAATTTCTCTCATCTAAACATAAGTTATCGTGAAGGAATGGTGGGGGAGTGGCAAGATGTTTTACACTCCAATTATTATGAACTAATTTTCATGTCGTCCGTCTTACAAAATTCTTTTAATGATCAACAAGATACTTGGTGGGAGGACAGATGTAGAGAACTTTATAATTGTTGTAAGAATAATGGTACTTTTATTATTGTTGAACCCAATGCCAAGATGGATTTACTTAATTCGTTAGTAAATGCAATGCAAAAAATAGGGTGGAGTTTTAAAGAAAGGTTATTCCTAAGCAATTTACTGCCCAAAGTTAGTAAAAATGATGAGCTTATTAAGATGCAAAAACTCACCGATTTAAAAAAAGAATATAAATGTGATTATCACAATTACTCTGTATGTAATTGGAATCCCAATCCTAAATATAACGAAATTATTTATATTTTTGAAAAATAATTAACTTGAATTTAATTTTATTTGCGAAAAAATCAAAGGTAGCATTACTGCCACCCTCGAAGCCTACTCAAAAAACCGGATTAGTAACGGCCAGTGTTGGGCTTGTGAACGATGAAACTCATAGTTTGACACTGTTTGATATTGTCGAAACCGATGACTCGGATATAAGAATCAGAGTACTCGGTTCTGCATTTGCGAACTTCGGTCAATACATCTTGGGGGCTGTTAGCGCGGAATAAAGGTAATTTCCACAGAGTCCAGTGGTAGTCAGCGGGCTTGGGGTCTTTCTCGAACCCGATCGCCGGAATGTAGCCCTGAGCCAACATATATTGAATCTGCTTGGCGATTTGCTGATCCGTTAAAGGAGGCAAATAGGAAAGAGTTTCGTAGCGCTTTTCTTTGTGTAAACGATTCAACATTTCGCCCGTGAATATTTTCCGGTTAGCTTTCTTACCGGGTAATAGATGTACTTTCAAGTGATTGATAAATATACCTTTCCGAATTAAATCCTTTCTGATGTCAACTCAAGAAAATATTGATATGATCAGTGTAGTATAATTTACCAACACCTATCTCGGTTATTGAAAAATATCGTGGCGGGTGAAGATAAAAAATGAAAATAATCTGGTATTTATCCGGTTCGGTTCGGGAAAGATTGTTAACAACGGATACGGGTATTGATTTCAAGATCAAGGGAAATACCCTGGACATAGATGGAAGTGGTAACTGGCAGTGTATTCCCGTCACTGATAGCGATGGGCGAGTAATTTGTATCAAAGATGTGGAGAAGATCGAACCATCACCGGCGAATAGATCGGGCGCGCAGCGTGCCTTCGGCATCGCTATGGGTAGGGTGTTGCAGTACAGTAAGAAAGGTTTGGTCGTCTTAAAATTTTCCAATACCACCAAGATAACCTTCCGTACAGAATTAGAGTTCAAGGTCGGCGCTCAGTACAATTTAAGTTTTCAATATCGCGACGGGGGATTACACGTAACCAAAGCCGAGAGATGCGACGGGGATGAACGTTCATTGTCGATCGCCCCGATCGATACCACGATCGCAGGGAAGTACCATGACCCGTGGCGGGACAAGTTAGAAAGCTCGATCCTCGATACCTATCCTGGAATACAACTGGATGGATTCTCCACCCGCGGGACGCGATTGGAGTGGTCGGGGATATTAGCTGACCGTAGGATCAGGATCGGCGGACGGCGGGGACGAACGGAGTTGGAATACCACGAATTCCATCGTGGTTCACCCGTAGCCCCCCTCTCTCTCGAAGAACCGCGATTGGAAGTGATACCCCTCGGTGCCGCTAGGAGTATCGGTGCATCTTGCTTCCTCGTGAGGATCGGTGATTACGAGATCGTCCTCGACGCTGGGATCAGGATGGGTGCGAATCCCCTACCGGATTTGGGCCATCTCGAAAATCCAGATCTGATCCTCATCACCCACGCGCACCAGGATCACATCGGGGCCTTACCCGTCTTACACTCGATGTTCCAAGCGACACCGATGATCACGACCCCGGCCACGAGAGAAATCGCCGATGTGATGCTGAGGGATTTTCTAAACGTACAGGAAAAAAGAGAGGGGGGGGTATCCCTCTTCGACGGGGATGATCTGGAAAATACCATCTTCTGCTTGGAAACGGAGATGCCGGGGGTGGAATTTAGCCCATTACCCGGACTGACCGTCAAATTCATCAACGCCGGACATATAGTGGGGGCGGTTTGTATCTACCTGCGCCTCGGCGATCGATCGTTACTCTACACGGGAGATTACAACATCGCCAACAGCAGAACTACCAATGGCTTGAAACTAACCGAATTACCGCGCGCCGATATGCTGATCACGGAGGCGACTTATGGAACTAGCTCCCACCCCGCTCGAAAGGAACAGGAGTCGGGATTGATAAAATCCGTATTGGAGGTGATAGACGGTGGTGGCAATGTATTGATACCCGCTTTCGCCTTGGGACGCGCCCAAGAAATATTACTGGCCTTGAGGACTAATCCTCGATTCCTCGATGGCAGCGTTCCCATCTACGTTGATGGTCTGGTACGATCAATTACTGATGTGTTCGCCGATAATCTCGATTGGTTGCCGGAGTCGGTGAAAAACTTGATGCTCAATAGCAAAATACCACCTTTCTTCGATGGAAAAACCATAATACCGATCGAGTGTAGTGCGGATCGACCCCTGGCTATGGCGAAACCGAGCGTTATCGTCGCTTCATCGGGTATGCTCACCGGGGGAGCGTCCGTTTATTATGCGAAGACGCTATTAGAGCGCGATAATGCCGCTGTTTTCATCTCCGGCTACACGGACGAGGAATCACCAGGTAGATTGCTTCAAGATATAAAGTCCGGTGAGGATATAGAGATCGACGGCGAGACCATAACCGTCAAGGCGATGATCCGTAAATTCAACCTTTCAGCCCATACCGATCGACCTGGGATAGGACAAGTGATAAACCGGGTCGCCCCCCGTCACCTGATCCTCGTTCACGGGACACCGAGGGGATTACGAGATCTGGCAGAAACCGAAGACCTGAAGAAAAACTATATAATCCACGTTCCCCACACGGGTGATAGCATTGAATTCGGGGTGATGCCCGAATATATCAATCGATCGAGGAATATAGAATTAACTTTTCCCAACGAGATCGAGTTGGAACTGGAAACCGATACGTCAGGTACTTGGATCAAGATACCGCGAGATATGTCCAATGGAGATCCCCGGTGGGAGAAATTATTACAAGATGGCAGCATCTCCGGTAAGTGGAATCATGATTCTCTCGTCCTATTACCGAGTTCATCCTATTCCGTCAAAGCGTCGAAAGCCGCTCGCTCGAACGTGAATTGTTGTGCGAAATGTGAATTCTTCTTGGAGAGACGCTGTGATTCGCCATCTAGTTACCTCTACGGTCAGATAGTCGATCCGTGGGGTTGTTGCACTGAATTCATAGCGACAGAAAATGCCCCCACATCTTGATATATTCTGGAAACGAGAATACATCTGGTTAATAACTGATTCACACGGCGTAATATACGAAAAATCGAGGGTGACATCGCTGCCACCCTCAAAGCCTACTCAAAAAACCGGATTAGTAACGGCCAGTGTTGGGCTTGTGAACGATGAAACTCATGGTCTGACACTGTTTGATATTGTCGAAACCGATAACGCGGATATAAGAATCAGAGTATTCGGTTCTGCATTCGCGAACTTCGGTCAATACATCTTGGGGGCTGTTAGCGCGGAATAAAGGTAATTTCCACAGAGTCCAGTGGTAATCAGCAGGCTTGGGATCTTTCTCGAACTCGATCGCCGGAATGTAACCCTGATCCAACATATATTGAATCTGCTTGGCGATTTGCTGATCCGTTAAAGGGGGCAAATAGGAAAGAGTTTCGTAGCGTTTTTCTTTAGGTAAAGTTTTCATGGTTGTCTGTATTCCTTATAGGTCAGATAAATCATCAACATCGATGGGGTCAATAGTTTGAGTGAGACGCTCTAAAAGATGCTTACGATGTTCGGTATTGTCCTTATTAATCCCTGTCTTCACCATCGCCGGGAGAAACTCGACGATCTCTTCGGCGATATGCTCCCGTACCGTCATGATCCGTAACACTAACTCTTTATTCTCCGCCATCAAGCCTTCAATATAAGCCTCGCCATCCTGGAGGGAATGGGTAGAAGAATACTGGGTCAACCAGATGGCCAGAGTGGGATTAGTCTCCGTTAATTGGTCGATGATAGTACGAACCGCCTGGTAAGTCAGGTAACTCTGTAAAACCTTAGCCGTATCTTGAGCGATCTTTTGAGGATACATCTTATGCAGTTTTAGTAATCAGTTATCAGTATTGAAATTCTAGCGAGAGAACTTGGGATGTGTATAATTACCCCCCTGATAACCTTTTACCATCCCTGACAGAAGATTAGAGAGTATCCATAGCTTCAAACTCGAACTTGATTTCTTTCCACAGTTCACAAGCCGCGGCTAATTCGGGACTCCAGCGACAAGCTTCGCGGATTACGTCGTTACCTTCACGGGCGAGAGAGCGTCCTTCGTTACGAGCTTGAATACAAGCTTCTAAAGCTACGCGGTTCGCAGTCGCACCAGGCGCGTTACCCCAGGGGTGTCCTAATGTACCACCACCGAACTGTAAACAAGAATCGTCACCGAAGATTTCTACTAGCGCGGGCATATGCCATACGTGGATACCACCGGAAGCTACGGGCATAACACCAGGCATGGAAGCCCAATCTTGGGTGAAGAAAATACCTCTCGCGCGATCTTCTTCCACGTAGTCTTCACGCATTAAGTCAACGAAGCCCATTGTAATGCCGCGTTCACCTTCTAATTTACCGACGACGGTTCCAGAGTGTAGGTGATCACCACCGGACATTCTTAAACATTTAGCTAAGACGCGGAAGTGAATACCGTGGTTTTTCTGACGATCGATTACAGCGTGCATGGCACGGTGAATGTGAAGCAGTAAACCGTTTTCGCGACAGTATTTAGCCAGGGTGGTGTTAGCCGTGAAACCACCGGTGAGGTAGTCGTGCATGATGATGGGGGTTTTGATTTCTTTGGCGAACTCAGCCCGTTTCATCATATCTTCTACGGTGGGGGCGGTCACGTTGAGGTAATGTCCTTTTACTTCGTTGGTTTCCGCTTGTGATTTCTCGATCGCTTCTTGTACGAAGAGGAATCTATCTCTCCAGCGCATGAAGGGCTGAGAGTTGATGTTCTCGTCGTCTTTGGTGAAGTCTAAGCCGCCGCGTAAGCACTCGTATACGGCGCGACCGTAGTTTTTCGCGGATAAACCTAATTTAGGTTTGATGGTACAGCCGAGTAAAGGACGACCGTATTTGTTTAATTTGTCTCTCTCCACGGTGATACCGTGGGGAGGGCCTTGGAAGGTTTTCAGGTAGGCTACGGGAATACGTAGATCTTCTAAACGTAGGGCGCGTATAGCTTTGAAACCAAATACGTTACCGACGATCGAGGTTAACATATTGGTTACGGAACCTTCCTCGAACAGATCGAGGGGATAGGCTACGAAACAGAAGAATTGATTATCTTCGTTGGCCACGGGTTCGATGTCATAACAACGACCTTTGTAACGATCGAGGTCGGTCAGGTTATCTGTCCATACGGTTGTCCATGTACCGGTCGAAGATTCTGCCGCTACTGCCGCGCCGGCTTCTTCGGGAGGGACTCCGGGCTGGGGAGTAACGCGGAAGCACGCTAATAAATCTGTATCTTTCGGTGTGTAGTCGGGTGTGTAATAGGTAAGGCGGTAATCCTTTACACCGGCCTCAAAACCTTTGCTCTTGGCTTGTACCATTGGGTTAGTCCTCCATAAACTGCTTGTTTATTTCTCGCCTCAAGCGAAGCCGAGAAAATTTTTGTAAGTTAACTTACCTAGACTTTCAGGATTTTCTGAACTTCAAGGGTTAATTTCTTTATTTGTTTTATCGATTTAACATCGTACCATTAATTGTAGATTATTCTGACAATTTTTTAATATCTATGTCAAGAGTTTTTATTAAGATTTTTTCTTAGCCTCATCACTTTATCTAATGCCCAAAAAATAAATACGCTAAATCGTAGACAATGGGGCAAAACTATCGCTATGTCTACAATTTAGCTCATATTCCTATTAATAAATTTTGTAACTTTGCTAACTCAAAAGTCACAGACTTAACTACAAAAAGAGTTAAGCAAGATTATTAACTGGTGGGTCAAATTTTCAAAAATACAAATCAAATCAAACTAAAAATCCTCATTTTTGATTGGGGTTAGAGCCGTTTGAATTTTGTCGGTTGGGAAACAAAGTCAGCAATAACTGATTAATATAAGTCTGTCCCACCACCACCGTATCGGCCGGTATTACCGCGCGCTCCTCGTGAACGGGTGCTTCTGGCGCGTCAGGTGGGGGTGGTTCGGGTTGGGGCCCAGAAGTTTTCATACTCTCCGTGGCTTTATAATCTTGAGTCTGGTTTTCCTCCGGGGCAACGCGTCCGAAATCCCCCACTAGAGAACCGGAAGGAATCACCGTCCCCGATTGAATCGAAGCGTTAAAAATCGTCGTCGTCGAACCGATACAAGCCCCAGCGCCGATGTCACCGTGACCGACCATCAACACCCCAGCGCCTAAAATCGCTCCCGAACCCACCGAAATAGACCCCTGATAGGCGTTTAAAATCACTCCCAGACCCACACAAGCCCCTGCCCCAATCACGATTCGACTATCGTCCGCGGCTTGTAAGATCACACCTGGCGCGACTACGGCGCTCTCGTGGATACTCACATCACCACTGACGTAGATTTCCGAGGTACTAATCGTGTTAACAGGCGGTAAAGGCATAAACATAAAAGGTAAAAGGAACAAAGCCTTTTACCTCATCCCTTCCTTAAGGGCGTTGAATGATAGTTTCTAAAACCCGGCGTTTGGCGTTGCGATCGATCCCGATAAGTCGGACGTATTCTCCCTCGTGGTCAGCAATACAAGCCGAGAGAGCGGAAATCACCTCCGATTCCCGATTACTATCGACTACCGGACAGCTTTGCCAAGAACCCGTTTTGAATCGGCGTTTATCCGCGTGTTCCATCCCTACTTTATGACCTTGATTCAGTAACGAACGCACTGCGGCGATCGCTTCCGCGCTCAAGGTGCTGGTTAAAGTAGCTGTACCGCCGCCGGAATAACTCTTATAAGCTTGGCCGGCAGGAGCTGCGGTGGGCGAGGAAACTTTAGCCGCGGTTGCCGGTTGACCGTCGGGGCGTTGGATGATGGCTTCTAACACCCGGCGTTTCGCCGCCGTATCGATTCCCAGTAAGCGCACGTACTCGCCTTGATGTTCACTCAAACAAGCTTCCAAGGCAGCGATAACTTCCGATTCGCGATTGCTTTCGATCGGGGCGCAGCTCTGCCAAGAACTCGTTTTGAATCGGCGTTTATCCGCGTGTTCCGTACCTATCTTATAACCTTGAGATAGAAGAGAGCGGATCTTGCCGATTATATCAGCCCCTAGAGAACCGATAGAATTACCTGTGGAAACTCCTTTACCCGCGGCGGGTTTAGCGCCATTACCGTTAACAGAGGTGGGGTTTCCGCCTGGACGATGAATGATCAACTCGGCCACGCGTTTTTTGGCTTGAGGGTCGATACCGATGAGACGGATATATTCATCACCGTACTCGGATAAAACCGATTCCACTTCTCTCAACACAGCGGGTTCGCTGTGAGCATCGCTGATCGATGTGGTTTGCCAAGAACCGGTTTTGAATCGGCGTTTATCCGCGTGTTCGATACCGATTTTATAACCTTGACCCAGTAGGGAGCGCACTTGACCGGTAATATCATTAGCGAGATGACCACCGTTCCCGTTCCCGTTACCCGCAGGGGCGCGTTCAGCGTGAACAGATGTGCTGACGCGAGTTGGTTGTCCTGAAACATCTTCGGGACGTTGGACGATCATTTCTAGAACCCGGCGTTTCGCCGCTCCATCGACACCGATCAACCGCACGTACTCGCCTTGTAAGTCTTGGAGATGGCGCTCTAGCATAGCGACGATCTGATCTTCGCGAGTGCCGTCGATAAAACCTGCGCCCAGCCAAGAACCGGTTTTGAATCTGCGTTTATCGGCGTGTTCTAAACCGATCTTGTAGCCTTGGGAAAGTAGAGAGCGAACTTGCGCTCTAATGTTGGTATTTAAACTCATAGTTGTGTCTGAATTACTATAGAGATTCTCATTTATAGGGGTTTGCTGTTTTTTCTGCGTGCGGGTTGGCCTTTTCGGTTGCCCCTTTTGAGTCGCTGTACCGGTATGGGATACGTGACCCGCAAAAGCTCGATCGCTGTCCGTCACATCGGGTAATCGATCGGCCTGTTGTTGACTGGTAATCACCGACCCGGACGGTACATATTTGCCAGGTGCTATTTCCACATCTTGGACTAGGGCGTGCATCATGACGATACTGCCCTGACCGAGGCGGGCGTTAAACACAGTGGAGCGAAAGCCGATAAAACAACTATCACCCACGTAAGCTGGCCCGTGAATCAAAGCCATGTGGGTGATACAAGTATCTTTGCCGATCCACACCGAATAATCTTTGCCGTCATCACCGACTACTCGCCCGGTTTCTAAACCGTGAATCACCACGCCATCTTGAAGATGAGTACCATCGCCTATATAAAAGGGCGAGCCTTCATCCGCTCTAATGGATGTTCCTGGTGATACTACCGCCATTGCCCCGACCCTTACATCACCGCTCAAACTAGAAAACGAATGTACTTGGGCACTATCGTTAATTTGTGGTTCCGCTACAGTCTTGGCAGGGGGAGTTAAGTCTATCGTCTTGTGTCGGACGACCATAAAATCAGTCCTCCTAAATTATTTATCGTTAATAACGGGCTAGATGCTTCGACCCTTCATCTACATTCCTATGGGGGAATCTTCTTACTGCCCTCGTTCCTGGTTCTTCTTGCTATATAGCGATTGGTTTGCCACCGTGATAGTATCGATTATCCCCACTACCATCGCGTCTAAAGGACGATTGTCGTAACCGTCCTCAATCCGAGCTGCTCCACCTCTCGATACCAGCACCCATTCATCGATACCGGCACCTACTATGTCCCCAGCTACTTCGTATTTGGGTAACAGTTGGCCTTCCGCATCGATAAACTGCAGTAATAAGAATTTCACACCCGTCATACTGCGAGCTTTATAGGTGCTGACCACCGTGCCGCGAACCTTGGCAATTTGCATATACTAGAGGCTATATTCTTCTGAGCGGTTGAGGATTGACACTTTCGCGGAATTGCTCTACTGCTTCCGTATATCGAATCGGTAAAACATATTCCAAGTTTTCGTGAGGACGAGCGATAATATGGTGAGATAGAACTTCACCACCGTTGACTCTTTTGGCATTCTGGATTCCGGCGCTGACGGAGGCCTGTACTTCCGACACATCTCCTCTGACGATTACCGTAACGCGACCGCTGCCGATTTTTTCGTACCCTACTAGGGTGACACGGGCTGCTTTTACCATCGCATCAGCGGCTTCGACTACTGCGGGAAATCCTAATGTTTCTACCATCCCTACTGCAATTGACATTTGTTTCTCCTTACTTCGCTATGAGCGCCAAATAACTTGTTTATATTTTTTAAGTTGGTGTTTTGACTCAATTGTTTTACCTGCGACTTCTTCGGTGGTCGATCGCTTATGAGGATTGAGCATTAAACCATAACGCATTGTATCCCGATACCGACTTTTTTCATCCACTTTATTTGTTTCGCAAAGCATGGCCCGTTTTTTTGACGAGAGTGGCAAAATTATCAACCTAAAAAAAGCATAAAGAACCTTGGTACCTTTGACAATATAAAACATGATGATGATTTTTAATGGAACAGTTAAGTTAAACTAATGTGTTTATCTTCGCTTAACCATTATTTTCTCTTTTTAGCACCCTTAGTCTGTTCTATAATCTTTTCATACTATTGGTTAAAATCAATACCTCGATGCAAAGATTTGTTCGTGAAGTTTAGCCCAGCAAAGCTCTTGACAAAATCACGCAAATGTGTATAAAAAATTCCGTTTAAATCAAAATTATCAATGAGAGAATTTCTTTTACAAACGAGTTGGTTCATTCCTTTCTACGGCTTAATCGGCTCGATTCTGTCCCTACCTTGGTCTTTAGGCATAATCTGCCGCACGGGGCCCCGGCCTGCCGCCTATCTAAACTTACTGATGACCGTTATCGGCTTAATACACGGTTCCTACGCCTTGAACGCTATCTGGCACAGGGAAACTCAAAGGTTAGTCTGGCAGTGGTTGAGCGTGGCGGACTTGAATTTATCCCTGTCGATCGAATTATCCCCCGTCAGTCTCGGTGCGCTGGAAGTAATCACCGTGGTCAGTCTTCTTGCCCAAACATACGCCCTGGGTTACATGGAAAAAGACTGGTCATTAGCCCGCTTTTACGGGTTGATGGGATTCTTTGAAGCCGCTTTAGGCGGTATCGCCCTCAGCGACTCCTTACTACTGAGTTACGGGCTACTAGAAATGCTCACCCTCTCTACCTATCTCCTCGTCGGTTTCTGGTACGCGCAACCTCTAGTCGTCACCGCCGCCCGCGACGCGTTCTTAACGAAAAGAGTCGGGGATATAATCCTATTAATGGGTTTGGTGGCTCTCTCCAGTTACGGCGCCGGTTTAACCTTCACCGAGATAGAAAACTGGGCGGAAACATCCCCCCTCGACACTTTCACCGCCACCCTCATCGGTTTATCCCTCATCGCCGGGCCCACGGGCAAATGCGCCCAATTCCCCCTCAACCTCTGGCTAGATGAAGCGATGGAAGGGCCCAACCCGGCGGGTATCATGCGAAATTCGATCGTGGTTTCAGCGGGTGCTTACGTTCTGATTCAACTGCAACCGGTCTTAAGTCTTTCTCCCATCGCTTCCGACGCGTTGATAGTTATAGGGTCTGTCAGCGCCGTGGGTGCTTCTCTGATCGCCCTAGCCCAAATCGACATTAAACGTGCCCTGTGTCATTCCACCAGCGCCTATCTGGGATTAGTATTCATAGCCGTGGGCTTAGGTCACGTCGATATAGCTTTACTGATACTATTGGGTCACGCCCTCTCTAAAGCCCTTCTCTTCATGAGTGCCGGTTCGATCATCCTCACCACCAGTAACCAGAACATCACCGAGATGGGCGGCATCTGGTCGAGAATGCCCGCTACCACCACGGCTTTCGTCGTAGGCGCTACGGGAATGACAGGTTTATTACCCCTGGGGATGTTCTGGACGTGGCAAAGATGGTTTAACGGCACATGGGCGATACATTGGTGGTTAGTAGCCCTGTTATGTTTCGTCAACGCCTTCAGCGTTTTGAACTTGACTCGCGTCTTCCGTTTGGTTTTCCTCGGTAAACCCCAGAGCAAAACCCGTCGCACTCCAGAGATACCCTGGCCGATGGCTTTCCCGATGGTGTGCCTGATCGTTATCAATCTTATCGCCCCCATCATCCCCATCCGTTGGAATCTCTGGTTATCTCCCACCAATCCCCTGAGTCCGGGAGAAGCTTTTATGAGTTATCCCTTCCTGTTAATCATGGGGGCGGGTTTAGCGGGTTATATTCTAGGGTTGCGTTTAGAACTACGCCGCGCTTGGGCTAGACCGACTCAGTTATCGTTGCGCTTCTTCCAAGACCTTTTCGCTTATGATTTTTATTTAGATCGAGTGTACGCGTTCACCGTAGTTTGGGCGGTCGCTTCTCTGTCGAAAATTACTTCTTGGCTCGATCGTTATGTGATCGATGGTGCGGTTAATCTGGTGAGTCTCTTTACTATTTTCACCGGCAGCTCACTCAAATACAACGTCACCGGTCAATCACAATTTTACGTTCTCACGATCGTCGTCGGGGTCTGTTTCTTCATCTGGAGAGTATTCAACGGTCAATGGTCTGTAGTCACTAATTATTGGTCTTCTCTGCTAAATTAATCATGATGTTAAGTGTTTTCATCTGGCTTCCTTTTATCGCCGCCATCGGGGCCGCTTTCCTGCCTTTATCGGGTAAACAAACTAAAGCTTTAGCCTTCACCGCTTCCCTGCTCATAGTCATAGCTAATATCGTTTTAGCTTTTCAATTCGACCCGGCTAACACGGCGATGCAATTCCGGGAGAATATACCCTGGGTCGCTCCTTTAGGACTGAGTTATAGTTTGGGGATTGACGGGTTATCCTTTCCCCTCCTTTGTGTCAGTAGTCTCTTGACGGTTATCGCTATCTATTCCACCACTAGAACGATCGAGCGACACCGTTTTTACTATGCGTTGATCCTTTTACTTAACGGTGCTGTGGCCGGTGCATTTTTAAGCCAAGACCTATTATTATTCTTCCTTTTTTACGAATTAGAAATCGTCCCCTTATATTTCCTCATCGCTATTTGGGGAGGAGAAAGGCGGGGCTATGCCGCTATGAAATTCCTACTCTATACGGCCATCTCCGGTTTTCTAGTGCTGATTGCCTTTTTAGGTGTAGTTTGGTTAACGGGTGCTGACAGTTTCGCCTACGAGGCTCTTCTCAATAATAATTTACCCGTGGACAAACAATTATTATTACTCGCACCGCTATTGATCGGATTAGCGATCAAAACTCCGATTTTCCCCTTTCATACCTGGTTGCCCGATGCCCACGTAGAAGCTTCCACACCCGTCTCCATACTGCTCGCAGGAGTATTATTGAAATTGGGTACTTACGGCTTATTAAGATTCGGACTGGGATTATTTTTAGAAGGTTGGTCAGTTCTAGCGCCCTGGATGGCCACTTTAGCCGCCGTCAGCGCCTTATACGGTGCTTCCTGTGCGATCGCACAGAAGGATATGAAAAAGGTCGTGGCTTATTCATCGATCGCCCACATGGCTTATGTACTTTTAGCCGCCGCCGCCAGTACGCGATTGAGCGTCACCGCCGCTATGTTACAGATGGTGAGTCACGGATTGATCTCGGCTTTACTATTCCTGTTAGTGGGAATTGTTTATACGAAAACCGGCAGTAGAGACGTGGACTTTTTAAGGGGTTTACTGAATCCAGAAAGGGGTTTACCGATTACCGGGACTTTGATGATCCTCGCGGTGATGGCCAGCGCTGGTATTCCTGGCATGGTGGGTTTCATCTCCGAGTTTTTAGTATTCAGGGGTAGTTTCCCTATCTTTCCCTTACAAACTTTATTCTGTTTGATCGGTAGCGGTCTTACTGCGGTTTATTTTCTCTTGATGATCAATAAAGTTTTCTTCGGGCGTTTAACCCCGGAATTGGCGCGCATTCCCCGCAGCACTTGGACGGAACGTTATCCTGCTTTCGTCCTGTCCCTATTGATCATAGTTCTCGGTTTACAACCAGGGTGGATAGTGAGGTGGAGTGAGCCACAGGCCGCGGTTTTGTTGACGGGTAATAGTGATGTTTCTGCGAGTGTTACCCTGACGGGGAAGGCAAATTTGCTGAACTAAATAGCAATGAGCTAGTTCTGCCTTTGCTGTTTGATTTTCATCATTTTTTCCCTTTGAGGTGAAGGATTTTTAAAAGATTCTTGATAACGAGCTTCTTGCCAATTCCTGAGCCTTAACAAATAATTCTCAATTTTTGACTTATTATGTAAATAGTAAGTGATAGTGGCATAGATTTTTTCTAAGCTTAGATCCGGGTATATAGCCTTAATTTCTTCAGGCGTATATCCTTCTAAAAAGTAGAAAAGTACATTGTCAATGCCGATGCGGTGCCCCTTGATTCTAATATCATCTTCGGAAATAAATAAGAAATAATCTTCTAGTTGCATAATTAGGATTGATATACACAGCCATATATTTATTAATAAACATATTATAGTACTCGCTTATTATGATGCTGATATTATTTTTAAATATCTCAACACAGTGTACTATGAACTTAATAGTACATTTGCTTTGAAGTAGGGTTAAGTAAAAATGCTTAGCCCTGTGATTATCGAGGTAATACATGGTCACACGCTATCGCGCAACACCTGATAGTCATCCGAGGGTGAGCCTAGTCGATAAATACACCCGTTTATTCGAATTTTATAGCTTTTCCGCCTTTAGGAGCGACATGGGGGCGATGACCGCTTTCGGTTTCGGGGCGACTTTCAAACGGAAGTTGAAGAAGTGATTTTGTCGTTGCTAGAAGCGCTTTTTCGGGGCTTATAGGGATTCGATCCCGGCGGGCGGGGGAGCGATTCCCTGCCTGTTATCGTACAAATAGGATACTGCTTGATAGCGTGATAATTATTCTTCCTCGTCCATATCAGGATTTGTTGGCTCATCTTGTATCTGGGCGAGAAGACTTTCTAAAGAATCTGGAAACTCTCCTCGCGAAACTTTTTTAGAGAACACCTCATAGCAATCTTTTTTATCACCTTCTTTACGTGGGTATCCTAGCCAAAGAATAATAAATACTTTTCTCTCTTTAAAGGGTCTAAAAAATAGACGGTAACGGCTTGGCAGTCCCATTTTTTTGACACGACCGTATTTTTGTAAGGGGCCCGAAAGAACGAAATGAGACGCAAATGGGTCTAGGGGAATTTTTTCTTTAATCGTCACATCCAGTGCTTTAAGTAATTTCACATCGGGATGAACGATAAAATCTTCCTCTTTCAATTTAACCTTTAAACTTTTCACCTTCTCGACTAAAGCGAACCATTGCTCGTAAAATAAGGGGTGAAAAAAGATAGTCCATCCCTGACAGATGAGCGGTTTCATGGCTCTACAGTTACACCGGCAAGAAGTTCATCTATTTCTAGACTCATTTCTTCAGTATAAAGAATTAAAGACGATGGATCTTGAAAAGCTTCTTTCATTAAAGTGTCTAAGAAAAGACTCATCATTAAATTTTCCGTATCCGAATCTTCACCGTCATCGATCCCGTTTAATCGTACTAAAAGGGTATTCTCGGAAATAACTTCAATATGTCCACCCGCCGACACTAGATGAGGATAGTCTTTAGAAAAAGACCTCGGTAGACGAAAGCCATCTTGATTACCTATTTTTGCGGGACTGATGGGGTAACTTTTATTCGTCATAGAAGCTAGAAGAGGGACATACGATATTATTATTTTATGTTATGACATGATGTTATAACATGAGTGTAGCGCCAGTATTGACGGGGACGAAAGATATATCCATGCTACATGGAACCTTCTTCAAGTAGCGTAGTAAGGCTCGAACCAATTGTTATTCTGATGGGAATTTTCGGGTAAATGCACGATCACTGACTGTAAATTAGCATCCTCCAGATAAATTTGCGACAGATTTGCGCCGATTAAATTGGCTCCTTCTAAATTAACACTCCGTAAACGCGCCCCTGCCAGATTCGCCCCTCTCAAATTAGCACCCCTTAAATCACTGCCGGTTAAACGCACCTCGCTCAAATTCACATTTTCTAGATTAGCCCCACACAGATCCACTTCTTTAATAAAAGCACCTTGGAGATTAGTGCCGTTAAAGGATATATCCCGTAAATTAGCCCCAGTCAAACGAGTTTGTTGTAGATTAGCCCAATTGAAATTAACTCCCCTTAAATCCGCCTCTAGGAGATTACTGCGCTGCAAATTAGCCGCCGATAGATTAGCATTTCTCAAATCTGCGCCCCTGAGATTAGCATGGGCTAAATTTGCCCCCGCTAATCGCGCTCCCACTAACTTCGCTTGTACTAAAAAGGCTCCCGTTAAATTAGCTTTTGTTAAGTCAGCTTTTTCTAGATCCGCCTGGTTCATTTTGGCGAAAGTCAAATTAGCACGATTTAAATTAGCTCTTTTCAAAATAGCTTTCGTCAGAAAAGCCCGCGTCAAATTGGCTCCGATAAGTTGGGAATCTTGGAAATTAACACCGATCAAGGTGAGTCTTTCTAGGTCTTCGTTGCTTAATTCGATCCCGGCAAACTGGGTTTGTCCCCCTTCATACAGCCTTAACAGTTGGTTGATTTTCATGAGCTTTTATTTTTGACTTTACTTTGAGCATGGGGTGAAAAAGTATAAAGCTATGTCAACAGGTAAAATTTCAAAATCAAATTAATGATTTTCATCATACTCTAAATAATCTTTTAATTAATAAGTATAGGGAAGATGGTTTAAAAAACTTATTCGTTCGTTAAATTAACTCACGAAAATTATGAGAAACAATCAGAAGTTTTGCGTAAAAATTTATACACGACCGATAATCTGGTCATGTTTTCTGAAAATATACGGAGTTTTCCGTAACAGAAATTGACAAAGAATTTTGCAGAAGGAGGGCGTTAAGGAGTCAGGGTATAGATACGACCATCGATGAGCAGGCGAGTGATGCCCTTCGCTTCGAGATGACTGTGAACTTTTTGTAAAAGTTGCCCATCGGGAACTTTTATCACTCGTTCGCGCCGCTTGGAAAAGCGCCTGGCGACCCGATGACTATCAAAAACCGGTAAAGTACGCTGTTGCACCTCTTGAGGGGGGATTTTCCCTAATTCGGCAAAATCTTTGAGAGGGCGGGTGATCAACTCGGCAAATCGATCGATCACCAGGTAACAGGTTTTGGGAAAAGCCGCCGCAGAAAAAGGTAATACCTGTAACCCGGCGCCGGATTGATTAAAAGATTCGGGGCGATAATCTCTCTCGTCATCCTCATCGTCCCAATCATCCTCTTCATCGTCTTCGTCGAGGTCATCAATATCCTCACCGAACATTTCCTCTAAGGTGTTGACATTGACTAGATCCTCATCATCCTCATCCTGGGTTGCGTCTTTTTTGAGGATGGTATCGGGGGAAGATTCCGACTCTTCCAAGAAAAACTCGTCTTGTCCGGCCAAAAACTGAGATTCGGTAACGGCGGGCTTTTGCTTATCTTCCTGCGGTTCCTTCTCATCTGCTGAATTTTGACGCTCGATTTTAATCGGTTTCTGTTTAATTTTATAGAGATTGAGCGATTTACCCTCAGGAAGTTCCGAAGTAACATCCACGATCGATACCGTTTCTTTCGCCTCTTCTTTTGGGGCTGACACATTCAAGGATAATTGTTCTAATACTGGTTGTGAGGGGGTATCAGTATCGGATTGGTCTTCATCGTCGCTATCTGATGAGTTGCGTCGGGGAGTCCTCGCCAGACGCTTCTGCTGAATGAGATCCTCGTACTCCGTCTCGGTGAGAAAGCTTTTGAGAAAACGGCTGATCGTCGAACTACTTACTTCGTAGCGATCGGCCAAAGTAGAAGTAGTAGCCTCTGTCTCCCGATAAAGCTTAAGAATTTCTGTTTTCGTAGCGTCAGTTAGTTTTTTTGGACTCATATTACTTATAGTAACTCAGGCAATGACACCCTTTGCGGTTTGTACGGTATGGAAGTATCTGTTACGATGAACAGGACGGACGGATAATAATACCTGATCTAGTCTATCGCCCAGTTATAACTCTAACCACAGTTAATTACTAAAAAGTTTACGATGTTATCGATCGCCAAAGCGCAAAAAGCTCTCTTAGTTCTAGCAGACGGCACGGGTTACGAGGGATTTTCCTTCGGCGCGCCCGGCACTACCGTCGGGGAAGTCGTCTTCAATACGGGCATGACGGGTTATCAGGAAGTTTTAACCGACCCCAGTTATTCGGGGCAGATTGTAACATTCACCTATCCAGAATTGGGCAATACGGGTGTCAACGCCGAAGACGAAGAATCCTATCGACCCCATGTAAAAGGAGTCATCGCCCGTAATATAGCCCATCGCCCTAGTAATTGGCGTTCCCAGAAGTCGCTGACCGAGTACCTGATCCAGCATAAAATCCCCGGTATTTACGGCTTGGATACGAGGGCTTTAACGCGGAAAATTCGCTCATCCGGGGCGATGAACGGCGCTATCTCCACAGAAATCCTCGACCCTCTCGACCTACAGCGGGTGGTACAATCAGCCCCATCGATGGCGGGCTTGAACTTGGTTAAAGAAGTAAGTACCCGCGAAGTTTACGAATGGACGGAACCCACTAACCCCCATTGGGAATTCCGCCCCGCCGATTCGGTCAAACCAGGGGAAACCTTCACGGTGGTGGCGATCGATTTCGGGATCAAACGCAATATCCTCCGCCGTCTCGCCAGTTACGGCTGTCGGGTGATCGTCGTCCCCGCCAACACCCTCCCGGAAGACATTTACGCTTACAACCCAGACGGGATTTTCCTCTCTAACGGCCCCGGTGATCCCTCGGCGGTAGCCGAAGGCATCGCCACCGCTAAAATCCTACTGGAAAAAGGAAAACCCACTTTCGGCATCTGTATGGGTCATCAAATTCTCGGTTTATCTCTAGGGGCGGAAACCTTCAAACTGAAATTCGGTCACAGGGGTTTGAACCAACCCTGCGGACTAAAACAAGTGGTGGAGATTACCAGTCAGAATCATGGTTTCGCGGTCAACGCCGGTTCGTTAAATCCACAGGTGGAAATCACTCACCTCAATCTCAACGATGGTACTGTAGCCGGTTTAAAACACAAAACTTTACCCTTCTTCTCGGTGCAGTATCACCCGGAAGCTAGCCCCGGCCCCCACGATGCCGATTACCTGTTTGAAAAATTCGTGGCTTTAATGCGTACTGGGCGCAATCCCGGCTAGGGATAATACGCTATACTTATAGCTTGATCATTTTGTCCGTTAAACGAAGGAGGCTCACTATACCTGCTGACGCTATAAACCTGACGGTGAGTTTACGGGGAACTCGCGAAGTCAAGGATAACTACCAAATTTTTCGCCTGACGGGTCTGTTAGATGCTTTTTCCGAACCCACTTTCACTAAAGTGCTGAAAAGCTATATCGATGAAGGCCCCAAAAACGTGATCCTGGCACTATCGCAAATAGATTTTATCGATAGTTCCGGTTTGGGTGCTTTGGTGCAACTGGTGAAAAAGGCTAAAGAAGAAGGCGGAACCTTACAGATCGTCACTAATCCTCGCGTGACCCAAACGGTAAAGTTAGTTCGTCTGGAAAGTTTTCTCTCCCTTCAACCTACCGTTGAAGACGCTGTAGCTAAAATACCTCAAGGGTGACTCTTTTGCCACTCGATCGAGCGAACGTTTGCCCGGGGATATTGTCGCCCACTGCCATGCCTGAATCTTTCGAGCCACTCGCGCAATTATCCCCCGCCTCTTTAGCCTATATCGGTGATGCCGTTTATGAGCTGTACATCCGCCGTTATTACCTGTTACCGCCCAAGAGGATCAAAGATTATCACGAACGAGTAGTAGCACAGGTGAGAGCGGAAACCCAAGCTCATTTTTTAACTCTGTTAGAACCGGATTTGACTCCTACGGAACAGGAAGTGTTACGGAAAGGGCGTAACGGGGCAACGGGAAAACCCCGCCGCCTGTCAGCCCATATTTATCAACGAGCCACAAGTTTAGAAACTTTGATCGGTTATTTGTATCTAACCGATCCCCCCAGATTAGAATTTTTATTGTCAAAATTATCACTCTTATTAGTCTTATGATCGAGCCGCCTCGCCGTCGCCCCAATTCCGGCCTCAATTCTGTTCCTAATTCCGTCCCCAATTCCGGCCGCAAGCAACTCGGTAAAAAGCGCATCGCACCCCCGCCCGTTCGCCACGAAATCGCCGATAAAGATGATTCTGAGTCCGATGATTTAATTTTCGGCCGTCATTCAGTTTTATCGGCATTGGAAAATGAACGGCAATTAAACCGCATCTGGGTCATTCCCCGCCTTCGTTATGACCCCCGCTATCATAGCCTCCTTGAAACCGCTAAGGCTAACGGTACGGTAATCGATGAAGTGGATGATCTGCGTTTGAGTCAAATTACTAATAAGGGTAATCATCAAGGTATAGCCGCCCAAGCTTCCCCCTACGAATATCTAGAATTGGCGGATCTGCTCACTTTAGCTAAGAGTAAAGCCGCTGACCCGGTTATCGTTATCGCTGATGGTATTACCGACCCTCATAATCTAGGGGCGATCATCCGCACCACGGAAGCGATCGGCGCTCAAGGTATAGTAATCCCCCAACGTCGGGCTGCGGGGATTACTTCCACGGTCAAAAAAGTGGCCGCTGGTGCTTTGGAGTATTTACCCGTGGCCAGGGTGGTTAATATACATCGGGCCATGGAGGAGATGAAAGCCGCTGGTTTTTGGATCTACGGCACCGCAGTAGTAGGGAAACCGGCCCATACCATCGATCTCAAGGGATCGATCGGCATAGTGGTGGGTTCCGAGGGCGATGGTTTAAGTTTATTAACCCAGCGCTCTTGTGACGATTTGATGTCCATTCCCCTTGGCGGCAAAACCCCCAGTCTTAATGCTTCCGTCGCTACCGCCCTGGCACTGTACGAAATTTACCGCCAACGTTCTTTTAATCTGGTGCAACTCAATAAATCTTAAGAGCCGTGAAACCCTTACCAGGCGGTAATCTGTATCTATCTATACTTACAAAAGGCATCGATCGGTCATATCTTTAAGTTAAAGATCATAGAATGTAAACAAAAATTACATATTAGAATAGTTTACTAAAAACCGTTACGGGTAAAAAGGATGAAAGAACTCTTAATCTCGTTATTAGATTTGTTAGGTCTAGCTTTCTGGGTAGAAATTAAAACCGATTACCCCAGATGCACTTACTATTTCGGACCATTCTTGGGTAATGCCGCGGCGGCAAAAGCTCAAGCAGGTTACATAGAAGATTTACAGGCTGAAGGCAGCCAGGGCATCAACGTCAAAATTTCCCGTTGTAAACCCAAAGATCTCACCGTATTCGACGAGAAAGAAATTTTTCCTTACAAAACCGCCCTATCCATCTTTTAGTGGTCATGCAACCCTGTAAAGGAGCTATCTAACCAAGCATCCAAGTCCTTCAATACCTGAGAGGGTATTTCCCAAGGAAACAGATGGGCGGTATCGGGGTAACATATCCACTGACATTGAGGTAATCTTCCGGCGGTTTCTTGACTGGAGTAACTCGTTATATGGCGATCATCTTGTCCTGCCATTACTAAGCATGGCACTGTTATTCTGTCAAGGACCGCCAGACGATCGTATCCCTTACTCAAAGCGCGAGACAAAGCCGCGTTAGCGTTAGGAAAAGTTTTCAAGTAGGCTGGTGTACCGTGTTGATGGAGGTAAGTGTAGGCACTCTGATTGTGTTGACCGAACAAATAACGCAGTAAAGAGCGTTTTCCGAGAATTTCAATATTCCAAGAGTTAGCGGGCGCAAAAAAATTAATTATGCCCGCCATAGCGGTAAGTAAAAGATCACTGTTGGTTACGGGAGGATGATTTCCCAAAGGACGAGCGGCAGAAGCGATTAAGATCATGCCTTGAAACCGTTGGGGATCACTAAGGATCAATTCTAAAGCTAAAATCCCCCCTAGTGACCACCCCAAAAGTAAACATTTATTAAGTTCGTAGGTATCGAGAAGATTTGTCAGATCTTTGATATGGTCTTCCATCTCGAATCGTCCCTTGTAGGTACTTTTGCCGTAACCTCGTAGATCTGGGGCGAAGGTTCGGAAACGCGATGAAAGGTGGTCTGTAAACACCGACATACTGCGTGCCGAACCTGGATGACCGTGTAGGCAGAGAATGGGGAATCCCCGGCCTTTAATATCGACGTGGAGAGGGATGGGTTCTGTCATAGCGTTGGGCGAAGAATTAACCTTGAGAGTTGAAATTACCGAAAATGACCCCCAATTGCAGGGCGATCGTTCCCACTACCATGCTACCCAACCAATACAGTAAAGCGACTGTATCGTTACCTCGATCTATTTGCAGGAAAGTTTCTAATCCATAGGTGGAGAAGGTTGTATAAGCGCCGCAAAAACCGGTGGCGATCGTTAACGTGAACTCTGGAGAAAGGCGAGGAAATTTCTTCTCGCTCAGTGTATAAAACAAACCGATAATAAAACAGCCACTGGTGTTAATAAAAAATGTAGCGTAGAGAGAAAAGTCTTTAGCGATCATCGCCGTTGTCATTTCGACGATTAAATATCTACTGATAGCGCCAGGTACTGCACCTAAAGCGATCGCCATAACGATCCGCCAGAAGGGATTCGTCATAAATATCTTGCCCCGATTCAACTCAAAATAAGCTTAGCGAAATAACGCCCGATAACAATAGCGAGGACTCCCAGGATGGGGCTAAGAAGCCAATAAGCGAGAGTGGCCACTCTTTTATGATTTCGCCACAGGGTTAATGTATCGTAGGCATAGGTAGAAAAAGTAGTGTACGAGCCTAAAAAACCAATTCTGAGAAGTAACTCTATTTCCGGGGGAAAACTGGGAATTTCCCTGAATAAGGTAAATAGAAAACCGGTCATCAAACAACCAGTTAAATTGATAATAAAAGTACCGTAAGGAAAACCGTTTCCAAGAACTCTTTTACAGTATCGGGTTAAATAATAACGACTGACAGCCCCAGGTATCGCCCCTGAAGCAATGGCAAAAATTCCCAAGAATGTAACGTCTTTTAACAGGGGAATACTATCTCCACTAAAATTAAAAAATGGAAGTTATACCATTAAACCACAACTGCCGAATTTCTTTTCGGGCAACAACCCAATTAATCCCATAAAATAAATAGGGCAAGGCGAGCCTTACCCTCTATCGGTTTTCACAGAATAAAATTACTTAGAAGTGGGCTTGACACAGTTGATAGTACGTACTAGAGCGGCCGCGGCGTAATTCCGTTGGGCGGGGTCATTGGGAGCGAAAGCTGTACCCTGTTCGTTCAAGGGAGAAGCCACACCGCAGAATCCCGACATTTGAGTTACTAGAGGGGCGGCCCAATGACCGCTAATATCGGTGAAATTAGCGGCGGTTTTGGTAACGGTTAATTCGGGGGTTCTTTTCTGTTGAGCTTGAATATAGAGAGTCATCTGTTTGAGAATCGCCATTAATTCCGCCCGCGTGATCGGGTCAGTAGGGCGGAATTCGTCGTTAGCTTTCCCGGCGACGATACCGTTAGCCTGCGCCCATTTGATCTTTTTCGCACTCCACCTGGTATCTTCTACATCGGTGAATTGAGTCACCGCTTTCTGGGGTGCGGCATCGAGATTGACGGTTACTATAGTTTTCATGGCTTCGATCGCCATAGACACGAATTGCTCTCTAGTGACGGGAGTATCGGGGCGGAAGGTGTTGTCCTCTTTAAAACCAGCGACGAAACCGAGGGCCACAGCTTGATCGATCTCGGCTCGATAAATGTCGTTGGCGATGTCTTTAAAGTTGGACGAGGCTGAAGGCGTAGTAGTGGTATCGGGCAATTTTTGACCGGCGGCGGCTATTTCCGCCGCGTTACCACTCAAATAGTAGTGACCGAGAGCCTTTCCTTGGAAAGCGCGGCGGGAGAATTTCCAACCCGGTTCGAGAACGAGTTTCATGAAACCCCGATTCAGTCCTCTAGTTCTAGCGACCACTACTTCCGAGTCCTTGGGACTACGGGGCGTACCAACTAAATACAATTCCCCTCCCCTCTCCACGAGACGGAGAATATAATTCAAACCGTAATCCGTGCCATCGATGCGGATGGAATAACCGTTACTGTCTGTGGCGCGGCGACAGATACCGGTAAAGTCGAAGTTTAATAGAAGAGGGTCGATCATTGCCGGGCCGCTACCATTTTCCTGCCAGCATTGTTGTTTCCCCGGAATTTGTTCGATTACTAGTAAATCGTACTGATTATTACCGTAAGGACGGGCAACCGCGATGACTTCTTTTTGATCTATGTCTTGCTCTTCAAAGGCACTCTGTGCTTTTACCGAATTGAACGGTACGATCGCTGTTAAACTCAATGTGGCGAGTGCTGCTAGTTTTATTAATAATTTGGCTTTCATGTCTCTAATAATAATTAACCTTTCTCCTGCTACTGACAAGACGTAGGGATTATATCCCTTGTTCCTAGCGATTTTCACCTCTTTGTACGATGATTTTTTACGCCGTAGGTAATATAATTTTAGTCCCGTGAACCGCTTGACATTTAATCTTAATTGTGATTATTTGCGCTTCGATTAATTGAGTTTGATGGGGATAATTTCCTGTCCCAGGATTAACAGGATGGGCGGGAAAACAAGAGGCTGCTAAACTTAACCTTAATCTCTGTCCGGCGGCTATTCTTATAGATGTGGCCTGCAGGGGAATTATAACCGGAGAGTGGGGAGAATTGACGCGTATATAACCTTGTGTGAAGTTATAAACCTTGCGATCGGGCGACACTTCGGAAAGTACGGCACAGAGATCGTAACTAACAGCATCCGCCTCACAATTACAATAAACTCGCACGATTCCCAAGATAGACAGATCATTTTCTAGGGGCGCAGAAGTATAAGTTAAAACGTCGCTCCGATTATCTAAAGTCGCTCTTTCAAAAGCACCCCCAGGATAACTATTATGTCCTCCCGAACTAGGTACGGGTCGCCAAGGATCGTGAACTATTATATCGGGAACGGAGGATAAAGATTCAGAAAGAAACTGGGTTAAGATTCCGTCATCTTCTCGTAGGTGAGCAAGACCGTTGCTGTTGAGATAAAAAGTTATTTCTTGATTATTTGTCAAGTCATCCTTGTAACGCCAATCATTAGAACCCATTTCAAATAGAGCCACTGATTTTTGTTCCCTAATCGGGGTGTATTTACCTTTAAGAAAACGATCGAACCACTGCAATTGGATATTATCGATACCATTAACTGCTTTGACTCCATAATCTTTACTGCCCACCGTGGGAGACCAGGGTAAATGACTCCAGGGGCCGATAATTAAGTGTTGGGGATGAACAGAAAAATCCTTCATGTGACGGTATAAATTTAACGTACCCCGTAAATAAGGATCGAACCAGCCCCCAAGGTGTAACATGGGTAAATCCACACCTTGTAAAAGATTTTTCGGTGATAATTGGGCCCAGTAGGACTCTGTACCGGAATAGCATCTCAACCATTGATGATAGAAAGAATGGGGGTCGATCCCGGTTAATAAACTCGGACTGGCGGGGATGAGATCGTAGAGGGGAAGATTTCTCGCCGCCCCATACAGTTTTTGGTAACTAACTTCATCGCCCTTTAACCTGGCGGTTTCCGCTGATAATTGAATCGCCCAACCGAGATTAGCCTGTAAACAGAATGCTCCGTTTTCATAAGCCCAGTCAGTATATAAATCATAGGCGATCATAGCGGGGCAAATAGTTTTAAGATTGGGGGGACGATCGATTGCGGCGTAAAGTTGAGTCATACCCTGATAGGAAAAACCGTACATCCCCACTTCGCCTGTAGAATCGGGTATATCCATCAGCCAGTTTAAAGTATCCCAGCCGTCGTCTCTCTCGTGGGCGAATAAATTAAACTCCCCCTCCGAAGTGCCTCTACCGCGCACGTCTTGAATAACCACAATGTAACCCTGTTGGGCGTACCATATAGGATGAGCGTAGACGACCGTAGAAGCGATCGATCTGCCATAGGGTTGACGCATCAGTAGTATGGGCAACTTCTCCCTATTATCGGGGCGGTAAATATCGGCATCGAGACGTATCCCGTCACGGGTGTACATCGACGCAGAAGATTTTTCAATAGACAGAGTCATCTTACTTTACCCCCTAAGTCTAAAATGTAGTTTATCGAAAATTTGCTATAATCGTTGATCGGACAATTGATAGATAAAATTTGGGATTGGAGGCGTTTACTTGGATTCGCGATTTATATTAAAAGTATTGTGGCTAGATCAAAACGTGGCTATAGCTGTAGACCAAATAGTAGGTAAGGGTACGAGTCCCCTCACGGCTTATTTTTTCTGGCCTCGTAATGACGCTTGGCAACAGTTAAAGGAACAACTGGAGTCCAAACACTGGATCTCTGAAGACGACAGAATAGATGTGCTTAATCAAGCCACCGATGTAATCAACTATTGGCAGGACTTACGTAATCAAGGGCGTACCGTGCCCATGTTAGAAGCCGCAGGAAAGTTTCCGGCCGTGGTTTTCAGCGGTAGTAACTAATCCCCCAACCCCCCTTAAAGGGGGGCTAGGGGGGTGAGGGGAGATTGAGTTAAAGAGAAACTAAACCACCGGCAGCCTGGTATTTAGCTCTAGCTTTACGCCATGATTGTTGAGCTTGTAATAGCTTCCGCTTATCGTCGGATTTACCAGCTTCATCGAGCTGCTCTTGCGCTTTATTATATTCCGCTTGAGCTTTCTGCTTATCGATTTTCTTGCCTAATTCAGCCCCGTTAACAAGAACCTTGATCTCGTTGTTTTCCACCTCCGCAAAACCGCCCATAACGGCGACATTTTCCCAATCTTTACCCGGACGAACGCGCATTACACCGATATTGAGGGCTGTTACTAAAGGTGCGTGACCGCTCAATACACCTAATTGTCCCGTGGAACTAGGGAGAATAACTTCTTCCGCTTCACCATCCCAGACGATTTTATCAGGGGTGATGACTCTTACTTTCATTGTCATTGCTTATTTTATGGATTGAGGATGGGATCAGGGAAGTTCTCTAGAACTTCCTTGGATTTTAATTAACCTTTTTTGAGTTTTTCGCCTTTGGCGATCACTTCATCGATATTACCTACCATGTAGAAAGCTTGTTCCGGTAAGCTATCTAATTCACCTGCGAGGATCATTTTGAAGCCCTTGATGGTGTCGTCGAGGGTGACGTATTTTCCAGGTGAGCCGGTGAATACTTCAGCGACGAAGAAAGGCTGAGAGAGGAAACGTTCGATTTTACGGGCACGATCGACGACGATACGATCTTCTTCCGATAACTCATCCAAACCTAGGATAGCGATGATGTCCTGTAACTCTTTATAGCGTTGTAAAGTAGATTGGACGGCGCGGGCTGTGCCGTAGTGGTCATCACCCACAATATCAGCTTGTAACATGGTACTTGTAGAGCCGAGGGGGTCAACCGCGGGATAAATACCTTTAGCCGCTAAACCGCGAGAGAGAACCGTCGTACCGTCTAAGTGAGCGAAGGTAGTAGCGGGAGCGGGGTCGGTTAAGTCGTCCGCGGGTACGTATACCGCTTGAATGGAGGTGATAGAACCTTCTTTAGTGGAAGTGATCCGCTCTTGTAAATCACCCACATCAGTACCGAGAGTAGGCTGATAACCTACCGCGGAAGGCATACGACCGAGAAGCGCGGACACTTCGGAACCGGCTTGAACGAAACGGAAGATATTGTCGATGAATAACAACACGTCTTGCTTGTTCACGTCGCGGAAGTATTCAGCCATAGTTAAAGCCGATAAGCCGACGCGCATTCTCGCCCCCGGTGGTTCGTTCATCTGTCCGTAAACCAAAGCGATTTTCGATTCTTCCGGGTTTTCGGAGTTAATAACTTTCGATTCGATCATCTCGTTGTAGAGGTCGTTCCCTTCACGGGTACGCTCACCCACACCGCCGAATACCGATACACCACCGTGTTGAATGGCGATGTTGTTGATCAGTTCCATCATGATCACGGTTTTGCCTACTCCGGCACCGCCGAAAAGCCCGATTTTTCCACCCTGACGATAAGGGGTGAGAAGGTCAATAACTTTAATCCCGGTTTCAAATACTTTAGGGGTTACTTCTAGATCGACGAATTTAGGCGCAGAGCGATGAATGGGAGAGGTTTCGGTGGCATTGACCGGCCCTTTTTCGTCTACTGGTTCACCTAAAACGTTGAAGATCCTGCCTAAGGTACATTTCCCTACGGGTACGCTGATCGGTGCGCCAGTATCAACAATATCCATACCACGTACTAATCCATCGGTGCTGCTCATGGCAACGCCGCGCACTTGGTTATCACCTAATAACTGTTGGACTTCACAGGTAACGGAAATTTCTTGATTGGCGGAGTTTGTAGCTTTTACTGTTAAAGCGTTATAAATACGGGGGAGGTTGCCGCTAGGAAATACTGCGTCGATTACCGGCCCGATGATTTGGACGATTTTGCCTACGTTAGTGTCTGTTGTCGCTACCATGCTTATTTTTACTCTGGAATTTAGCTTAGTAAATGGCTTAAGGGAAAGTCTTAAGTTTTTGTAAAATTTGCCAACTTTAGATTATCACCTAAGGTGCATCGTGACTAGTGATTAGTAACTGGCGACGAGTGACTAGTGACGATCGGTACAAAAATTCGCTATCTTGGTTAGAAGATGTCCTGAAATAGCGATCGTGAGCGGCAAGCATTCCACAGAAACTACAGCCCATGTGCGTATCATTAGAATGTCCTGGCAGTTTGGCAGCCTTGAGGGAGAAGTGAGAACCAATCACTATCAATGGCGCTTCTCTTGGCACTTCCGGGAAGGTAAGTTATCCGTCGAACCTTCTTTAGGTCGGGCCTTGATCTTTGAACCCCTGGGTAGATTTTTAGAGCGTTACGATTATCACCTAGAAGCTGGTGGCGACTACGAATTTACCGTTAGAGCCAAGCTCTGAGGTTTTCCTTGCTCAAAAACTTCTCTTTGGCTGTATAATTGTACTTTTGGGATAAAATTTCACAGGAGCAAATTTTTAATTATGTCTCGTTATAGAGGACCACGGTTACGCATCGTGCGTAGATTGGGAGAATTACCCGGATTAACCAGAAAGAACCCCCGTCGCGCTTATCAACCAGGACAACACGGCCAGGCACGCAAAAAACGCTCGGAATACGCTATCCGTCTGGAAGAAAAACAAAAACTCCGCTTTAACTACGGTGTCAGCGAGAAACAATTAGTGGGCTACGTTCGCAAGGCCCGCCGCGCCACTGGTTCTACAGGTCAAGCCCTACTACAATTATTAGAGATGCGTCTTGATAATACCGTCTTTCGTCTGGGTATGGCCGGCACTATTTCCGGGGCCAGACAGCTAGTGAATCACGGTCACGTTACCATAAACGGTAGAGTCGTGGATATTCCTAGTTATCAGTGTCGCCCCGGTGACGTGATCGGTGTCAAGGACAAGGATGCTTCCCGTCAGTTAGTACAGAGAAATATGGAGTATCCTGGACTCGCTAATTTACCCAGTCATCTAGAGTTCGATAAAAATGCTCTCGTGGGTAAAGTTAACGGCGTTGTGGAACGGGAATGGATAGCTTTAACTATTAATGAATTATTAGTTGTCGAGTATTACTCTCGGAAAGTTTAAGTTCGTGTCGAGGCGAAGTGCTGGCAATTAGAATATTTTTATTTTGTTACTTCGCCTTTTCTCAAAGTTTCCCCCTTTATAGTAGTAATGAACTACTGCTCACTCTTTCGCTAACTGTTGTGTTCGGGCGGATTTGTTATCTGCGCACTGACGGGCGAGTTTGTATTTCTCCTGTGCGCTTTTGCCGATATTCTCGGCTTTTTGCATTTTATAAAATCCCTCCACACCTTTGCCCACACCAACCCCGGCGCTAATTAACGCCGCCGCACCGAGAATTATGAAAATGATAAAAATCATGCTAATACGCCAAGTAAGTTAAATATATGGATTATTAGTGAGCAAAAGGGAGATGGATATAGCTATCAATTATTTAACTACAATCTGGCTCTCCATACTTTCGTAAATATGTTGATTTTTCACATTTAGAGGGAATAGCGATCGCATTCGGGAAATAGAGTATTAAACTTGAGTCTGCGAACCGTCCCTAACCATTGAAAAACCGCCAACTGATTAATCATCTCTAACTGGTTGATGAGTTCGTTTCTCCTACACTGGACGTTCGCATAAAAATTTTCATCCTGTTGAACAGGTTGCCTATACTAGAAAGTGCTAAGGATCGACGGTGGTGCGCTTTGTCGAAGAGCAATTAGTCGATAAGCTAAAGGAAATTGAAGCAAAAGAAAGAGCGTCCAAGCTAGGAGACAAAGATAAAACGAATTTTATTATTTTCCTTAAAGAACCAGTAAGGCTTAATCTAATTAGCCCTAAAGATGCTTAGGATTTAATCAGAGCGGTAGAGAATGGTCAAATGCTATTAAAAGAAGCCTATCATTTAGTAGAGAGTATAGTTAAATCCGCAAAATCATAAATTCCATTTAATTTCAAGGTCTGTCTTTAAATCAGCGTTGAGGGCGACAAGCACGCCCTCTCATAAATCAGTGAATTGTCAACTTTATCGGAAATAGAAACAGAAATTTACATTAGATGGGATTAAATTTATGACAGCATCCGAAGTATCTAGGCAATCTGAAAAACTACTCAATTGGCTTGCGATCACGGGAATCAAGTGCGGTATTACAGAACAAGGATATTTTCGGGAACTTGCCAAATTAGTATTGCTCGATTCTATTGAGATAGCTCCTACAGGACAGAGGTTGCTAAAGTTGGGATGGCGCGTTGTCTCTACTATTTTATGGGGCCTCTTAATACTTATTATCCTATCTTCTCTAGGACGGTACTTCGTATTCGCAAACACGCCATCTTCTGTATCTAATAGCTTTGGAGGATCTAACAGCTCTATAGTTACAGTTGGGGCAGATAAGCTCAGCGTAGAGATTGATGCCGCTTTATTAGCAGCTCGTGAAGCGGCTTTAACAACTGCTTCAGATGAACTGGATCGATGGGTTAATGGTTTGATGCTCCGAGTTGATTCAAATCAAAATGATGATTTCTTGGATTGGTATTTTGGATACTGGACTCAGCAAAAATTTGGTTTGAATGGAGCGTTACAGGCGGGAAAACGAGTTTTTAATAAAAATCTACCCACTGCCAAAGAAAAAATTCAAGAAGAAGTTCTTCAGGAATTTATAAACCGTGTCCTACGTCCTGAAATCGCAAAACTTGAATTAAAGAATATTTCAAAAGATATTTCCAGAATTTATACCACAGAATTGCAACGAAATTTTGAGAGAATCCGTATTAGATACAATATTCCTAAAGCAAATTGGGATGAGTATTTGGAAAATGTTACTGTTCTTGTAACTAACATTGAAGGAAGACAAGTTCCTTTGCAGTTAAAAGCTTTTACTATTGTAAGTCTAGGTGGTGGGGCATTATTGGCGAAGGCAGCGATCGTGGCAATTGAAAAAGTGACTGCGAAGGTCGCCACTAAAGTTGTTGCCAAAGCAAGTGCAAGTTTTTTGGGCAAAGCAGGAGCTTTAGTAGGTGGAGAATTACTAGGGCCTGTAGTGACCGTAGCCATTATTGCTTGGGATGCAGTGGACATACATAATACCGAAGTTAACTATAGACCTATTTTGAAAGAAAATATTCAAGACTACTTCGATTTAATGAAAAAAGATATTTTGGGTGATGAAGAAAATGGAATTCAGAAAGTGATTATAGATATTGAGAATAGCATTAGAAAAGGTATGAGTGGCTCTCGATTGCCTTTTTTCTCTAAAGGTTAACAGCTGTTAAATATCAATCGCTATTGCCGAGAATAATTCACTCACGGTCTGCGAGCAGACGCATGACTGTACGCCAAGCCTCTTCGCCCTCGGGCCCGACAATTGCAAACACCCGCGCGAAACGTTCTCGTTGATCGCCGGATAATTGATTCTCCAAACACGAACCTTCTTGTGTGAGTCTCAATCGCTTGATCCGGCGATCGATCGTATCGTTCGTGGACTCGATCAGTTCCAACTGGGTCAGTTGGCGTAATGGGAGGTTTAAAGATTGTTTGCTGATGCTGAGAATAGCCAGTAATTCATTAACACTTAAGCCCGGATTGCGGCCGACGAAATATAAAATCCGGTGATGGATACGCGTGAGTTTATACTCGCTTAGCATGGCATCCGGTCGCGCCACGACGGCACGAAAAGCAAAATGCAAAGCTTCTAGGGCTTTGTTGAGTTCCTGTTTGCGCTTAGTTTCTGAAATATTTAGGTCAGTCATGTTGACATATTAAGCTATATGGGATAGATTAAATAGGTCAACATATATGACCTATTTTAACCGCCGTGTCAATCTTCAGCCCGGATGCCGCCAGACGCTTTGCCCACAAATGGATCGAGGACTGGAATAACCATGACCTTGATGCCGTACTGGGTCATTATGCCGATGACTTCGAGTTTGCGTCTCCCCTGATTGCGTCTATTGCCGGGGAAAAGGGCGGGGTTCTGTGTGGCAAGTTTGCCGTGAAAGCTTACTGGGAGAGGGGGCTAGAGCAAATACCCGATCTTCATTTCGATTTAAAAGAGGTGCTAGTGGGTGTAGATAGCGTCACTCTGTATTACCGAGGGCATCGGGGCATGGTTGCTGAAGTGTTCATGTTTGACAGCACCGGGAAAGTGAAGAAAGCTTTGGCTTGTTACGCTCTCTAAAATGTTTGCCCTATTTGCGGAGCGTGATTCACAGGCTATCCGGCGGCAGCGTTTATACTTGTAGCGATTCGGAGTGAATATATCTTGAAACAATTACCGATTCCTGCGGGATTAATTCCGGCACCGATGGGTAAAACTATATACCCGGAGCCTTATGCGACCCTTGTTCAAGGTCGATTGAAACGCAAACTTGGCGAGTTCTTCGGGTTGACTAACTTCGGGGTTAATTTAACCCATCTTTCCCCCGGCGCAATTTCCGCTCTCGCTCATAGCCACTCGAAGCAGGATGAATTCATTTTTGTACTGGAAGGAACCGCAACCCTGGTTCTCGGTCAAGACGAATTAACTTTGAATCCGGGTGACTGCTATGGCTTTAAAGCGGGTACGGGGATAGCCCATCAACTGGTCAATCGGTCTGGAGACGATGTTACCTATCTGGAGATTGGCGATCGCAGTGAAGGAGATGAGGTGGAATATCCGAACGATGATCTCAAAGCAACACAATCATCTAATGGCGAATGGACTTTAACGCACAAAGATGGTCGCTCTTATTAAATTAAATAATTCAAGCGTAAAATTCGTGATACAGCAGAAGAAGAACTAGAATTGGGATGGACTGAGGTTGTAAAATCACTCACAAGTTTCAATCATGCAGAAAACAACTCTTCCTATTAATTTACCTTTAGAAGAAATTCAACAATTTTGTAAACGATACTGGATACGCAAGTTGTCTTTATTTGGTTCGGTATTAAGGGGTGATTTTACCACTGAAAGTGATGTTGATGTTTTGGTAGAATTTCAACAGGGAAAAACCCCTGGCTTGGCTATTATTACGATGCAAGATGAGTTTTCAAGTATAATACATAGACAGGTATATTTAAGAGCTTCATCGGATTTGAGTCGTTATTTTCGTGAGCGAGTCGTAGAAGAAGCTTTAGTTATTTATGAGCAAAATTTCGGCGATCGCCTTCTTCTTAAACAAACCTTCAGTTCCAAAGTTTGTGGGAAATGATAGAATTGAGCGCATAGCTAGGGGTGTCTGAGTGATCCAGGCTGAGAAATACCCTTACAACCTGAGACTGGGTAATACCAGCGTAGGGAAGCTTTTTACAGAGGAACTAAGAATTATGAGACAAGAATGGGTTAATAACCGACACGGACAGGAAAACGTCTCTCAGATGCACTACGCGCGCCAGGGCGTTATCACTGAAGAAATGCACTACGTGGCCAAACGGGAAAATTTACCCCCGGAATTGATTCGTGCAGAAATAGCCCGCGGCAGAATGATTATTCCCGCTAATATCAATCACGTCAATCTCGAACCGATGTGTATCGGCATCGCTTCCAAGTGTAAAGTCAACGCTAATATCGGCGCTTCTCCCAATTCTTCCAATATGGAGGAAGAGTTAGATAAACTGAGACTCGCGGTTAAATACGGCGCAGATACAGTGATGGATTTATCCACAGGAGGCGGTGATTTAGATGCGATACGCACCACTATCATCAACGCTTCTCCCGTACCCATCGGTACTGTACCCATCTATCAAGCCTTAGAAAGCGTACACGGTAGCATCGAGAAACTTACTCCCGATGATTTCCTCCACATCATCGAAAAACACGCCCAGCAGGGCGTAGATTACATGACGATTCACGCGGGTATCCTGATCGAACACTTACCCTTGGTGAAAACTCGTCTCACAGGTATCGTCTCTAGGGGAGGTGGCATCATCGCCCGCTGGATGTTACACCATCACAAACAAAATCCCCTGTACACTCATTTCGACGAGATCATCCAAATCTTTAAAAAATACGACGTGTCTTTCAGCCTCGGTGACTCTCTCCGTCCCGGTTGTACTCACGATGCTTCCGATAACGCCCAACTAGCCGAGTTGAAAACCCTCGGTCAACTAACCCGCCGCGCCTGGGAACACGATGTACAGGTTATGGTAGAAGGGCCCGGACACGTACCGATCGATCAGATCGAATTCAACGTGAAAAAACAGATGGAAGAGTGTAGCGAAGCGCCTTTCTACGTCCTCGGCCCCCTCGTCACCGACATCGCCCCAGGTTACGACCATATTACCTCGGCTATCGGAGCAGCGATCGCTGGCTGGCACGGAACCGCCATGTTATGTTACGTTACCCCGAAAGAGCATTTAGGTCTACCCAACGCCGAGGATGTACGCAATGGTCTTATAGCCTATAAAATCGCCGCCCACGCCGCCGATATAGCTCGTCACCGTCCTGGGGCCCGTGACAGGGACGACGAACTATCCCGCGCCCGTTATAACTTCGATTGGAATCGTCAATTCGAGTTATCTTTAGACCCGGAAAGAGCTAAAGAATACCACGATGAAACCCTGCCCGCCGATATTTATAAAACCGCGGAATTCTGTTCCATGTGCGGCCCCAAATTCTGCCCGATGCAAACCAAGGTAGATGCGGACGCACTAGACGAATTAGAACAATTCCTCGCCCAAGAAAAACAAACTCCAGTGGCTAGTAATTAGTCAAAATAAAGAAAGTCGAGAGTGTATACTCTCGACTCCGACTTTTGTTTCCCCTATTTACTACTTCTCTACCGCCCCGAATTCCGCGATCAAAATCGATTTCAAAAGCGGTTTAAGATCATCGCAGGGGATTCCTTTCTGTACACAAGTACCGAGATGGGCATCTTTCCCCACCTTGCCGCCCCTATACAGGTCTACCCCTTCGACAGTTTTGCCATCTTTACGAGTTTTCGTACCCATAAGCCCAATATCGGCTACTTGCGGCTGTCCGCAAGAATTAGGGCATCCCGTCCAATGAATCCGCACACTATTGGGAATATCCAATTCTTGACTTAACTCTCTCATCAAACTGGTGGCCCGGCTTTTAGTTTCTATGAGGGCGAAATTACAGAACTGCGCGCCGGTACAAGACACTACAGACCTTTCTAAGCCGTGGGGATTGACCGAGAATTTGGTCAGTAAAGGTTCTTCTAATAACACCGGCAATAACTCATTAGCCACGTCTGGAATGATCACATTCTGTTCCACTGTGAGACGGATTTCACCGCTACCGTAGGTTTCAGCGATGCGGGCTAAAGCGAACATATCTTCAGCGTACAAGCGCCCTACGGGAATGTGCAAACCCACATAACTCATACCGGGTTGTTTCTGGGGATACACACCGATATGATCTCTTTTATCCCAATCCAATTCATCTTTATCGGCAGCGGTGGTTAGAAGATGTCCTAATTGAGATTCTACTGTAGCTCGAAATTTCTCCACACCCCACTCGTCTATCAACCACATGAGACGGGATTTCTGACGATTGGCTCTTAAGCCGTGGTCGCGATACACTTCTAGAATCGCCCGGCATAAATTCACCACTTCTTCATTCGGTCTTACCCAAACGTTCATTGGGATAGCGGCTTCACAACGTTTAGCAGAGAAAAAGCCCCCGACTACCACGTTAAAACCTAACTCGCCGTCTTTATAAGCGGGGACGAAAGCCACATCATTAATTTCAGCGTGTACTGAATTGTCTCTGCCGCCTTCGATCGCTATATTGAATTTACGGGGTAGATTGGTGAACTCGGAATTACCCTCGCCGCCGTTGGTGATCATATCTTGAACTTTCTGCACCAATTCTCTAGTGTCGATCAGTTCATTACCGTCGAGTCCGGCCATCGGTGAGCCGGTGATGTTACGCACGTTATCCATTCCCGATTGTACCGAAGTCAGGCCGACCGATCGCATTTGTGTGAAAATAGCGGGAATATCTTCGAGGCGGATGCCGCGTAATTGTATATTCTGTCTCGTGGTAATGTCGCCACTACCATCCGAGCCGTAACGTTGCAGGATTTCCCCTAAAACTCGCATCTGTGGGCTGGTGAGAATACCGTTAGGTACTCGCAGACGCATCATGAATTTACCTGGGGTTACGGGGCGGTAAAAAACGCCCACCCATTTTAGACGATGTTCCAAATCGGTTTTGTCCATCGCTTCCCAGCCAATTTGAGCGAAGTAATCTAACTCGTCCTTAATCATCAGTCCGTCTTTTTGAGCTTTGAGTTTCTCAAACTTATTGACCGTTTCTTCCTTCTGCGGCGTTTGTACCATTGTCATCCTCTTTGAACTCACTTGGTGGGGTTAATTTTATGAATTTATTTAATGGCTAAACTCTAAGTTCTTAAAGTAATTCAGCTTTCTGATATAGCCATTTAATTCTTTTTAACCCCTGTTATTTTGTGATTTTTGTAACAAAACCCTTCAAGTGATGCAGTTTCAGAATGGTATTAATGCGTTTACGCGGTAACTAGTTCGGGTTGGGGACGTTTGCTGTGACGGATACCCTCGATGGCGGCCGCGTAGTCGGGAGCGTTGAAAACCGCAGAACCTGCTACGATCGCATTAGCCCCAGCTTCGAGAACCTGCCAGGTATTAGAAGGTTTTAAACCGCCGTCCACTTCGATCCAGGGGTCTAAACCTTTTTCAGCACACATCTGTCTCAATTGGCGAATTTTGGGCACTACTTCCGGTATAAAGCTTTGTCCGCCGAAACCGGGGTTAACACTCATTATCAGCACTAGATCGCACAGGTGTAGAACGTATTCGATAAAATCTAAGGGAGTGGAAGGATTCAACACTACTCCCGCCTGTTTACCCAATTCGCGAATTTGGCACAGGGTGCGGTGTAAGTGAGGCGAAGCGTTGTGTTCCGCGTGTACGGAAATAATATCCGCCCCAGCTTTAGCGAAGTCCGCTACATATTTTTCCGGTTCCACGATCATCAAATGAACGTCTAAAGGCTTTTTAGTATAAGGACGAATCGCTGAAACGATTAACGGGCCGATGGTGATATTGGGCACGAAACGACCATCCATTACATCGACGTGAATCCAATCAGCACCGGCTTTATCGACGGCTTCAATATCCGCGCCCAAACGGCTAAAATCGGCGGAGAGAATCGAGGGTGCTATGACTGTGGATTTATTGCCAGGGTTTTGGGTCATGGTGAAATATTCTATTTTCAAGGGCTGGTTTTTCTTAACAATCTTAACAGAATTTGGCCTACGCACGGCTATTATTAATTAAACCGACATCGATCGCTTTCTACTAACCACCCGCTGCCCGTATTAGAGAACACGGTCAAGCCTTGATTTGGACGAGAAACCCACCTGACTATCTTATACTGGTTTTCCCCTTCGGATACGCTATCTATGGACTTGATCTGTGTAGGCTGAGGTTGGAAATCATCCGATAATAAAAGATTTCCCATCATCAGATACTGGAGGCATAAATTCACCAATGGACTATTTTTATCGAGAGCTTTGCCGTAGTAATTAATTAACTGCGGGTCGGGATTCTTTTCTACAATCCAGCGAAATATCTCTTCTGTCATTAAACCCTGCCCCTGTAATTGTTGAAGTAAATAACCTAAATCTTTACGGCGAGTTTTCCTGACTATCGTTTCTAAGAGCCTCGGATTTAGATAAGGCGTACCCAATAAGGTAAGACGAATAACAAGCCAATCATTATTGGCAATTTCTTCGACCAGTAACTGGAATTGTTCTGGGGAGAGCGCTAAACTTTCTCCAAGTTGCTCTAGCAAACGATCGCCCCCCAGTAAACCACCATGATCTGTAATCTTTAAATCACTCGCGGTTAAAGTTTCTAAGTCGTTAATTTGGTTTTCAATTTTCTTGAGCAGATTTTGGTTTTCTCGATAAGCAGAGGAACTATCAACGGGAGCATCCCACTTTTGTAATGAGTATAAATACTTAAAGCATGTCTTGAAAAAAAAGAGACAATGAAGTAAACTCTTTCACGAAAAATATGACTCCACAAGAAAAACAGGAACTTAAAAAGCACTTAAAAAGTATTTCTG
>JADQBB010000010.1 GCA_016903695.1 Chlorogloea purpurea SAG 13.99
GCAACGGCAATATTTTGATTACACTTTTCGGAAATATAGACGGCACATATGTCTAAAACGTAGCTAGGGGAACTTGCTTATAGTAAAGACATGGAAAAAAATTCAGGAGTTCAAACAAATGACTTACTACTATAACGGTACCAGCTGGGGCGATTACTTAAATTACAGGGAGCATCCCATTTTTGCAACGACCGGCGGGGACTCAATTCCCCGCCTCATAGTCTAAGTCCTCTTTAGCTGAGATCTTGCACCAATGTGAAAAATCTGATTTTTCTGTCTTGATGCCGCAAACCGGCAGAGAATAAATTCTCAGCCTTATACGGACAGTCGGAAACACACCGACTAAAAATAAATTTACACTTGAAATATCGCATTTAATGCCCAAAGTCAATCGGTATTAACCGATTTTTCCTATGAGACCGGGCTTTGAATCCCGGTCGGGTCAGGGAGCTTACCAGCCAATTGACCACGATCGGATTTATTGACAATGGTGCAAGATCTCAGTTTAAACCTACTCAAAGCTCTGAGGCAGAGAATAAATTCTCTGCCGGGTCGGATAAGTAGCTTTTTATTTGCGGATTTAGTATTATTCCCTGCCGGTTAAGGCACAAATGCGATGCTCCCGATGAGCTTTACTGAATCCGCCTTCAGTCATTGAATCAGGTCTTACAGCAACCTGAAACTCTATCTGTTCTTTGTCTCCTTGCGGTGGAAAAATTTTCAATTTTTTAAGCAACCCCAAAAACACAAAGAAAAATCGACAGTTAATTATTTTGTTTTTTTGTACTTAGTAGCCGCGCCGAGTAAAGCCAAAGAAGCTAAACCCAAGGTGGTAGCAGGTTCAGGAGTGCTGTCATTAGGAGGCTGTACTTGACCGAGATCACCGATAGTGAAGTCATCGAAGCCGAATATATCGTTGTCCCCGCTGGTGCTAAGGAACTCAACGGAGCTAAAGGTTTCGGAAGCATTGT
Organism: Chlorogloea purpurea SAG 13.99; assembly: GCA_016903695.1. GTDB lineage: Bacteria > Cyanobacteriota > Cyanobacteriia > Cyanobacteriales > Microcystaceae > Chroococcopsis > Chroococcopsis gigantea_A. The sequence continues at coordinate 972 of JADQBB010000010.1, forward strand.
CGGCGATGATACCGTAGAATAGCACACTACCTTCGTTCCCCGATTGATTGGAAGAAATAGGAACATTAACCGTAGTCGTCGTGCCGTCAACTAATTTCAGTGCCAACGTGCCTCCAAAATCACCTAAATCAGTTCCGTAGAAACCAAATGCCGCTACTTCTTTATTAAAACTAACTTGGAAGTTGTTACCCGCGTCAACTTCTAAGAAATTGCTTCCAGACGTGGCGAATCTACCGCCACCGGGTGAGTCATATATAATACCGTCTCCACCTGTTAGATTCGCCGTGATATTTCCCGTCGAGCCTGGGAAGGTTAAATTTAAGGGCACTTGGCTGAAATTGGCAAAACTCTCAAAACTTTCAGTACCTACCCCTTGGAGATTGCTTAAAAACGCGTTTCTCTGCGCTGAAGCTAGAGGAAAACTCGCTAGGGGAGTTTGAGAACCGTTAGGATCTTGCGCGGTAAAAATCTGATAAGCATCGGCTGGAGTAGCGCTCGCTAGAGCCATAGCGGGTATTAGTGAGAGACTGGCTTTAAAAAAATTTATTTTCATGCGGAATATTCCTAATGATTTCCTACAATATTAACCATTAGTTTTCTGAAAAGTCAACAAAGATAAAGTTTAAATTTATTTAAGAAACTACGCAAATAAATTTTAAGGTAATTTTTAAGTATTTTTACAGAGCAACTGGCTTGATCGACCCGATCACAACTTTAATTACGATCGGGTTTCGATACTACTGTTGACAGATCATTTAGCGAAACCTTTCCCCCTGGTAGCAGAAGGTAAACAGATACAATTTTCGATCTGTTTTCTCAGGTTTTCCTGGTCTAAATTCTGACCGATTAAAACCAATTGATTCTTTTTCTCCCCTTTCCACTCATCATCTTCGAGGGTGAAACGCTTACCGCTGAGGTGAAAGATGTGACGTTTCGGGCTTTCATCGAACCAGAGAATCCCCTTGGCGCGGAAGATATTCTCGCTCAGTTGATTATCGAGAAAATATTGGAACTTGCGGATATTGAAGGGTTTATCGCTGGCGAATGATAGGGAAGTAAATCCGTCTACTTCTAGATGATTGGAATGGTCGTGATGATCGTGATGGTCGTGATCGTGATCGTGTTCACAGTTATGATGGTCGTGCTCATGATGATCGTGATCGTGATCGTGATGTTCTTCCTCGCCGAAATATTTATCCGACTCGAATAAACCCACGCTCAAGATTAAAGGTAAAGGTACTTCTGATTTTTTAGTCCGCAGGATGCGCGCCGATTCTTTCATGTCGCGGATTCTTATTTCTAATCTATCCACATCCGCTTCATCGACTAAATCGGTTTTATTGAGAATGATAATATCGCCGTAGGTTATTTGACTCTGGGCGGCTTGGGAGTTGAAAAGATCGAGACTGAAGTTAGCACAATCTACCAGGGTAACGATCGAATCCAGACGCGTCATCTCCCGTAACTCCGTACCCAAAAACGTCAGCGCCACGGGTAAAGGGTCAGCTAAACCGGTAGTTTCCACTACCAGGTAATCTACTTTTTCCGGTCTTTCGAGAACTTTATACACCGCTTGCACTAAATCCTCATTGATAGTACAGCAGATACAACCGTTATTGAGTTCTACCATAGTCTCGTCGGTGGAGATGATCAATTCGTTATCAATCCCGATTTCACCGAATTCGTTGACCAATACCGCCGTTTTTATGCCCTGCTGATTGGTAAGAATATGATTGAGTAGGGTAGTCTTACCGCTGCCTAAAAAACCCGTGATGATAGTAACTGGTATGCCTTTTTTCGGGGCTGCCATGAGGCTTGAGGTCGGTTGGGGTTCTACTGTCTGCATAATGAAGATCGTAAGTAAATATCTACGTGAGGACAAGCACAAAAATTTGTGCCATTATATTACATTCTAGTAATTTTCCGGGAAGTTAGGAACACAGATAGCCGGGGTGATCGACTTATAGATCAAGTACCCGTGATGCTTGGAACTAACGCTCATGAAAATAACTCCTCAGAAAATCGGCAAATTAATCTTAACCCTTGCTTTAATTTATACCGGAAACTCACCAATAGCGATCGCTGCTACCCCCACCCCCACCTTAGAAGGCACTATCTGGAAATTGATTTCTTGGACGGAAACCCTACCCCTAGGCGATACCGCCATCACCGCCACTTTTGCCAAAAATCGTCTCAGCGGATCATCGGGATGCAATCGCTTCATGGGAGGCTACCAAGAGAAAAATAACACCCTAACCATCGATAAGGATCTAGCGGGCACACGCAAAGCTTGCCCGGAAGAGCAAATGAAATTAGAAAGTAAATTTCTAACCCTCTTACCGGGGGCGAAACAATACATGATCAACCCTAAAGGTAACTTACAGATAGTATATAAAACTGCCCAGGGATTGGGATTGATGACCTTCGCCCCCCAGGCGAAAGCCGCAGCCGATAAAATTTGGCTGGATAAACCTTTAAGTAACTGGAACAAAGGCGACGGCATCATTCCCAAACCCGCTACTAAACCCAGTATTGATGACCGTTGCGTGACTCAAATCCGTCGAGCCACCACAGAAGAAGACAAAGCCGTCGCCAAAGCTGGCTGGAAACTTTTCAACGCCGTGCAAACTTACGGCAAGACCGTTGTCGTGGCTGGGATGAGTGGAGTGGATGGGATGTGCAGGCCCAAAGGCTATATGGAATTCGTCTTCGTTAACGGTAAATTCGTCGGCACAGTTGCCCCCGTCCCGATGGATTCTCGCACCGATGGCGCGTCGCAAGAAGTTTTCCTCCAGAATGCTAACAGTCTCGTGGTAGCTTTCAATCGTTACAGCCCCGGAGACCCTCTCTGTTGTCCTTCGAGAACGAGCCGGGTTAGTTATACAATAGACAAGAAAACTGGAAAACTCCTCCTCACTCCTACTGCCGTCTCCACGGTGGCCAATAAAGCTAAAACCTAGTAGCGGATTTTGATATGATGGAGCAAGTCTAAGGACTTGCTATCACAGGGAATCACACGGATATAATGGGCGCAATACAGGCGAGTAGAGGGACGAGGGACATACTACCTACAGAGGTGGGTTATTGGCAATACGTCGAGGATATAGCGCGAGATATATTACATAGATCGGTGTACCGGGAGATCCGTTCCCCTATTTTTGAAACCACTTCCCTGTTTGAAAGGGGTATCGGTGAGGCGACCGATGTGGTGGGCAAGGAAATGTATACTTTTGCAGATAGGGGAGATCGATCGCTCACTCTCCGCCCCGAAGGTACAGCGGGAGTAGTGCGCGCCTACATCGAACATAATCTCGCGTCCACGGGCGGCGTACAACGTCTCTGGTATACCGGCCCCATGTTCCGTTATGAAAGACCTCAGGCAGGCCGTCAGCGGCAATTTCATCAACTGGGGGTGGAATTAATCGGCAGCTATGACCCTAGGGGAGATGTGGAGGTTATCGCCCTCGCCCACGATATATTAAAAGCTTTAGGTTTGGAAAAACTGACTCTTTATCTCAACTCCGTGGGCAACACAGGAGATCGACAACGCTATCGAGAAGCTTTAATTCATTATCTCACCCCCTATAAAGAAGATTTAGACCCTGACTCTCAAGACAGATTAACGAGGAATCCCCTACGTATTCTCGATAGTAAAGACCCGAAGACTCAGGAAATTTGTCAAAACGCCCCCAGTATTCTGAATCATCTCGGTGATGCTTCTCAAAAACACTTTGACGGGGTGCAATCTCTATTAACGGGGTTAGGCATTTATTATCAACTTAATCCCTGTTTGGTGAGAGGTTTAGATTACTATACCCATACGGCTTTCGAGATTCAATCCGAGGACTTGGGCGCGCAGGCTACCGTGTGCGGCGGCGGCCGTTACGATGGCTTGGTGAAAGAGTTGGGCGGCCCCGAAACCGGCGCGGTGGGTTGGGCGATCGGTCTGGAAAGATTAATATTATTATTACAGCAGGGGCGAACTTCACCCTCTTTAGCTCCCGATATTTACATCGTCTCCAAGGGAGATAAACCCGAATCGGAAGCTTTACTGTTAGCCCAGAAGCTACGTCATCACGGGTTGAAAGTGGAATTGGATCTCAGCGGTAGTGCTTTCGGCAAACAGTTTAAAAGGGCCGATCGTAGTGGGGCCAAAGCCTGTATTATTATCGGCGATAGCGAATCCCAAAATGGGACTCTTCAATGGAAATGGTTGGACACGGGAGAACAAATCACCCTTTCCCGTGAAGAAGTATTAAGCGATCGGGAATTTATGCAGAGAGCGCGGCACAAAGTTTAACTTTACCAGTCTGTTTCTTGTTAAGAGACTCTTTTACCCCTGGCAGTATGAAATTTCTCATCCAGAAAGAAGGAGAGCGAAACTGGCTATCGCTCGATTCCTCCGGTACTTTACAAGAAGGGAAATACCGTATCGTCGCCGAGTCGGATTATCGTCAACAAGACGTGGAAATCTGCATCACCTACGAAGGTTATACAGAGCGATCTTATCAGAGCGATCGACAGATCTATCATCGTCGCAGCAATGACCAAGGATTGATCATGGTGATTCCTTACACCTATCTCGGCCCCGGCAATTGGGAAATTCGTTGTCATAGCGATGTGATGTCAGATTTCTTGGGGGAAGGTTGGCAGGAAACTCAACAGTTAACCGTCATTCCCCTATCTTCCCAAACGCAACCATCAAACCCTCATTTAGAATCTTATAAAGCCCGATTGGCAGAATTGATCAAAACGGAAATAGAACCTTTCTTACTGGCGCAGGCGGAGAAAGGGGAAGAGGGGGAAAAAGGGGAAGCGGAAGTGATCACGATCGAGTTAGCCGATACAGCCACTAATTCTTATAGGTGTTTCGATTTTGCCATACCTCACAACTCCAGTGCTATTTGCCTCGATTTACCCCAATTAGAGCCGGTAAGTAGCAATCTAGCTTTCACCCCCAGTTTACCTTCTCTCCCACCCAAATTAGCCGGTAAAACCGCTAACAGCCCGAAAAAATCGCCGCGATTGCCTTCTTTACCGGCTAGATAATTTTAGGAATGGGCTTGTAATTGGTTCAAGCGCACCAGAACTTCGGCGCTATGAATAGCCGGTTGAACACCTAAAAATCTCTCCCGTAAGATACCCTCTGGATCGATGATATAAGTGTGACGTGAAGACGCGACCCCCAGCCATGACCCGTATGCTTTACTTACCTCTCCTTTCGTATCCGCTAAGAGGGGATATTTTAATCCCTCCGAGTCGCAGAATTCGGTGTGAGAATTTACATCATCGGCGCTAACACCTAATATTTGGGCATTTTTAGCGATGTATTTGGGTAAGTCTTTCTGAAAACGTTGTGCTTCCAAGGTACAGCCGGGGGTGAAGTCTTTGGGATAAAAATATAAAACCACCCATTTGCCCCGGTAATCCGCGAGGGAAACGTCGCCATCTCCCGTATTACTGGGTAGGGTGAAATCCGGCGCTGGTTGATTTAATAGGGGTTGTTTACCTCCCATGGCGTAGGCTTCTGACAGGGGAGTGAAACCGAGGATCAAGCCCAAGAAAAGGGCGGCGCATAAACTGAAAAATTGACGACGGGACATAGGCTAATTATAATAACTGCTTTTATAAGTTACTATTTATCCGGGGTAAAATTACGGTGAATGTGTTGACGTAATAGGTGCTGTTCTCGATCGGTTCGCTGTCTACTTTCACCTTGCCATCGATTAATTCCACCAAACCTTTGACTAGGGCTAATCCTATTCCCGTTCCTGCGATCGCTTGTTCTGTAATCCCCGTACCTCGCCGGAATGGTTCAAAAATTTGAGTTTTCTCCTCTTTACTAATACCCAAACCCGTACTCATCACTTTAATTTCTAGAAACTTTTTCGCTTCTGGCGGGTGATCTGATATTATCAAGTGAACTTTACTTTGTTTAGAAGAAAATTTCCCAGCATTACTCAATAATTCATGTAATATTTTACTCAAATGCTGGGGATCAGTTTTGATTTCTCTATCAGGGCACGAGCGATTATCTTCGATCACGAACTCCAATCCTTTACGGGAATCTTCTCGCCACTGTTGAGCGAAACTTTCTGTATTTTTATAAAGCAATTCTAAAATATTTACTGTTTGTAAGTTAACCGTTAATTCTTGTGATTTCAATTGTTTTAAAGCGATGATATTATTAATTAAATCGTTGAGCGTATTCCACTCGTGCTTGATAATTTTCCAGTAATTTTCTTGGGATTTAGCGGGTAACTTTCTTTTATTATCGCTGAGAGCATCGATCGCCATTTTCAAAGTTGCCAAGGGATTTCTCGCTCGATCGCTCACCGCGGCTATAATATCATCCTTGATTTCGTTTAGTTGGCGTTGTTGCTCGAACTGTCTTCGCATTAACTGCCGCAGACGATTAACGAGAGGGCTATTCTGTCCGGTATTATTCCTACTGCCTTGGTTAAACCCGATACTAGGTGACATTTCCGCTTGCGGCCCGACGACCAGGGCAATGGCCGCTAAATAACCGGCCGAACGAAAAATTAGTTGTTTATCTTCCGTCCAGAAATTCTTCAGGCTACTGCTAACTAATAAAATCCCCGTGGGTTTGCCCCTCGTATCTAATCTCATGGCTAAACATTGACCTAATTGAGGCGCATCGGGAATAAGGCACGGTTCATTACTCAGCACGATGGATTCGATTAAATCCAAAGACAAAATCTTCTCCGGGGTAATAGATGAATTATCTTCATTACTCCAAAAACCCTCACAGCATAAAAAATCATTGTGTAACCCGGTGAGGATGACGCTAAGGTGGGCGTTTAAATATCTACCTATAGTCTCAGCAATTACCGACAGCAAATTAGAGTTATCTTCACCATGATAAATTAAATCGATCAAGGAAGTTTCTAAATGGGAATATTTCGGAGCGTTTTCCATATCTTTACAGGTTATTAATACCAAAGGTTAATAATCCCCCACATATTTATTATGATAGATTTTTTAATTATCCATGAGAGAGAATTCACGCAGATGGTAAACCTAAATCCACGGCTATTCTGTGACCGCAAGCGAACCCAGAAAAAGCCACCGCGTTCAAACCCTGTCCTGGAAAAGTGCTATCGCCGACACAGTATAGATTTGGTACTACGGTACGATTGAAGGGCATTCCCAATAAACCCAATAATTTATGACGGGGAATCGGCCCGTATGTCCCATCTTCACGACCTAAAAAGCGTCTATGGGTTCTGGCCGTGCCTACTTCCATGTAATCCAGGGAACTCGATAAACCTGGGAAAATATGTTCTAACCTTTTAATCAGTAATTGTGCCGATTCTTCTTTTCTTTCCCCGTACTCTTTACTATCTAGATTCTGCCAGCGCTCGATCGAACTGGGTGTGAAAGCGTGGATGATATGATAACCCTCCGGCGCCAGACCGGGATCGAGTAGAGTCGGTATAGATACGAAAATCGTTCCTTGTTCCCCTTCCATATTACCCCAATCTTCCAAAAGGATGTGATGGCACTCTGTACCCGGAGGTAGTAAATCGGCTTTAACCCCCAGATGTAGACTCAAGAAACTGGGAGATTTCTGATAGCGCTTTTGCCAACGTTGTTCGCGGCGCGGCAATTCCGACTCCGGTAGTAATTTTTCAAAAGTATCCCAACGGGTGGCATTAGAAACGACGCGTTTGGCATAATACTTTTCTCCGGTGGCTAACTGCACGCCCACGGCTTTTCCCTTATCTAGCAGGATTTCTTTGACCCTAGCTTTATATTTAATCTCGCCCCCGGCTTTCTCCAAACCGTGAGTTAATGTTTCCGCTATTTTTCCCACTCCACCTTTAGGGTAATTGATGCCGCCGTAATGACGATCGCTGAATACCATCCCGGCGTTAATCATCGGCGTTTTATCTGCTGGGACTACCGACCAACAATAACACTCCATATCGATAAACTTTAGTAGGCCTGGGTCTTTTATGTATCTTCTCGCCACATCCCCGGCGTTTTGTGGTAAATACTTCACCAAACCCAGGCAAGCCCTTGGATGGGCGAAAAATACCCGCATTAAATAGCCGATCTCTTCCAAGGAAAGTAATTCCATCGCGTTGAGACAATTAAACACCCGCCAGCACTCATCGTAAAATTGTCTGATACCTTTGGCTTCATGGGGAAAATAAGCGATCAGTTCTTGCAAGAATTTCTCATAATCTCGATGCACTTTCAAATCTAATCCGCCTGGTAGATGATAATGGATCTGTACAGGGTCGGCAATAGTTTCTATACTGGTATTAACAGCAGACAGAGCACGGGTTAGTAGATTAGTAGTGCCTTTTTTGCCGAAACCGAAGATCATGGAAGCACCCACGTCAAAGCGATAACCCTTCCTCTCGAAATATCCTGCGCTACCACCGGGGATGATATATCTTTCTAAAACTAATACCTTAGCTCCTTTAGCCGCCAGTTGCGTCGCCGTTACTAACCCGCCGATTCCCGAACCGATGACTATCACATCGTAATGATTAGTCTGCATATTTTATATTGTTTTGTTATTTCAATCTTCTAGTTTATCCTGATCGGGAAGACAAAAAAAATGGATACCGTTTTTAGAGACTGCCAGCCGGTTCCATCTTCAATCCTTCCTGTATAGAGGAGAACACTATAGATAAATATAAACTTATTGAAAATAATTGTCAATACTCTTGAGAATAATTAGCAATAAATTCTTAATCTTGATCGGATAATAATCCCAGGAGGGGGCCGAGAATAGCGCCGAACACGAAGCCGCCTGCGTGGGCCCAGTAAGCGATACCACCGCTTTCCATGCCGACATTAACGGCTACGCCCAGATTGGCGAAACCGTAGAAAGCCTGTTGGAGAAACCAGAAACCAAGGAAGAAGAAGGCGGGGACGCGGAAAGTCCAGAAGAAGAAACCGAGGGGAATCAGGGTGAGGACTTCGGCATTGGGAAAGCGGAGGATATAGGCCCCCATGACACCGGCGATCGCTCCACTGGCACCGAGGGAGGGTATATTAGAACCGGGGGAAAAATACCATTGAGTGAGGGCGGCAAGGGCCCCGCAGGCGAGATAAAAAATCAAAAATTTCACATGACCTAGTTTATCCTCGACGTTATTGCCGAAAATCCACAGGAATAACATATTACCCCCCACGTGCAGAAAACCGGCGTGAAGGAATTGGGAAGTAAATAAAGTCCAGAATTCGGGAACCGGTTGGGCTAGGGGGTATCCAGAGAAAGAAAGGCTTAATTGCTTTGGCACGACGGCGAAGAGTTGAAAAAATCCCTCTAGTTGGGGCCCGGAGAGAGTCAATTCGTAGATAAAGACAGCGATATTGGCAACGATCAGCGTATAGGTGACGTAGGGAGTAATCGCGGTGGGGTTATTATCGCGTAAAGGAACCACTTAAAAAAACCTCTCTTTCATTTGCTTTATATTTTACAAAAAGTCTTCAATACTGAGACAATCAGTAGTAATCTATGAGTGCATTCAATCGTTAACATAAACCAATGCCACGTATTCGATCGATACTATCTCTCATTTTGGTACTAGTGACGGGCTTCCTCGTCAGTTGCGGCGGGCCCGAAGTTGCCATCCCTACTACTTACAGCCCTCAGAAAATTGAGCAATTACAAGTGTATGTAGCGCCTATTTCAGCCGCTAGAGAACAAATGGAAGAGTTGGCCAGTTTGATCAGTTCCAAAAACTGGGTAGATACCCGCACCTTCATCCACGGGCCTTTAGGTGGATTACGTCAGAGTATGACGGGGCTTTCCCGCAGTCTCCTACCCAAAGACCAAGACCAAGCCCGTCAATTAGCGAAGAATCTTTTCGTTCACTTTGAACGTATTGACGCAGCGGCTAAAGAAAAAGATTTTAGCGCCGCGGTCAATCAATATCAAGAGGCGTTAAAGGACTTTGATGCTTTCTTGAAGATCGTACCTAGTTAAGTCCCCGAAACCCTCGGATGTTCCCGGGGGTTTTTAAATTTATGATGAGGATATTAATTATCGGTGCGGGGGTTATCGGCGCAAGTATCGCCTACGAACTAAGTAGGGTGAAAAATCTGCAAGTTACCCTGATTGATTCCCACGGGGCCACCGAGGGAGCAACTTGCGCCGCCCTGGGGGTACTGATGGGGGTTATCAGTCATAAGACGAAGGGGCGGGCTTGGAAATTAAGACAGAGTAGTTTAGAACGTTATCGGACTTTAATTCCCGAATTGCGATCGCTCACCAATCTTCCTATCGCCCACAATCAGCAGGGTATACTCATGTTGAGAACCGACACGGAAGACCGATGGGAAAAGTTAGTGACGATACGTCAATCCCAGGGTTTTTCATTGGAATTATGGGATAGGGAAAAGCTTTATCGTTTCTGTCCTGAAGTGGATAACCCCAGACTCACGGGGGCTGTATATTCCCCCCAAGATACACAGATACATCCAGGTCAACTGACTGCCGCTCTCGTCGCCGGCGCGGTGAAAAACGGCATTGATTGCCGATTCGGGGTTACGGTCGAGAACATAATCGCCTCCGGGGATAATCGCCGGGCCGAAGCAATACTTACTAGCGATGGAATTTATCAATTCGATCGACTCGTGATTTCCGCCGGCTTGGGGTCTACAGCTTTGAGCGATAATAGTATTGAATTGCGTCCCGTCTTGGGGCAAGCCTTAGAGATGAAATTACCTTCCCCTTTAGAAACCGGATCTTTCGCCCCGGTAATCACGGGAGAAGATGTGCATATAGTACCTCTGGGCGATTGTCGCTACTGGGTGGGGGCCACCGTGGAATTCCCCGACTTTGACGCGGGAGAAGTGCATCCCGAAACGGGATTGTTAGAAGGAGTGCGACAGAAAGCGATCGATTGGTGTCCTGGATTAGCTCTTGGTACTATAGAGCGTACATGGTGGGGAAAAAGACCCAGACCGCACGATCGACCCGCCCCGGTAATCGAAACCCATCCCGACTACGATAATATCTTATTCGCTACCGGTCACTATCGTAATGGGGTTTTACTAGCGCCCGCCACGGCTTCGATTATTAAAGACATGATAATCTGTTAATCTAAGGGGAAAAGTTGCCATAAATCTTACTCATGTTGCGTCGATTAACCGCCATAACTTTCGCCCTTTTGAGCATTAATTATATTTCCGCCGTAAGTGCCAATAACGCCGCCGACAAGCTTTCGGAAACCTCGAAAGTGTCTCTCAATACCGTCGGCCCGATACGGGTGGGCATGACTGTCAAACAAGCTAGTGAAGCGGCCGGGGTTAAATTAACCCGCGAGAATAGTCGTCTCGATGATAGTTGTACCTTTTATTATCCGCCTGCTAACTTGAAGGGGCTGGCTTTTATGGTCAATAATGGACGCATCAATCGGATTGAAGTCACCAGCCCCAAATTTACCACCGTTAGCGGCGCGAAAGTGGGCGATAGTGAGACCAAGATTAAATCTCTCTACGGCGATCGAATTCAAGTAATCCCTCATAAGTATATTGGGGGTGGACATTATCTAATTTTCGTTCCTAAAGACTTTGTAGATAAAAACTATCGCCTCATTTTTGAAACCGATGGCAAAAAAGTCACCCGTTGGCGCACCGGTCAACTTCCTCAAGTGGAATTCGTAGAGGGTTGTGCTTGATCGGCTTCTCTAACTATTAGTAGCGACTCATTAATATTAAAAAATCTCGCCATTAAGACGAGATTTATTACTATACTTCAAGTAATCGATTAGCCAGCGACTTGCACTTTAACCACTTTGTCTTTGTCCGCCTCTGCTTTCGGTAAATTGAGAACGAGAATACCGTCTTTATAAGTAGCAGAGGTTTGGGTATTTTGCACTTCTGCGGGAAGGGGAACTACACGGCGGAACTTCCCATAACGGAACTCGGTGCGATGGATGCCGTTAGTTTCGGTTCTGGTTTCTTCTTTACGTTCTCCGCTTACGGATACTTCTTTTTTAGTAACTTGAATATCGAGATCCTCTACTTGCATACCGGGGATTTCTAGTTTCAAGTTATAAGAGTCTGGTGTTTCAGTAAGCTCTGCAGAAGGAACATAACTCATGATTTCGCCACCGTTGGGCGAAATTTCATCTAAAAGGTGATTGAGGCTACGTTGAATAGTGTAAAACTCACGAAAAGGATTAGAACGAATTAAGCTGCTAGTCATAGTTTCATTTAGTTCCTTAACTTAATAGATAACTGAATCATCTTTATGAATTAATAATAGCTAACTGCCCGATCTCTTCAGGTTCGGTTTTGTGTACCTAGGGGTTAGTAGTTACCGTATATAGTAGTGAGAAAAGAGGAGCCGTAAGACCCTTTTGCAGAATAGCCACTAGCCACTAGTCACTAACCACTGGCCACTAGCCACTATGTTAGATACTATAATGAGCGAAAACTCCATTTAACTTCATCGTGCCTGTTAATTTACTAGTTGTAGATGATGATCCTATTTTTCGTCTCGGTCTTGCTGAGGCCTTGAATAGACGCGAGAATTTTACCGTGATCGGACAGGAGAGTTTAGGAACTATTCTGTCACGATCGATCGCACCCGTACCGGATATACTTCTGATCGATCCGATTCCTCATCTGAGTATGCTTCCCGATTGGCCTCTACTCGCCGAAATACAACGAGTTTACCCTCTGGCTAAGATTCTTCTTATCACCCTACCTCTCGATGCTAATACGGAATTGTTCGGTCAGAGAATGGGATTGAGTGGCTATATCCCGAAAGGTACTTCTCTAGAAGAAATACTCCGTATACTAACGTCTATAGGACGGGGTGAATCCCATTGGCTCAGTTTGTCCGTTTTAGCGCCCCTCGTCCCCACCCAGAAATCTCACTGGTTGATCGAAACCGCTCGATCGGGCTTGGCGCAGATCGATGATAATATCGAGGATGTATTGGATAAATTAAGTCAATCTCGCCTCAGTGGATTCGATCGCTTTTACTGGCGCGGCAGGAAAAGAGAATTATCGGCGGCGGCCTGGTTAATCAAGAAACTATTGCCGGTGCCGGTGATGGAAGCCCAGATTATCGGTAAAACCAATCTCGCCCTGCCGGAAAATTTACCGATGATTAAAGATTTACCTATTTATACTCGTTCGCGTCCTCTCACTAGTTCCGTGGTTTTCGAGGATACTCTCGCTCAAATTCAATCGGGCTTAACTAACGTCACCGATGTTCCCTTAGAGATCGATATTTTACAAACTAGCGCTCAAAGGGAGTTATTGTATATAACTTTCAATGGGATCAAACAAGCGATCGATGATTTAAGATTCTTGGAATTATCCAAACAAGAAATCAGCATCAGGGAGAATCTTATAGTCGGAGATATTTGGGAAAAAGTTACTCGCAGTTTTTTGGAAAATTATTTCATCAGTAATTTCGAGGCAATTTTTTATGAAAAGCAAGTTATTCAAGAACAACTTTTAACTAAAATCCCATTTATTACCGATTTATTAAACTATTTAATACTAGGTGATAATTTAACAATCGACGGAGTAGATTATGTATATAATGCCCCAGAAACTATCGAAAGAGCTAAAATTTTATTACAGAATTTACTGAATACTATAGCTAATGGGGTTATGGTAGCGGTGCTAAATAACTTTTCTAACGTGGAATCTCTCAAGGTCAAATTATTTAAACCCGAATTTGTTTTCACAAGAAAACTAACGGAATTTCGCAATATTTTGTCTTGGAAATATACCCAAGAAAAATATATTTTAGAACCTAAATTAATTTTTGAAAGCCAAGAAAGATTGTTTTATTATGAAAATTATCAAATTAAAAATCTGTTGCTATATACTTCCAGAGAGCAAGAATTGAAACAATTGTCGGGGCTGAGATGGTTAGTGACGATCGCTCTAGAGTTAAGAGATGCCCTATCCCCCCGATTCCGCGCCATCTTCTCGGTAGTAGGTAACGGGTTAGTGTATTTTCTCATTCAAGTCATCGGCAGGGGAATAGGCTTAATAGGAAGGGGAATATTACAGGGAGTCGGCAACGGATTGGGTAAGACCACGATGGATAATCGTTCTTCCTCTGATAAGATGCCTTAGAGAAGAATGTCGTTATTTCGTTAATCTGTCAGAATAGAGATGTTAGATGAATAACATTATCGCCAATTATGCCCAAATCGTCTCAACAAGAAGCAGAGCGTCATCATAAAGCCATGAAAAAGAAACAGAAAGGGTTGAGAAAAGTCCTTACCAGCCTAATTATCTTACAAACAGTTTTCACAGTTACGCCTGCTTGGAGTAAAGGAGATAGCAACACATTAACCTACGGCGAATTTTTACAGAAAATCGACCTGGGACAGGTGAAAAAGGTAGACATAGACCCAACACAGCAAGTAGCCACAGTTACCCTAAAAGATCAGGGCGATCAAAGTCCGGCAAAACAAGTACGTTTACTGGAACAAAATCCAGAATTGATCGACAGACTCCGCACCAAAAACGTCGATTTTCAAATCAAACAAACGGCCGATAACACGACATTGATCAACGTCCTGACCAATCTCTTCGTGGTGATTTTACTACTGGGCTTAGTAGTGATGATACTCAAAAGGTCAGCGAATGCGTCCGGTCAAGCGATGAGTTTCGGTAAATCCCGCGCCCGCTTTCAGATGGAAGCGAAAACCGGGGTGAAATTCGATGATGTAGCCGGGATCGATGAAGCCAAAGAAGAATTACAAGAGGTGGTGACTTTCCTCAAACAGCCGGAGAAATTCACCGCCATCGGGGCCAAGATACCGAAAGGTGTATTGTTAATCGGGCCTCCAGGTACGGGAAAAACTCTCTTGGCTAAAGCGATCGCCGGTGAAGCCGCAGTGCCTTTCTTCAGTATCTCCGGTTCAGAATTCGTGGAGATGTTCGTCGGTGTGGGTGCTTCAAGAGTCAGGGATTTATTCAAGAAAGCCAAAGAAAACGCACCCTGCCTGATCTTTATCGATGAAATAGACGCGGTGGGACGACAAAGGGGAGTTGGCTACGGCGGCGGTAATGACGAACGGGAACAAACTTTAAACCAGCTACTGACGGAAATGGACGGCTTTGAAGGCAATACGGGAATCATCGTCATCGCCGCCACTAACCGCCCCGATGTGTTGGATACGGCCCTGTTACGTCCGGGAAGATTCGATCGACAAGTAACGGTAGATTATCCCGATTTTAAAGGGCGACTAGGGATTTTAGAAGTCCATTCCCGCGAGAAGAAAGTATCCCCGGAAGTATCCCTAGAAGCGGTAGCGAGAAGGACACCTGGTTTCACGGGGGCTGATTTAGCCAATCTTCTCAACGAGGCAGCGATTTTTACCGCCAGAAGAAGGAAAGAAGCCATCACCATGACGGAAATTAACGATGCGGTCGATCGGATTGTAGCGGGGATGGAAGGTAAAACCTTGGTGGATAGTAAAGCTAAACGCTTGATCGCCTATCATGAAATTGGTCACGCCATCGTGGGTACTTTATGCAAGGGTCATGACCCGGTAGAGAAAGTAACCCTGATTCCCAGGGGGCAAGCCCAAGGCTTGACTTGGTTTACTCCCAACGAGGAAAGAGGTTTATTAACCCGCAGCCAACTTAAAGCCATGATTACCGGTTTATTAGGGGGCAGAGTAGCGGAAGAATGTATCTTCGGGGATGGGGAAGTAACCACCGGCGCGGGTAATGACATCGAAAAAATCACCGATTTAGCCCGACAGATGGTGACTCGCTTCGGGATGTCTTCTATCGGTGCTTTCGCCCTAGAGGAAGAGCAAAATTCCTATTTAGGCAACGACTGGTCTAACCGCAGAAGCGATCACTCGGAAGTAATTTCCGCCAAGATAGATTCGGAGATTCGCTCGATAGTGGATGAGTGCCATCAACTGGCGACGAAAATTATCAGCGAGAATCGGGCGGTGGTCGATCGATTAGTGGATATTCTCATCGACGAAGAATCGATCGACGGCGACACTTTCCGCACCTTGATCCAAGAATTGGGAACTAAATTCCCTTTACCTGTAAGTGCGCTCATCTAAAGGCTCGTAGTTGCGCTAAAGCGCAACTACGAACGAATCATCCTTGGGGTTGAGTGTTATTCTCGCTGGCGGTTCGCATCCTTTGGACGAGATTTTCAAGGGCGTATTCTAAATGTACTCCCGCGTCTACCGCTACCCAACCTTGAGCGGTGTTATGTCTCCACTCGAAGTGTAAGTGAGGGCCCGTAGAAATACCGGTACTCCCCACCTTACCGATAACCGTACCTTGTTCCACCCATTGACCAGGTTTAACGGTGATTTCCGATAAATGACCGTAACGGGACTCTTGAGTGCCGTCCAAGTGACGCAGGATCACGGTTAAACCGTAACCACCCACCCAATCGGCCACCGCTACTTCCCCTTTATAAGCGGCTAATACGGGAGTGCCGATGGGCGCTCCCAAATCCGTACCCTCGTGGGTTGATTGTACCCCCGTCACCGGGTTAGTACGCCAGCCGAAAACCGAGGTGACGGCAGCGGGTAAGGCGAGGGGGAAAAGTAAATCGGTGCTATGGGGTTGGTTTGGATTGGATGCGCTGAGATTGGCGGTGCGATCGTAGGTAGCCGGTTCATTACTATTACTAGTGGTAGGGCCTACCGGTTCTAAAGCTAATCTCGCTCCATTCCAATTTTGAGGATTTAAAGCCACGACGCTACCTGGGGCCACGCTCGGAGGTGCTAGTCGTACCACGCTATTAACGACATTACTGGCTACCGCGCCGACTACATTGGTAACAGCGGGGCGAGGTTGCACGGCCACGGGGGTAACAGCACGAATAACAAGTTGTGGTTTTTGGCCCACGACGAGATTAACTGGCGGGCGCGGGGGTTGTTGGGCCGTTTGTTGACCCGTGGGGGCGGGATTGATATTGCAGTTACCGCTGATCAATTGCCCGGATGTGGCGATGGTTTGACAACCTCTCGCCCTTTCGGTAACGACTACGGCACTGGGCGGGTTATAAACTTTGTTATCGATAAAGTTGTTTTTGCCACTGGCGGACTCTTGTGCCGGGATAGTGGGTAAAGTGGTCTTATGATTTTTGGGTATTTCTAAAACTGGATTGACTATGGGCGGTTTAACCTGTGTACTGAGATTGACCGTGGGCCTTTCTAAGGGTACACCGGGAGCGACGGGATTCGGTTCTATCGGTACGGGTTTTAGGGGTTCTGGAACTACCGGGGTCGGATTGGCGACTGTATTGACATTAGGCGCGGCATCCGGGTTATCCAAGTTATCGCTGTTGGCTATGGCTGATGTTTGTTGCCCCACTAGGGCACTCAAAATTAGTGCTAAACCGCTAATGGCACTAATTTTGAGTTTTGAACGGTCGGGGAAGGAGGGGTGATCCATCGATTTCTCGCTACTCACACGTTATCTACAGTTATTCATATTAACCTCTAAGTCGAGATCTATCCATCGCGATCGTTGATCTTTAATTCCGATGGTAGTGGTCACACGGGTAGCGATCGTCTAAGCTAATATGAAACTCTATAAACGGGAAATCATGGGGACTCATTTAGGTTTGATCTGTATCACTGCTTCTGACGCGGTGCGTTATCGTACTGTCACGCGCAAAAGGTTATTACAGTTTTCACCTGCTCAACAGGCGGCAATGTTACGCGAACTCTACGGGGATAATCTCCGCCGTCTCGATAAGGCCCTCGATTTTTGTGCCGCCGAAGGTATCCGTCTTTATAGAATGTCCGCTAATTTATTTCCCTTCGCTGATGATGTCATCGGCGAGAGTATCTTAACAGAGTTGAGTTCCGAGTTAGCGGCGGCGGGGGAGAAGTCCCAAGATCTAGGTATCCGTCTAACTCTCCATCCCGAACAGTTCGTGGTGTTGAGTTCTGATCGTCCCGAAGTGATCGAAAATAGTATTAAGATTCTGGCGACTCACGCCCGTATGTTGGATATGATGGGCCTACCCCGGTCTACATACGCGCTGATGAATATTCACGGTGGCAAGGGCGATCGCTCGTGGCGTTTGATCGAGACGATCAACTCATTACCCGATGAAATACGTCTACGTCTCACTTTAGAAAACGATGAGTACGCTTACGGGGCGGAGGATATTCTCCACGTATGCCGCGAGACCGGGGTAGCGATGGTATTCGATGCCCATCATCACGTCATCCACGATAAGTTAGATTCCTACGATGACCCCAGTGTAGAGAAAATGGTGATCGAAGCCCGTTCCACTTGGACTGACCCGGATTTACAACTCGTACATATTTCCAACGGTAAATCGGGGTTTCTCGATCCCCAGCATAGCGATTATATAACCCGGATGCCCAAGGCTTTCTGGCAGGTTCCCTGGGTTGATATTGAGGCGAAACACAAGGAAAAAGCGATCGCAAAAATTTATTCTGAACTTCAAAATACAGCTAACTCAATAGTAAATTCTCAGAAATAAAATAAATTTAACTCTCTCTACAACTATTAACGATGGCTATTTCTCCTACGGATACTGAATCCCTGCTATTAGACGTTAGCGGTGTAACTCTTCATGTTAACCCGGAAGAATTCCCACATCTGTGTCAAAGCAATCCTGATTTGAGATTAGAACTAACAAAAGATGGAGAGTTAATCGTTATCCTGCTAATAATCCCAAGAACTACAGGCCGAGGTTTATCGAGGAAGTGGGAAAGTAGAAATATTAGAATCGCCTCAGGTTATCGATTGTGCTGAGGTGATGCCGGATTTCTTTTTAAGTATGTCCGGGATATGGAACGATCAATCGTCGTGATCATCGAAAGGGTCATTCAGTTCGGCGGCCGGCGGCCCGAAAGCCGTGTAAATGGCCCATCCCGTGATCGCGGCGAGGATGACACCGATACTGATGCTAAGAACTGTTGCAGATTCCATATTGTAAAATAATTATGTATACTCTTCTTCTATAATATTACAGAACATTACAAAATATCATTTACAGACTTCGTTGGTAACTTATGGCACAACGTACTCGTTTAGGTGACATACTCAGACCCCTTAATTCTGAGTATGGGAAAGTAGCACCAGGATGGGGAACAACAGCCCTGATGGGTGTATTCATGGGACTCTTTTTAGTCTTTCTGTTAATCATCCTCCAGATTTATAACTCATCTTTATTAATCGACGGTGTTACTGTTGATTGGAGAAGCTAAATCCTGAGAATATCCTGAAAGTTATACCCGAATTGGTGGGCTCGGGCCCACCTTATTTTGCTTACTATAGAGGTTATCTATGAATATTTTCGGTATTGGTCTCCCAGAGATGGCTGTAATTTTCGTGATCGCTCTACTGGTGTTCGGCCCGAAAAAACTGCCCGAGATCGGGCGTAGTCTAGGCAAAACCATTAGAGGATTCCAAGAAGCCTCGAAAGATTTTGAAACTGAATTTAAGCGAGAGGCCCAACAAATAGAAGAATCGGTACAAATGAACGCACGATTAGAAGAAGGGAAAAAAGAAGAATCAATCAACAATAGCTAATCCTTCTATCTCTTCTCCATAACCTATTGTCCTTACGGTGTGAACGATCGAACCCTTCAGACCGTAGATTCTGTTTTTTTTGCGGACTTGTCCGGTGGCTGAAGTTACAATCATGGTAATGTCTTTTTGATTATCATCATTTATATTGCCTAAAATCTAAATCGAATACCTAATACTAACGAGAGGCTTGTGTGAAAATAGGGAGTAGAAGACAAGGAGGTAGATTTCATGAGTGAACAGAGTCCCTATGAACAACTAGGGGTGACGGAAGAATCATCCTTTGAAGAAATTCAAGAAGCAAAGCAAAGACTGCTTCAACAGTATGAAAATGACGTTAAAATAACGGAAGCCATCGAAGCTGCCTACGATGCGGTGATAATGGATCGTCTGCGACTGCGACAGGAAGGTAAAATTAAAGTGCCCGATCGGATTCGCTTTCCCGAACGCAGTCCCGCGCCCAAACCAGAAAGTAAGCCGCTTATTTCCAATCAATCTCCGGGTTGGTTGCGCGGCTTGATCGATACCCCCAGCGCTAGAGACATCGGTATACCAGCAGCCGTGTTCGGCTCTCTCGGTGCGGCGAGTTTAGTGATACCCGATCGTGCTGGGTCTCTCTCGCCTTTACTCCTGTCCTTGGGAGTATTCGCCGCCATTTATTTCCTCAACCGCAAAGAAAAACGCTTCGGGCGATCGGTATTGTTGACTTTTTTATCTCTAGTGTTGGGAGTGGCGTTAGGGGCCGGTGTCGGCAGCGTGGTTAAATCGGCCGGGGTCGCTATCCCGGTTTCCGGTCAGCAACTCTACGCTTTGATAACTTTTCTTTTATTCTGGGTGAGTAGTAGCTTTCTCCGTTAGCCAATGGTAGGTGCAACGCTCACACCCGTCAAGGTCTCGCTCGTGATTAAATCTACCGCTTCCGCCAAGTTGTTAACGATAAAATCCGGTTCGTATCGCTCTAATTGGGAACGATTACGAATCCCGGATAATACGGCGATTATTTTCAGACCCCCGGTTTTTGCGGCTATAATATCGGCTTCCGTATCTCCCACCATCCAAGTCTCTCCTACTTCTGGTAATTCTTGTAACGCTCTTGCCATCAATAAAGGCTTATCTTCGATGTCTTTGGTTTTGATGTAATCGTCGCTCAGGCAGTAGCGATGATCCGGGGCGAAGAAATGCCCTAGCTCATACTGTTGCAGGGCTAAATCCAGTTCAGAAACCCGCCGCATGGTCATCACCACTAGATCCCACCCCAGGGCCTGAATATTTTCTAGCACTTCGATCGCTCCTGGGAGCGGACGATCGTAGACTAGATAAGGTAAAGTGTGAACCGTTTGACGGCGTAAACTCGAAAAAACTTGAGCCTGTTCCTCGTCCAATCCAGATAACTGCCCGATACGACGTTCGGGAACACAATCCCGCTTCAATTGCCAAAACTCTTCCTTGGATAACCCGGTGAGGTTTTTCCCCGCTTGTTGGGCTTGTTCTAGACAATATTGATACACACGATAATAGCGTTCTGATACGTCCATGATCGGTCCATCAAAATCAGTGATCAGTCTCAGCATTTTGGTGTAAATAATAATTTTTATTACAACTTACCCCAAGATGGAAAAATTAGCCAGCGGTAATGGACTCCGATCGCTCTGCGCTTTCTGAAAGAGGTGATTTGACCTGGCTCACCTTGGCACGATACAAAAGCTTTTCACTCTGACGGTAGCCCACGTAGCGAACCACCACTGTAGATATATTATCGGCATCTCCCTCCATCAGTTGATGAATTTGCGGATCGTAGACTACTTCTTCCCCCACTTGATGAATTTGTTCTATTCCCCATCGCTCGAGCAGATCGATAACGGGTTTAACGAGGGCTAACAATTTTACGGCTGACAGTTGCGGATTCTTGCGCGCCACGGCGACCGCGGTGGGCCATTGTAAAAGCCACGATTCCAAAGTTTCTATACTAGCCGATTGAAATTCCCGGGTTAATTCTTCTCTTTGTCGAGCGTACGCCTCTTGTAAATTGTGATATGCAGATTGTCGTTCTCTTAAAAGCGAATTGGCTAAATCTAATCTGGTATTTAACTGGTTTAGTTGGTACTCGAGGTTTTTTATCGCCTCATTTTCGTGGGACTCGATAGACTGTAATTTATTCTCCTGCTCCTGTTTAATTCGTCGCAGCTCATCAATTACTGCTTGTGATTCTTGTATTTTCTGCTCTAAACTATTTTTTTCCTGTTGATATTGCCAACTCAGGTTAGTGACATTTTCTTGAGCTGTTCGTAATTCTGCCCGTAAATTTTCCGCTGCTTCTAAACTGAGGAATTCTTCCTGAAAATTACCGATATTACCAGTATAGTCACTGAACTTAGTCAGAAAGTCTTGAAAGGGTATTTCTAGAGTTGCCGCTAATCGGGCGAGAGTCTCCAAGGGTAAACGGGGTATCAAACCCGATTGTAAACGATATAGCTGCCACTGGGAAACTCCCGAAAGCTCGCTTAAATGTTTAATATCAACACAATTAATCTTATCCATTAATTGGCGTAATTCTTGGCGATTATTCTGGTAGATGGATTGATTCATAAGGCTATGCTAGATGTTTTTGGAGAACCGAACGAGGGGCATGGCGGACACGGCAAACGATGGTTTCTTTACCGAGACGTTGATGGGCTTCGTAGCGATGACAGCCGGAGAACCCATAGTATTCTCCTTCTACGAACAAAACATCGATCGGCTCTCTCAATCCTTCCCAGGCTATGGATTGCATCAAAGACTGAACTTTTTCCGGATCGGTTTGTCGAGGTAGGGGGCGATGAATACTAACAAGAGGAATTTCTCTGATCTCTACCATATTAGTTGACTATTTATCTATCCATCTCAATCATAATCGGTCTTGGATGACGGAGATCACACGCCCAGTAGATTGGAGTCACCTCCTTTTTAGGGAAAATATGAGTAAATATTAAGTATGAACGTCCCTCACTATCCAATATTAGTATGACAGATGGTAGATGTAGTCTTGAATCCTAATCAAAAAATATCAACTATTTTGACAGACCCATTCAATCGGAGTGAAGTTTCGGAACTGTCTTCGCAAGTAATTGACTTCAACGCCTCAAAACAAGCGAGTCTGTTCCAGAAAATCAAACAGCGGGAGTATAGCGGTAAGCTCATACTTACGGATAAAAAAGGCATTCAGTCGATACTATATTTTTATGTGGGACGTATCGTGTATGGTAACGGTGGCACTCATCCTTTAAAACGTTGGCAGAGACATTTAGCGCAACACTGTCCTTATTTAGTGGGTGAGTCGGATAATTTTCGCAATAGTAGTTTTGTAACTAACACACCTTTCCCCATTAACTGGGAATACTTTCTATTAACCGAATGGACGAAGCAGCAAGTCCTGAGTTTAGAACAAGCGGTAGCTATAATTCGTTCCGTTACAACAGAAATACTGTTTGATCTAACCCAAGCGGGGCAAGTCAGCTTTTACCGGCAACCGGAAAGACTCGACGGTTTTACTCCCTTGACCCTGGTTAATAACGAACAATTAATAGCGGAAGTATGGAAACAGTGGCAAGATTGGCAAAACGCTAAATTAGCGGATAGATCCCCTAATAGTTCACCGATCGTGAAAAACCTTGAAGAATTGACTAATAGAACTTCGCCCCTCACAGGTCAGTTACTAACTCAACGTCTTAACGGGGAAAGTACCCTGAGAGATTTAGCCGTTTCCCTCAAGCAAGATGTGACAGTTCTAACCCGTTCATTAATGCTTTACGTTCAACTGGGATTGATCGATTTAATCTCGGTTCCCGATTTAGAATCTGCCCAACCAAAACCTCTACCTGCCAAATCTTCTAAGTCTCCCTCTTTAACGATCGCCTATTGTGACGAACAAGAACAGATGTGCCGGAAGATGGCCGGCATTATCGAACAAACAGGTCATAACTGTGTCGTAGTTCAAGACGGCTTACAAGCTATTTCTATGTTCGTCGAACAAAGACCCCATATAATCTTTTTGAACACCCAACTGCAACACACCGACGGTTACACGATCTGTCGCGCTCTACGTCAATTAGCGATTTTCCAGAATACGCCTATATTAATGTTCGCTGAAAACGTGGGACTCACCGATCGTATTCGCGCCAAGATGTCCGGGGCGTGGGAAATAATCGACAAATCGGCCTCGAAAGAAATTATCCATCAAATTATCGCTAAATACTCATAATAGATAAATAAACTATCCTGGGATATGTTTTCCCCCTGAAAGATAAAGCTAGGATTGATTCAATCAATTTTACTTTTTCTGGGCCATGACCGATATAACTTTCGACTCCCTCGGACAGCAATTAGCCATTTCTGCTATTTCTACCTACCAACAGCATATTTCGCCACGGAAAGGATATAGCTGCGCCCATCGGCTGATGCACGACGATTTATCTTGTTCCGAATACGTCAAACAACAATTGCTACACCAAGATTTAGCCACTGCCCTCAGTTTCACCCTCCAGAGATTCCGCGATTGTAGGGCGGCGAGTCAACAGTTAAGCGCCAGTAGCGGTTGCCTGATCTTGCCCTGTTGTATTCCCATCTAATCTTCCACGCCGAAACAATTCTCGATCGTCTTCAACTGTTCGATCGCTTCGTCGGCATTTCTGGCTAAACGTGCGAACTCGACAAATCTTTTTAACTCTTTCCTCAAGAGATTTTTTTCCACCTGCCAAGTTTCCCTGTCTAACTCTGGGGGCATGACGATCATATCGAATAGGGTAGCCGAATTTTTACCCCCATAAGGTCTTAAAATTCGCCCCCGTCTCTGGATAAATTGACGGGGGTTACTACTACTTGCGAGAATCACCGCCGTTTGAATCGAGGGTATATCGATCCCTTCATCGAGACAGCGGATAGCTACCAATCCTTGTAATTCCCCCCTATCAAATTGCTGTCTGATTTTTTCTCTCTCGTTCAAGGGAGTTTCTGCACTATAGGTACTGACGCGATAACCCAACTCTACCCCCAAAAGATGACTGACCGTTTCTAACTGTCTGCGGGTTTTATTATCTTTATCTTCCGTCTGTCCGTCACCGCAATAAAATAAGGTATGGGTTGTGTGCAGGCGATCGAGCATCAACCTTCTCAAAGCCGGTATTTTATTCTGTGCCGCCCCCACCAATCTAGCCCTCTGCATCAACAGGGAAGTTAAATTATCATCTTGGATTAACCGATCGTATTTAGCCATTGCCCAGCCGATTTTCTGCGTGATTTTCGCGTACTCTAAAGACTCAGCCCCGGTTAATTCTACAAAGATGGGATAGTAGTGATAATTCACTAACGCCCCTTTCTCTATAGCATCAGCCAGGGTGAATTCTGGCTGTAATATCTCACCGAAATAACCAATTACCGCCTCGGTTCCTTCATCATCGAAGTATCTTTCTGGCGTAGCGGATAATCCCAACCGTAAGCCGATATGACGGGGTAATAATTCTTCTAATTTCGATGAACCTAAGTTATGGGCTTCGTCGCCGATTATTAAAGTTTTGTGGGTGAAAAATTTTAATTGGGATTGAAATCCCTCACCAATAAAACTGGAATTAGTAGTAATTATGGTGACAAATTTTTGTTGTTGGGAACGTAAATTATATAAAGCGTTAGATAGTAAACTTTGCCAGTTATAAACACTCTCAAAAGCTAATATAGGTAGCAAGTTAAAATTACTACATTCTTTCGCCCACTGACTTACTAGATGACGGTATGGGCAAATAATCACGAGAATTTCTAACCCGATTTTTTCGTATAATTCAGTGGCTAAAGCTAGGGCAGTAATAGTTTTACCGGAACCTGTAGCCATCTTTAAAGTGCCGCGCCCTCGATTATGAAACCAACCTAGGATGGCGGTTTTTTGATAATCCCGTAGTTTCAGGGAATGGGGTAGTTTGGGAGTACCGTCCGGGGATGACCCATAATATGCCCCCGCTTCTCTTACTTTTTTAACTTGCCATGAAGCTTGATAATCTTTCGCTAATTGTTGCCAATCAATTAACAGATAATCTTCATCAATCATCTTGGGTTAAAAGGTAACTAAATATTGGTATGGGTGAAAGGCCGGGCGTTTTCTCCGGTATAAGTGGCCACTACGTGACCATCGCCGATCAATCGATATTTATAGGTGACTAAGCCCTCTAAACCCACAGGGCCCCTAGGGGGGAGTTTTTGGGTGCTGATGCCTACTTCCGCACCGAAGCCGTAACGGAAACCATCGGCGAAGCGAGTCGAGCAATTATGAAAGACTCCCGCCGCGTCCACCCTATGAAGGAAAGTTTCGGCAGTGGGATGGTTTTCCGTGATGATAGCTTCCGTATGTTTAGACCCGTAACTCTGGATATGATCGATCGCACTCTCTAGACTATCGACAATTTTAATCGCCAGAATCAGATCGCTGTATTCGGTGCGCCAGTCTTCTTCTGTAGCGGCAGTAACGGAGATATACTGACGAGTTGTTTCATCACCACGCAATTCCACCCCTTTTTTCTCTAGAGCAGAAGCTAGGGGGGGCAGGAACGCGGGGGCTATATTTTGATGTACTAAAAGAGTTTCTACCGTGTTACAGGCTGCGGGATATTGAGTTTTCGCGTCTACCGTCACCGCCACGGCTTTATTTATATCCGCTTCCCCGTCTACATAAATATGACAGATACCATCGGCGTGACCGAGGACGGGGATGTTAGTATTATTTTGAATGTAGCGAACGAACTCGTTCGAGCCTCTGGGGATGATCAGATTCACGTATTGATCGAGACTTAGCAAAGATTGGATTTCTTCTCTAGTAGTCAATAATTGGACTACATCTGGATTGACGGCCGTTTTACCCAAGGCGTATTTAATTATTTCTACAAGGGTCTGACAGGTTTTAATCGCTTCTTTTCCTCCCTTAAGGATGACCCCGTTACCGGATTTAATCGCTAGAGAAGTGATTTGAATAAGTGCGTCGGGGCGGGCTTCAAAGATAACACCTAGGACACCCACGGGGCAGGTGATGCGTTTGAGAATCAACCCTTCGTCTAATTGGCGGTGGATTTCAACCGCGCCTAAAGGGTCGGGTAATTTGGCCACATCGAGAATCCCGGCTATGGCTGATTTTAGTTTCGATGGGGTTAATTGTAATCGCTCGCAGAGGGCACCCGGCAGTAACATCGCCTTAGCGGTTTGATAGTCAGCGATATTCGCTTCGAGAATTTTCGGGCTGGCCTCTTGGAGAGCAGAAGCGATCGTTTCTAAGGCATAATTACGATCGGTCTCTGATAGGGTAGCCAATAGGAGCGCGTTGTCGCGAACTTTTTTGGCTATTGCGGGCAGAGATTGACTAGAGGTATCGATAACCATAGACTGGGAGCTTTTTTAAGCTAATTTTTGCCGTATAGGGATAAATTCCGTGTCTCTAAATCTTGGGTGATAATTACTGAATTAGCCGAGATGGAGGATGATAGAAAGGACTAGAGACCAATAATATCAATCATTCCATTCACCTTTAGGGGGTACGGGGGGATTGCGTCTGAGGGTGCGAGTTAAATCATCATCCGGCTCCCTTTCGCCGCGTAACCACTGTTTGATGGCGGTTTCGATGATGCGACTGGGGTCGTTGGTTAGATGCCTAATTTGCTCTAACAATTCCGAATCGATGTGAATGGAGATTTCTTCTTTATCAGCGATGCGCTGAGTCGAAGCCGCATTTTCGTTCATAAGTTATCCTAATAGGTTACTATATTAATTCTACCCGTCTTTTTAATTATTCTTGCCGATCGGTTACAGTGTGATATGTTTTCTTTCAGACATAATCATAGTCGATGTACTTTAGCCGTGGGAATATGTCACAATAAATTAAGGAATCTTGATTTTTGCAAAGTTCACCCTATCTGGCAAGCCCCATAAGATTATGACTGATGTTCCAGTCTCTCGAATTCGTAATTTCTCGATCATTGCCCACATCGATCACGGCAAATCCACCTTAGCTGATAGAATGCTACAGCTAACAGGGACGGTGGCCCAACGGGAAATGAAAGAGCAGTTTCTCGATAATATGGATCTCGAAAGAGAAAGGGGAATCACGATCAAACTACAGGCGGCGAGGATGAATTACACCGCCAAAGACGGGCAACAGTATGTCTTGAATCTGATCGACACTCCAGGTCACGTAGATTTCTCCTATGAAGTATCCCGCTCTTTAGCCGCGTGTGAGGGGGCCCTATTAGTGGTGGACGCGTCTCAAGGTGTAGAAGCGCAAACCCTGGCTAACGTTTATCTCGCGCTCGATAATAATTTAGAAATTATCCCCGTATTAAATAAAATCGATCTCCCCAGCGCAGAACCGGAAAGAATCGCCGCGGAAATAGAAGAAGTGGTGGGATTAGATTGTAGTAATGTGATCAAAGCTTCAGCGAAAGCCGGGTTAGGAATCGATGAAATATTAGAATCGATCGTGCAATTAGTGCCCCCGCCTCAAGACACGGTGGATCAGCCTTTTAGAGCCTTAATTTTTGATAGTTATTACGATGCTTACCGGGGAGTAATCGTTTATTTCCGAGTCATGGACGGACGGGTTAAAAAAGGCGATAAAGTTCGCCTCATGGCTTCAGAAAAAGAATACGACATCGATGAGTTAGGCGTACTCTCACCCCAACAAATTCAAGTGAAGGAACTGCACGCCGGGGAAGTAGGTTACTTCGCCGCCGCTATTAAAGCGGTAGCCGATGCTAGGGTAGGAGACACCATTACTCTCGCCAATGCGCCCGCCAAGGAGCCATTACCCGGTTATACAGAAGCGAAACCGATGGTATTCTGCGGCTTATTCCCGATCGATGCCGACCAATACGCCGACCTCAAAGATGCCCTCGAAAAGCTAAAACTCAACGATGCCGCCTTATCCTACGAACCAGAAACCTCTAGCGCGATGGGTTTCGGTTTCCGATGCGGTTTCTTGGGCTTACTGCACATGGAAATCGTCCAAGAAAGGTTGGAGAGGGAATATAACCTGGATTTGATCACCACCGCCCCCTCGGTAGTATATCGAGTCACGACCATAGACGAGCAAGTAGTGGAGATAGATAACCCCAGTCAATTGCCACCGGTTCAAAAACGGGTGAAGATCGAAGAACCTTATATCAAGGTAGAGATGATCACGCCCGAAACCTACGTGGGGGCATTGATGGAATTATGCCAGGGCAGAAGGGGCGTGTTTAAAGACATGAAATACTTCACCAAAACCCGCACCTCTTTAATTTACGAATTGCCCCTCGCGGAAGTAGTGACGGACTTTTTCGATCAATTGAAATCTCGCTCGCGCGGTTATGCCAGTATGGAGTACCAGATTATCGGCTACCAAGAGAACGAATTAGTTAAACTGGATATTATGGTCAACGGTGATCCGGTAGACGCTCTAGCGATGATCGTTCACCGGGATAAAGCTTATAACGTGGGACGCGCCCTGACCGAGAAGCTAAAAGAGTTAATACCGAGACATCAGTTTAAAGTACCAATTCAAGCCGCTATCGGTGCGAAAATAATCGCCAGCGAACATATACCAGCCCTGCGTAAAGACGTGTTAGCCAAGTGTTACGGCGGCGACATCAGCCGGAAACGCAAACTATTGGATAAGCAGGCTAAAGGTAAAAAACGGATGAAAGCGATCGGCACCGTGGACGTACCCCAAGAAGCTTTCATGGCGGTTTTACGCCTGCAACAGTAGGGGAAAATGGGCGACAATAGTAAATAGAATCGAAACCATTAAATCAATTATGACAGTAGCAACTAACAACGCTCGCGACCTGTTCCGTTCCGCTTACGAACACCGTTACACTTGGGATGAGAACTTTCCGGGCTACACCGCCGATTTAATCCTCACCCAAGGGGAAGAAGTGTATTCGGGGAAAATCAAAGTTAACGCCGATTACAGCGTGGAAGTAACCGGCTTCAATGATGAGAAAGTAACGGAAAGTATCTATAACCAACTTAGAGACATCGTTACCCATCGCAAACGGGGCAATTTTGAAGCCAGTCACGGTAAAAACGAGTTCAGCTTAGGTGAATCTGACCCCACAGGGGCGGTGGAAATACTCGTCAAAGGCGATGCTATGGGTTCTAATTATAAAATTCGCGGTCAAGAAATCTGCCAGGTTAGCCGCGTCATGGGGCCGATGGGGTTTACTATCAATACTGAAGAAAGCTTGGATACTGGCGAGGGTTATATCTCGATCAAGTATAATGCTATTTTCCGTAATCCCAAAACGGGCGAGTTGAAAGGAAAGCGCGATTTCAAAGAGAATTACGAGAAGGTGGGGGATTATTACTTACCTAGCTGCCAAGTAATTAACGCTCTCGATGCTGGTGGTGAGAAATACACCACGGAATTTAATTTCATCAATCTAGAATTATTACCCCTTTAAAGGAGGTTCATCCTATGTCTTTAGCTCTAACACCCGTTAACGTCGAACAAGTCCTCGATGAAATGCGCCCCTATTTAATGGCTGATGGGGGTAACGTGGAATTAGTGGAAATCGACGGCCCGATCGTGAAATTGCGTTTACAAGGAGCCTGCGGTTCCTGCCCCAGCTCGACCATGACCTTGAAAATGGGTATCGAGCGCCGTTTGCGAGAAGTTATCCCGGAAATTGCCGAAGTAGAACAAGCTTTTTAAGTTTCCCGACCCACCTTTCGAGGTGGGTTTAAATTTTTTGATCACCGCAACTTAGGAGGAGATCGTTTCGTCTCTAGTAAAAATAGTATAAGCGGATACATAAACCCATGCGATACCAGTCCCTAGTAAAATCAGCAGTTTTAGGTTTAGCACTGACGATACCCCTATCCCTCGGTATGAACGATCGAGCCTCTGCCTTCAGCGTTTGTGGACTCAGACGGGAGGAAGCTACTTTTAGAACTAAAAGCTATCTCGTTACCATCTGCCGGGGTGAAGCCAGTTTTCAGCTAATTTCCACCTTCCACGACGGTACGGGATACAGAAGGGTTCCGGTACAGCAAGAGGGCAGAAAATTTAGAGGTAGTGAAGGGGGAAATAATTTCATCATCGATCGAAACACTTTCGTTATCGGCACTGACGGGAAAGAACCGATTCGAGAAGCGGTAATTCAATCGAAATTTAATTGAAGTTCTGTTTTTGAAGCTCGGGGAAAAGATAACTTTCGCTTCTGGGGTGTTGACAATTTCCCCGTCGGTTTGCCGATAGAGTTAAACGAGCAGAGCCTTGTCCTAAAGATGCTAATATAATTGAGTTGATGGTCTTTTTAGAAAAACCAATACAGAGATGGTAGCAGTAACTCTAAACTTAGATACCGTCAACCTCAGCGACGAACAGTTTTATCGGCTTTGCCAAGTTAACCCGGATTGGCAACTAGAAAGAAGCGCGCAAGGAGAATTAATAGTTATGCCACCTGTCGGGGGAGTCAGCGGCAACCGGGAAGCCGATTTCATCATTGACCTGGGGATTTGGAATCGTCAAACCGGACTTGGTAAAGTGTTTAGTTCATCAACTATTTTTCGTTTGCCCAATGGGGGCGCTCGCTCTCCCGATGCCGCGTGGGTGAGTTTGGCCCGATGGTCAGCACTCGATCGAGAACAACAAGAGAAATTCCCGCCGATTTGCCCTGATTTTGCGATCGAACTGCGCTCTCGCACCGATTCCCTCGCAGAAATTCAAAACAAAATGCTCGAATATCTCAACGGTGGCTTACGATTAGGTTGGTTGATCAATCCTCAAGAACAACAAATCCAAATTTATCGACCTGATCAACCCGTGGAAATTATTCAACTGCCCGCTAATTTAAGTGGGGAAGATGTCTTACCCGGATTCAGTCTATTTTTAGATTGTTTTGATTGACAGAAGATAACAGAACTACCGAGAACTAGTACATCGATCAATTTTAACCTATGATTGAAAAACTGCAACTATAAGGATTTGTTTGCCAGTAGCTTCGTCCCGCAAACTTTACAGAAACTGGCATCTAAATCGTGATTGGGTAATCCACAACCGTCACATTTGATCTGAACTTGGTTAGTGGTTTTGAGCAGTTGTCTGGTCAGATCTCCGATTTGCCAGGGTATCAATAATACTCCCGTTAAAATCATCAGGACGGTGATGATTTTTCCCCCTTCCGATAAGGGTGTCACATCCCCGAAACCCACCGTGGTCATAGTAACCACCGCAAAGTAAAAAGCATCTAAAAACGTCCTGAAATGGGTATCTTTAACGGGATGTTCTACTTGATAGATCAAGCCAGAGTAAACGAAGATGATGGAAAATAAAGTGAGGAGGATGCGGGCGAACACGATCTGATCCGATTCCCTGACCTTGAAAATTGAAATTCCCGATCCGAAAAAGCGGATGATTCTCAGAATTCTGAACCAGCGAAAAATTCGGAAGTAACGTATATCAAAAAGACCGAGAAATAAGGGTAACAGGGAGATAACATCGATTAGGGAAAAAATATCGATGATGAATTTCAGCCGGTTCTCTGCACACCAAAGCCTTACTAAATATTCACAGGTGAATAGGGTTAATATGGCAAGATCGATACTATGTAAAAGTATTTGAACTTGGGGCGGTAAAGGATAGGTTTGAGCTACATATATACCTAGAGAAAGAAAAATTAAAGCCAGTATTAACAGATTAACTGTTAAACCTATAGCCGTACTTATATCATCTAAGTAAAAAGCTATTTTATTCCTTAAAGACATAATTACGGCTTAATAAATAAAGCTCTAGATTTTTGGGTGTATTGTAAAATCGCTTCTAATCCTTCCCAATTTTCCGACTCGATATAACCCATCAGTCGGGTTAAATTATCCTGATAATCTCTGAGAGATTGCAGTAAAGCTGACCGATTATATCGGGCCATCATGGTTCCTAATTCGGGATTACCACCGCCGACACGGCTGGTATCTCTAAAACCTGAACTGGCTAGATTCTGGGCTAACTCGCTTTCCTGGGCAGCCATACAAACGTCGATGAGATTCGCACCCAGCACCACCGGCAAATGAGAAATTAAAGCCACAGCTCGATCGTGCGCTTCGGGACTACATTGATACAGTCTACACCCCAATTGTTCCACTATTTTACTAAGTTTTTCTACCCCGGTCATAGAAGTATGCGGCAGGGGAGTGATAACGTAGGGCGCATTTTTAAATAAATCCCTTTGCGCCGCGTTGATACCCTGTTCGCTCGTGCCCGCCATCGGATGACCGCCGACGAAATGAGGCCATAATTCCGTGGCTTGGGAGACTATCGCACCTTTAACCGAACCCACATCGGTTATGATAGTGCCAGGCTCGATATGGGGTATTAAATCGCCGATAGTGGGCAAAATCAAACTCATGGGAGTGCAGATAAAAATTATCTCCGCCCCGCTCAATAAGTCTAGACTAACACCGGAGCGATCGACCATACCTTTCTCTAAAGCTATCTCACAGGTTCGGGGTTTACGAGACACGCCCGTTACATGATAGCCTAAAGCTTTTAAATCCAGTGCCAATGAGCCGCCGATCAAACCTAATCCCACGATACCGATTTCACTCATAGACGATTTCATCCTCAACCCGCCAAGCCGGGTCAACTATGCAGATAAATACTAAAGGCTCATCGCCGCAGTTGTGGATATATTGTTTAGCTTCAGGGGGAATATACACTGCGTCGCCCGCTTCTACTTTTTCCACTTCCTCATCGATGTGCATTTCCCCTTTACCACCCAGAATATAATAAACTTCCGAGGTTTTCAGGGCGTGAGGCGTGGAAGTTTGTCCAATATCGACGATAGCGTGAGCCAAACTGTAACCCAGAGAGAGGGGCTGTTTATCCGGGTGTAATAATTCTCGCAGACGAGTCCGATCGCCCGCTATAAATTCGGGGCAATTTTCCAGTTTTCTCACCAGCATGAGTTTTGACCTTTAACCTCTTTAATTGTCAAGTTTAGCAACAGTTACGAGCAAAAATTCACCTCACCCCCGGGCCCCGATTTAGCGGTAGACCTCTATTTCCATTTAAGATAGAAAAATATAAGAATTGTGACATACCTCGATGGTTGAAGCTAGTATACAAAATCCGAAACACAATTGGATTCAGACCTGGTGGCAATCCTTAAACGGCTTGTCTCGTGTCCTGCTTATCGGATTGGCCGCCCCCTTGGCAGTTCTCAACGCTTGGGCTTTATCGGCTATATTCGGGTATTTTGAATCTTTATTCGTCATTATACTCGTATCGGCGGTTCTCTCTTTCCTACTGACTTATCCCGTCACCTGGCTGGAAAAACAACGTTTGAAGAGAGGCTGGGCGGCGATCGTGGTCTCTCTCGCCACCATACTAATCTTCGTCGCTCTAGGTATCACCCTTGTTCCTTTGGTTTTTATCCAAGCTCAACAGTTAGTGGCGAGATTACCGGAGTGGCTAGATTCGGGGCAGAGACAATTAATGTTATTGGACGAGAGGGTAGACACCCTGAATTTACCCATACCCATCAGTTTTGACGGGCTAATCGCTCAGATCAATACTCGCCTGGGCATAGAATTACAAAACCTTGCGGGTAAAACCGTCAATCTCGCCCTGAACTTGACCGTCTTCACAGTGGTGAGGGTATTGGATATATTACTGACTATCATCCTCACCTTTTACCTGCTACTACACGGCCCCGATATTTGGGAGAGTCTTATTGCCTGGCTACCCAAACCGGTGCAACAACCTTTCTCGCAAACGCTACGGTCTAGTTTCCAAAATTACTTTCTCGGACAGGTAATCTGCGCTACTCTAATGGCTTCGGGTTTGATCACCGGTTTCGTTCTCCTGAAAGTACCCTTCGGGTTACTTTTCGGTTTAATGATCGGTGTGATGACTCTAATTCCCTTCGGTGGCACAGTGGGCATCGTTACCGTCACATCCCTGCTGGCTTTACGAGATATAGGCTTGGCCCTACAAGTGTTAGCCGTGGCTCTAGTGGTGCAACAAATCGTCGAAAATGGCGTGGCCCCCCGTATTCTCGGTAGCGTCACCGGCTTAAATCCTTTTTGGGTTTTAGTGTCCATACTTAGCGGCGCGCGCATCGGCGGTTTATTGGGGGTGATAGTGGCAGTCCCCACGGCGGTTATGGTTAAAGAAGCCTTGGAAGTGATCCGCACCGTCACCCCCGAAGATTGGCAGAGGGGAGATATTAAACCCGATAACCTGGAGAAGAAATATCTCGTTCAGGGAGGTGAAGATCTGGAATCATTACAACATTAAAAGATTTTCAGGGGAGTTTTAGAGACGCAAAAAAGAGTGTCAATATCGATTTGGTCAAAATCTGAAACAGTCATGTATGATGGTCAAGTATGGAACTTGTCAGGGTTGATCGTCCTGAAAGAAATTATCCGTGAAAGTCTCGATGTGCGGTTAAAAATTAGCAAAAATTGGTGGTTATTAATAATTTTGAGGTATAGTTTTATGAAATCTCTTATCCGTTGGACGGCTACTTTGAGTCTGGTGGGCAGCACTCTTTTCACTTCTCTGGTGGGCCATCCTCAACTAGCCTACGCGTTGCCGGAAGAACAAGTCGTGAAAACTTTACAGACTATACCTGTATTTGCGATCGCTGACGATAACGGCACTCCCTTGATTGCCACGATGGAAAAAAATCAAAAGGTGACGGGTGTATTCATCTCTCTCAAGGATGCTCAATTATTCTTCGATCAATTAAAAAAACAAAATCCCGATGTAGCCAGTAAAGTTAAAGTGCAAACCGTCTCTCTCGCTCAAGTGTACAAGTTACAAGCGAGTCAACCCCAAACAGACGGGTTAACCATTTCCTACATCCCCAAAGAATCAGAAGTGGAATCGGCCAAAACGCTTCTCACCGCTCAAGGACAACAGTATTCCGGTGGTGTACCTTTATTCGTGGCTAGAGCCGGTAAAGAAGGCGGTTATTTAACCATTAAACAGGATAATCAAGACCGTATCCCCTTCTTCTTTGAAAAATCGGTGGTCATGAAAATGGTAGACCAATTCAAAAAGGAAAAACCAGACCAAGCCTCGACGGTGAAAATTGAAGTTATTCCCCTGGAAAGCGTTATTTCCACCCTCCAAACCAGCAAAGACGAGAACCTCACGAGAATAATGTTCGTGCCCACTCAAGAGACGATCGATTATATTCGTGCCAACGCAGCCCGTCAAGGCGGTAACGCAGCTCAATCCCCCGCCCCCAACCCCCAAACTCAACCCAAGAAATAATCGCCGTGTCCTGGCAAATATCAGGGGATGAGTTAGCACGATGGCGAGATAATGCTCTTTCTGCCGCAAAAGCCAGTGGCATCGATCCCCAGGAGGTGGATTGGTTTTTACGAGAGGTGACGGGCTTAGATAAGCTGTCCCTTCGTCTGCGCACCTTTCCCCCCTCGCTCGAGTCTTCCTATTCCCTCGCCCATCTCTCCCGTTTGTGGGCAGAGAGACTGCACTCTCGCTCCCCCGTTCAATATCTGGCTGGCTCTACTACTTGGCGTAATTTTCATTTGAAAGTTACTCACGGTGTATTGATTCCCCGCCCGGAAACGGAATATTTAATCGATATAGTTTCTGCCGCGGTGAAAACTTCCCCCGATTTAGATTCGGGCCATTGGGCTGATCTCGGTACGGGAAGCGGTGCGATCGCTATTGGTTTAAGTTCGATATTGACAAATGCTCAGATTCATGCTGTAGATGTGAGTAGGGTCGCTTTAGCCATAGCCGCCGAGAATATCAAAAGTCTGAATTATACTGATCGTATCCATCTTTATCAAGGTTCTTGGTGGACTCCCCTCCAATCTCTTAGAGGTAAAATCACGGGTATGATCTCCAATCCCCCTTATATTCCTTCCCCGACCTTGGAGGATTTACAACCGGAAGTCATCAACCACGAACCGACTTTAGCTTTAGACGGCGGCGAAGATGGTTTAACCTCCATCCGTCATCTGGTATCTACATCCGGGGACTATCTCCGCCCTGATGGTGTGTGGTTGATAGAAATCATGGCGGGTCAAGGAGCTAGGGTCGCCTCATTACTGGAACAAGATGGAAATTACGAAAGTGTTACCGTTATAGATGACTTTGCTGGATTCGATCGCTATGTTCTCGCCCGTAGAAAATCATGCCCCTAGTATCTATTTCCCAACTCATCGATGCGGCTAAATCGGGTCAACTGGTAAGTTTCCCCACCGATACCGTACCCGCTTTAGCCACCTTACCGAGCTGCAGCGAGTTAATTTTCTCTGCCAAACAACGACAGCAAGATAAACCTTTAATCCTGATGGGTGCGGGCCCTCAAGATTTATGGCCCTACGTGGTGGGTACTACCGCAGAATTTACCATATGGAAGGATATAATAGCCCAACACTGGCCAGGACAATTAACCCTCGTTCTGCCCGCTTCCGAATTAGTGCCCAGGGCCATGAATCCTCTAGACCCCCATACGATTGGTATTCGCGTGCCCGCCGCCTCTATAGCTAGAGAAATATTAGCTCATACCGGGCCCCTCGCTACCACCAGCGCCAATCTATCGGGTCAGCCCCCGTTAGTATCGCCTCAGGAGATCGATCGTACTTTTGCCAATACACAGGTTTTAAATTGGTGCGACTCTTTTACTGCCAGTGGTCAACCTTCCACCGTCGCTAAATGGATGGGTGACAATTGGCAAATTATACGTCAAGGTGGAATTACTATCTAAATTGATTTGATGGATAAAATAGAGATTCTCCAAAAAGATTTAAAACTAACGCAAGAAGCTTTACTTTTGGCGACCCAAGTTAACGCTTACAAAACGAGCTTCCTAGGTCGTATCTCCCACGAACTACGCTGCCATCTCAGTAGTCTTTTAAGTTTGCATCAATTAATCATCGCTGACCTTTGCGAAGATCCCGCAGAAGAAAGAGAATTTATAAATCAAGCTTATAAGGCTGGTTGTAAGTTAATGAAGATAATCGAAGATATATCGACGGTTTCTAAACTTGAATATGGCTCGATCGCTTTAAATATTCAACCTCTACCGGCTAGAGATTTCTTTCACGATCTGTACAATTTAATTTATTTACCGATACATAATAAACATATTAAGCTTAACCTAATTTTTCCTAGCAACGAGCTAGTTTTATATACAGATAGTAAAAGGTTATTAACAGCTTTAGTAATTCTCGTGGAAACAGCAATTAATCATATCTCGACTGGCGTTATTGATATATGGGTTCAGGAAAAGACAAACCAAATAGTTGTTAATTTGAGCTTGCCTCTAGTTTCTGAATACTGGTTGAAGCAAGATTCTTTCCCTTATTTAAAGTCCAATTTCACGAAGGAAGAATTAAGGGAATTTACCGACAAAATCAGTTTATCACCGAGTTTAAAGATAGAATTAGTGAAAAATATCCTCGGTAGTATGGGGGGCAGTTTGGATATAAATCAGGCGGGTACTAAGACAGAGATAAAATTTCTTCTTCCTCTTGAGACGATAAGTTATCTCTAGAATTGATGAGAACCATGACTGTACTTTGATTTTCCTCAAAACCGAGACATTGATAAAATTTTTGTTGATAAGTGGTCATTAGATAGATTTTTTCTACCTTTTGCAGACGGGGATGAGCTAAAAGCGTTTCTATTAACTTTCTACCGAGGCCCTGACCGCGATAGTCCGGGTGTAT
This sequence comes from Chlorogloea purpurea SAG 13.99, assembly GCA_016903695.1. Classification (GTDB taxonomy): domain Bacteria; phylum Cyanobacteriota; class Cyanobacteriia; order Cyanobacteriales; family Microcystaceae; genus Chroococcopsis; species Chroococcopsis gigantea_A. Next base: position 39,192 of record JADQBB010000010.1, read on the forward strand.
GACCACATCCCAGACCGTAGCCCGATAAATTCCATCAGAAGTAGCGCGGGCGAAACCGATGAGGAACGATCGATCCCAAACGCTGATCACCGGCTCGCTAAATTGAACTGCTGTGGCTAAATCGGTTAAATGGCGGTCTCTGGCCCAGAATGTGGCTAGATTAAATAAATTTTGGAGCTTGTGCAGATCGATGATCTCTTTATCGGCAGAAAAATTTATCTGGGGCTGAATCATTCTTGAGATTTCCGTATGGACTGAATTTATATTTTATCCAAAACACATTAATCATCACTCGGACAAGGTTCATGTCTTGTGAAAACAGAGGGTAGCTGTTTTACCGTCATTCTTCCCACCATCGATCGGTGAATCCTTCCGTAGAAACCATGTTAAGCGAACTTACACGGCCAAAAATTGCTGGATAACGTCCTGACTTAGCTCTTTCGTAGAACCAGAAGCCACGATACCGCCTTTTTGCATGGCGTAATATTTATCCGCCTGTCGCACAAAATGAAGGTGTTGTTCCACCAATAGAACGGCGATACCCGTCGTTTCCACGATACGCCGCACTGCGGCTTCTATCTCTAAGATGATCGAAGGTTGAATTCCTTCCGTGGGTTCATCCAATAACAATAACTTGGGACGACCGATCAAGGCCCGAGCGATCGATAACTGTTGCTGTTGTCCACCGCTCAAATCGCCCCCCATGCGCCCCAACATGGTTTTCAGTACGGGGAATAACTCGAATATCTCTTCGGGGATTTCCTTTTTCTTACTCTTGACGGGTAAAGCTTCCAAGCCGAGGATTAAATTTTCTTTCACCGTGAGACGGGGTATTATATCCCTACCTTGGGGTACATAACCGATACCCATTCTCGCGCGCCGATCGGTGGTAACTCCCTTGAGACTACCGCCCTGATACACCACATCGCCGGTGCGGGGCTTGAGAAGCCCGATGATACTTTTTAATAAAGTTGTTTTCCCCACGCCGTTGCGCCCGATCAAACACACCATCTGCCCTTCGGCTATGCTCATATCCACGCTACGCAGAATGTGACTTTCCCCGTAATAAACATTGAGATCGCTGATATTTAACATCATAAACTTTGTCTCACTCCCGCTTCTATTTCTCTCACTCTTTCCATCGGTAATCCTAACCGTTCGATCAAGCTTTGATAATTCTCTGATTCTTCGAGATTAACTTTAGTTTCTCCCTTATTGAAAGCGCTAACGCTAATGATTTCATAGCTTAACTTGACAATCATTTCCCTATCTTCTGGCTCGGTTAATTGAGCTAGTAAAGGTTCCGGGTCAACTTCTGTATAAAGATAGTTTCTTAATTCGTCTTGTAATTCTAATTGTTCTGCGGTGTCATTTGTAAACTCTTCGCTCAAACGCTTGAGAATCACGGATTGTTCTGCATCGGACAAAGTTCCATCTGACCAAGCGATCGAAGCGGCTACACGGAGAATTTTCACTTGATGAGAAGACAGGGAAGACTGATGGCCTAGATATACTTCGATCACTTTCGGATCGTTTTGAATCTGATCCATAGACCCTTCACACAATACCGAACCTTGATGGAGTACCGTCACCTTTTTAGCTATCTGACGCACGAATTCCATATCGTGTTCGATGACGATGATCGAGTGACTTTCCGCTAGGGCTAATAATAAAGCGCCCACGTTTTCCGTTTCCTCATCGGTCAATCCCGCCACGGGTTCATCTACTAATAAGAGGTCGGGCGATTGAGCCACCAGCATTCCTATTTCTAGCCTTTGTTTCTCCCCGTGGGATAATAGAGCGGCGGGTAAATCGGCTTTGGTGGTTAAGCCCACCGTTTCCAGTAAACCTCCCACGTTGCGGGATTCCGCCGACTCTGGACGTTTGAAAAGGGTGGATAGAACGTTTTTATTTTTATTACAGGTCAGATCTAAGTTTTCTCTAACGCTCAAGTTGAGATAAACTCTAGGCGTTTGAAACTTTCTGCCGATACCCATACGGGCGATGCGAAATTCGGGAATACTGCGTAGATCTTTGCCCTTGAATAGTACCCGGCCGATCGTGGGTTGCACTTTCCCCGTAATCACGTCTAAAAAAGTGGTTTTTCCAGCACCGTTGGGGCCGATGATCACTCGTAACTCGCCGTAATCCATATGGAAATTGAGATTATTAAGAGCTTTAAAGCCGTCGAAATTGACCGTTAAATCCTCTATCTGTAAGATTTTTGCCGCCATTTTATTTATTTCCTAATTCTTCTTTTTCCTGTTGGATTTCCGGGTCTGTTTCTAAACTGGGATAGGTAGCCACAGTACCTTTATTGCCGAAAATATTACCCAATTGTTTGACTAATCCTAAAATGCCGTCGGGTAATACCGTCACCACGATCAAAAACAGCGCACCCTGGAAAAATAGCCAGAATTCGGGAAATTGTTCGCTCAAACCCGTACGGGCGATACTCACTAGTAAGGTTCCTAAAATCGCCCCGACTAAAGTGGCGCGCCCGCCCACGGCTACCCAGATGACCATTTCGATCGAGAAGGCTACATCCATTGCGTTAGGGGTGATAATCCCCGTTTGTACGGTGTATAGTGCCCCCGCTAACCCGGCGATCGCTCCTGAGATAGAGAAAACCAATACCTTGAACCAAGTGGGGTCATAACCGGAAAATCTCACCCGATTTTCATCGTCCCGGATAGCCACCAGAAGCCGTCCGAATCTACCGGTGGTTAACCAACGGCAGAGGATATAAACCAGGAGTAAACAGGCGATCGTTATTAGATAAAACCACACTTGTACCGACTTTTCGCTCACCACCGCGCCGAAAATAGTTTGGGTATCGGTTTTTAATCCGTTAGTGCCGTTGATCAGCTTTTGTTGACCGTTGAAAAAGTTAAAAAATACCAGTAAGGCGGCTTGGGTGAGTATGGAAAAATATACCCCTTTAATCCGATTGCGAAAGATCAAATATCCTAAAACAGCGGCGATGATCGCCGGTACGACCATGATCAAGACGATCGTCAGGGGCAGGGAATAAAACGGCTGCCAGATCCACGGTAGAGAATTCACGCCATAAAGGGTGAAGAACTCCGGTAATTGACCCGCGGGTAACTGGAGATTGAGATACATCGCCAGGGCATAACCACCGACGGCGAAGAATATACCGTGACCTAAACTTAATAATCCCGTGTAGCCCCAGATCAAATCGATACCTAAAGCGACGATCGATAATGATAGGAACCGCCCTAATAATCGTAGACGGAAATCGGGTAAAATCAGCGGCAGGATCACCCCGAAAATTAACAGACAACCGAGGATGATCGCTCCTTCGGTGATCAATTTGCGCCCGGCGAGGCGATTAACTTTATTTCTTGCCACAACTTCAGTAGTCATTATCTTTTCAACCCCTATTTATAGTTCAGCGGTGCGACCTTTCGGTGCGAAAATCCCCGCCGGTTTCACCTGTAAGAACGCGATGATCAAAGCGAAAACCATCACCTTCGCCATACTGGTAGTGGCGAAAAAATTGAAGAAATCCGTTACACCACTCAAGGAAGGAATAGAGGAAGATAGAAGGGCGAAAGTCCCGGAACCGATGAGATAGTTGATCGTCCCGATCGCCATCGCTGCGATGATCGTGCCGAGAAAATTACCCACGCCCCCCACGACTACCACCATGAAGGTATCGACGATGTAATTCTGTCCCGTGTTCGGCCCTACCGAACCGAGTAAACTGATGGCACAACCGGCTATGCCCGCCAATCCCGAACCGAGGGCGAATGTTAACGCGTCTACCTGATTGGTGGGAATACCTAAACAAGCGCTCATGGTGCGGTTCTGCGTTACCGACCTGATCCTCAAACCCCAAGAGGATTTATTTAAAAACCAGTAAGTAGCCGCTAGACTGGCGATCGTTAAAATAATAATGAAAATCCGCGCGTAGGGCAATTGAAAACCCAACAGGGGTAAACCACCCCGTAGCCAGGCGGGTGCGGTAACATCCACGTTTCTCGCGCTGAACCAAGGTCTACTGAAAGTCGAATTCTTATTGAGTAATAAACCGAAACCCGTGGCGATGGCTAAAGATAGGGGGATTAGAACCCCTAGAGCTTTGAGGCGTAACCGGGACCAATCGGGGCGACGATTCAGTATCGACAGGGGAAGGAAAAACAGTAAACAGAATAGCAAAATAGATAATGCCATCGAGGTGCTGATGCTTCTGACCAACTGTTGTAAGATCAAACTCACGCCCCAGGTGGCTAACAGCGTTTCTAATGGTCGCCCGTAGAGGAACCGGATCACACCCCTCTCTAATAATAATCCCGTCAATCCAGCCACTAGAAAGGCTACGGGCAGGGCGAAGAAAATATACAGATCGAATAAAGGACTACCGAACCCCTTGAAAATATTCTGCACCACATAGGTACTGTAAGCGCCTAACATGATCAATTCCCCGTGGGCTAGATTGATCACGCCCATGAGACCGAAAACGATCGCTAATCCCAATGCGGCCAGTAGCAAGACCGAACCGATACTAATACCGTTGAATATACCTTCCAGTAAAGGAGACACCTTGAAAACTCCCTAATCTCAATAGGGGCATTGATTCACCAACGCCCCCGAATATTTTTTGTCAACTCGAACTATGATTTAGTGACTTTGAACTTGCCGCCTTTAGCCGGGTCAGTCCAGTCGCAGGCGAAACCTTTGGTTTCGGGTACGAACTGATTCCAAGGAATCGGCGCTACAGGCCCCTCGGTGGCCCAAACCACGTCAAATTGTCCATCATCCCTGACTTGACCGATTCTCACGGTTTTAGAGATGTGATGGTTGGGGAATACCTTGACTTTACCGTTGGGCGCGTCGAGTTCTTGACCCACCGCTGCCGCTCTCACTTTATCGAGATCATCGGCTGTACCGGCTTTCTCTACCGCCTGTTTCCAGAGATAAACCATGATGTAAGCCGCTTCCATTGGGTCATTAGTAACTCGGTCAGCGCCATATTTAGCTTTGAAAGCTTCGACGAATTTTTTATTAGGGGCGCTATCCACGGTCATGAAATAATTCCAAGAAGCTAAATGCCCTTTGAGATATTCAACACCGATCTGTTTTACTTCTTCTTCCGCGATACTCACCGAGAGTACAGGATATTTCTCTGGAGTGAAACCGGCGGCCTGAATTTGTTTGAAGAAAGCCACGTTACTATCACCGTTGAGAGTATTGAAGATAACTCCACCGTTGGGTAAAGCTTGCTTGATCTTGGTGATGATGGGGGTTACTTCGGTATTACCCAGGGGTAAATAATCTTCACCTACGGTTTTACCGCCTTTGGCTTTTAATTGCTCTTTGATGATCGTGTTAGCGGTACGGGGGAATACGTAATCAGAGCCTACAAGGAAGAAATCTTTGCCTTTATTTTTCAGCAACCAATCCACGGCGGGTTCGATCTGTTGGTTGGGGGCCGCACCAGTATAGAAGATATTTTTAGAACACTCTTGACCTTCGTACTGTACGGGATACCATAACATATGATTTTTCGACTCGAACACGGGTAATACCGCTTTCCGACTCGCGGAAGTCCAGCAACCGAAGACCACCGCCACTTTATCCTGATCGATCAGTTTAGTGGCTTTTTCAGCGAAAGTCGGCCAATCGGACGCGCCATCTTCTTTGATGGGTTCTATTTGCTTGCCTAAAACACCGCCAGCTTTATTGATCTCCTCGATCGCCAAGAGTTCCGCATCTACCACCGAGGTTTCACTAATCGCCATCGTGCCGCTGAGAGAATGTAAAATTCCCACCTTGATCGTGCCGCCCCCACCCGCCGCCGCCGGGGAAGCCTCGGGGGAAGCCGCCGGGGAAGCTTCGGGGGAAGCTGTCGTGGTGGGGGTGTTACTGCCACCACAAGCTTTTAACAGTAAGCTCGTACCTAAAGTTGCAGACCCATAAATGATAAATTTACGTCGTCCTAAATTGCCCATTATTTAATTAACCTCACTAACAACTCACTAATTCAATCAACGTGAAGGGAGATGTATTTATTTCTCTAGAAAGCACTGTGTGATATTAATCCTAGAATCAGCGATCGGTTGTGTTGGTTGATACAGAATTACGTGAATTTAATTATTTTATAACTTTTGAGGGATGCTATTTATCTAAAAATAAGTAACTATACGGTTGACAATGAACTGTTTCACCTCTTGTAATCCCTGTCTCGTTTTCAGGTTACTGAATATAAACGGTTTTTCCCCCCTCATTTTTTTTGCATCCCTCTCCATCACGCCCAAATCTGCACCCACGTAAGGCGCTAGATCGATCTTATTGATCACCAGTAAGTCAGATTTGGTGATACCAGGGCCGCCTTTCCTGGGAATTTTATCCCCGGCGGCTACATCGATGACGTAGAGGGTTAAATCTACTAATTCCGGGCTGAAGGTGGCGGCGAGATTATCACCGCCGCTCTCTAGGAATACTATGTCTAAATTTTGAAACTCATTCTCTAATTCTTCTATAGCCACAATGTTGATCGACGCGTCCTCTCTAATGGCTGTATGGGGACACCCGCCCGTTTCTACTCCCTTGATTCTCTCCGGGGGTAGGGCCTGCGATCGAACTAAAAATTGTGCATCTTCTTGGGTATATATGTCGTTAGTCACCACCGCTATTTGATACTCATCCCGCAGGCTTTTACAGAGCGCGTCTAATAAAGCGGTTTTCCCCGAACCCACAGGGCCGGCAATTCCTACCCGGAAAGGCAACATATTTCTCACTTCTCCCAAAAATCGGTGATCTCGTAATTTAACTGTTTTAACATCTGTCTCAGCAGGGGTAGGCTAAGACCGATGACGTTACTGTGACAGCCTTCTAATTTCTCCACGAATACGCCCCCTTTGCCTTCTAGGGCGAAACACCCGGCACACTTTAAAGGCTCCTCTGTATCGACGTAAGCTTTGATTTCCGCGTCGCTAGGATTGGCGAAATATACTTTCGTCACGCCGCAGTACACCAATAATTTATCTCGGGTTTGGTCGATGAGAGCGTGACCCGTATATAGAGTTCCATAGTGACCGCGCATGATCTGCCAACGCTCGATCGCTTCTTCCTTCGAGGCAGGTTTACCGTAGATTTCCCCGTCCACGTCCAAAACCGAATCACAACCGAGGATTAAACTGCCTTTCATTTCTTGGGCGACGGTTTCCGCCTTGCACTGGGCGAGAATCTTCACCAGCGCGTCGGAACTTTCGGCGTTAACGAGGGATTCGTCAAAATGACTGGGTTGCACGATCGGTTCGATCCCTACCGTTTGCAGTAATCTCCGGCGCGCGGGTGAGACAGAAGCGAGGACGAACGGGGGCATAAGCTAGTTAGAAATGCTGGTACAACTGAAGAGGGTACTTAGATTATCGCCCATCGTGGCTGTTAATTGGTGGGCGATCGGTAAACTATCGATCACCATTCCCGTACAGAGTAGCATCATGTAGAGGATCGAATATTTAAATAGACCCTTGGCTAGATCCTTATCGAAAGGATTATTTTTCACCAGCCACGCTTTCTGTAAGAAAACCGCACCTAAGATTATCGCCATCGTCCCGTATATCACCCCACAACCACCCAGGGGATAAACGAGGAGTAAGCTAAAGGGAATTACTAGTAAAGTGTAGAGCCAAATTTGTTGGGCGGTTGCTTTCTCGCCTTTAACCACCGGCATCATGGGAATGTCCACTTCTGCGTAATCATCTTTGATCATCAAAGCTAAAGCCCAAAAATGAGGGGGTGTCCAGAGGAAAATAATGGCGAATAAAACCAGGGGTATCAAGCTTAAATCTCCTGTTACCGCCGACCAACCTACCAGGGGGGGTACAGAACCGGCAGCGCCGCCGATAACTATGTTCCAGATAGTGTGACGTTTTAACCAGTGGGTGTAGATCAGCATATAAAAAACGATGCCGGACATGGCTAAAGCGCCGCTCAAAGGATTAACGAAGATGAGGAAAAGTGATAGGGAGAGGGACGCAAGGACGAAGGCGAAGATGGTGGCGTGAAGCGGTTGCACCCTACCGGCCGGGATGGGACGCGCTCTCGTGCGGAGCATGGTGTAATCGATGTCTCGATCGTACACGCAGTTAAGAGTTTGGGCCGCCGCCGCCGCCAGTGTACCGCCCAAGAGAGTGACGCACAGGAGGAAGGGGTAGATATGTCCGCCGGACGCGATCCACATGGAAGCCGCGGTGGTGATCAGGAGGAGGGGGATAATCCTCGGCTTGGTTAATTGGTAATAGCTTTTGATAACTTGTAAAAAGTTGTCGTGTTGACGGATTGTATTAGTTCCTATCATTATGAAGTCATCCTAAAAGGTCACAGAGAATAATTGAGTGAGCGATCCCTGAAAGCTATGCTAGTAAAGGCCACTAGAGTTCCCAGTAGTAGAGCGGCTACCGTGTGGTGAGTTATGGTCAGAGGTTCCACCTGTAAATGCAGTCGTAAAGTGGCTACCCCCAGTAAGATTTGCCCCAGCACCAAGCCCCCGGCAGTGAGGCTCAATTTCTTCAGCAGGGGAGATAAAGCAGGTGTGCGGAGGGAGAGGAATACTAAGACAAAGACGGTGAAAGTCGTGGGAAAAACGCCGATGATGTGGCTATGAAGTACCTGACACAGTTGGGAACCGCCGAGGCATTGATGGGCGGCCCAACGGGAGCCGACTAAACCACCCAATAAGCTTTGTACATAGACGAATAATGCACCCGAAGCACTTACCCAAACTAAAGACCCGGCGACGGCTGTGCCTTGATAGGGGGTCAGATTGATCGCCATGACGATCAGAGTACAGAAGAAGAACATAGCGGTTCCTAAATGGGCGGTAACGATGTCGAATCTCAGTAATTGGGTCACGGTGAGGCCGCCGAGTAGGCCCTGCAAGAGAATTAAACCGAGGGCGAAAATAGAGGCGGGAACCATCCAACCCGGTAGATCCTTGCGGAACCAAACCGACAAGCCTGCTAGTAAAAGCGTACTTAAGCCGATCAGGGAAGCATCGAGGCGGTGAAACCACTCCAGAAATACCTGTAGATTCATCTGCTGACTCGGTATCCACTGCCCGTAACAGAGAGGCCAATCGGGACAGGCTAAACCCGCGTTCATCACCCGGGTCGCACTGCCCACCATCATTAACGCCAGGGTAGCTACGGCGATTTTCCAGATGAAACGGCGCATCAACACCACTATATTCGGGGAAATGCTGGGCTTTTGTGGTTGATAAACGGATTCTGTCATCGGTCTCTTCAACAATTGGGTTGCTACTTACCATAATGAAATCTGCTTCCTAGGTATTCCTACAACCCTTTATAGATTCTTCAGATTTTACCCCATTTAGTTTACATATCTTTACAAAAAGTAAAATAAATTAGAAAATTGGTGGGCTAAATTACAATTCGTTTCAGCGATCCCGAAGAAAATATAAAAATCTTTCTGTAATAAAAAGAAAACCTCGGTCGATCTGGCTAAGTTGTCTTAGCCTTGAAGTAAGTAGGCTAAATTAGCAACCAAAAAAGACCGTGAAAATCCCCAGTAATATTCTTACACTCGTTCTTGGCATCCTCATCACTCTGATCAGTCTCTGGTACGGTCAAAATCACGGCTTATTACCAGTAGCGGCTTCGGAAGATGCCAAAGAGATTGACGATATTTTTAATATCATGATGACGATCGCCACAGGATTATTCTTGATCGTTGAAGGCGTACTCGTCTATTCTATTATCAAATTTCGTAGGCGCAAAGGCGATCAGACCGATGGTCCTGCGGTAGAAGGCAACGTTCCCTTAGAGATATTCTGGACGGCTATTCCCACGATCATCGTGTTTTTCCTCGCCATCTATAGTTTTGAGATATACAACAACATCGGGGGGTTAGATCCTGATGTGTCCGCTAACAGCAAAGGAAGCTCAACGACTCAAGTAGCTCAGATGGCCATGGCGCCAGGACACCAACATATTTCCCTCGGCATCGGCCCCGACTACGCAAAAGAGGGATTAAATCCCTTAATAGTAAAAGTTAAAGCTATTCAATACGCGTGGATCTTCACTTATCCCGAAACCGGTATTGTTTCCGGTGAATTACACGTACCCTCAGGGCGACCCGTATCCTTGGAAATGGAAGCGGGGGACGTATTACACGCCTTCTGGGTACCACAGTTACGCCTGAAACAGGATGTTATCCCCGGTAGGAATACCACCCTGGCTTTCACTGCTAATAGAGAGGGACAGTATCCCGTTATCTGCGCCGAATTATGCGGAGCGTATCACGGGGGCATGAAGTCTTCCTTCATAGTCCACTCTCAAAACGATTATGATAAATGGGTACAGGATAATACGATCGCTTCGACCCCGCAAACGGAACCTGTAGCCTTAAGCACTCAAGGCATGACCGATACTCAATATCTAGCTCCCTACATGGAAGAAATGGGTATCACCACATCAGCGATCGATCACCTCCATCATAATCATCTATAAATACTCATGAGTACAAGCACGGAAATTATCAGTCAGCCCGCTGCTGTGCAGCACAAACAGAGAAAATGGACTGACTACTTCACTTTCTGCACCGACCACAAAGTGATCGGTATTCAGTATTTAGTCACCGCCTTCGTCTTTTTCTACATCGGCGGGGCTTTTGCGGAAGTTCTCCGTACCGAATTAGCCACTCCCGACCCGGATTTCGTCAGCCCGGAATTATATAACCAGTTTATGACCATGCACGGGACGATCATGATCTTCCTGTGGATAATACCCGCGGGGGCGGGCTTCGCCAATTACCTCATCCCCCTGATGATCGGTGCCGAGGATATGGCTTTCCCCCGCCTCAACGCGGTGGCCTTCTGGATCACCCCACCCGGGGGGATTCTCCTCCTCTCCAGCTTCTTCGTCGGCGCACCTCAAGCCGGTTGGACATCTTACCCGCCCCTGAGTTTAGTGAGCGGTAAATGGGGCGAGGAAATATGGATTCTCAGCGTTTTACTGGTGGGAACGTCGTCTATTCTAGGGGCGATCAACTTCATCACCACGATCTTAAAAATGCGGATTCCCGATATGGACATTCACAGTATGCCCCTATTCTGCTGGGCGATGCTGGCTACCTCCACCTTAGCTTTACTGTCTACTCCGGTTTTAGCTGCGGCTATGATCTTACTATCCTTCGATCTCATCGCCGGTACGAGTTTCTTCAACCCCACGGGGGGCGGTGATCCGATCGTTTATCAGCACTTGTTCTGGTTTTACTCCCATCCCGCCGTATACATCATGATCCTGCCGTTTTTCGGCATTGTATCGGAGATACTGCCCACCCACTCCCGTAAGCCTATTTTCGGCTATCGGGCGATCGCTTATTCCAGTTTAGCGATTTGCTTCCTCGGCTTGATCGTCTGGGCGCACCATATGTTCACCTCGGGCACACCGGGCTGGTTACGGATGTTCTTCATGGCCGCCACCATGCTCATCGCCGTGCCCACGGGTATTAAGATCTTCAGTTGGTGCGCCACCATCTGGGGCGGCAAGATCGAACTCAATACGCCGATGTTATTCGGTATCGGGTTCATCTCCTCCTTCCTCATCGGCGGCTTGACCGGCGTGATGCTGGCTTCCGTACCCTTCGACATACACGTTCACGACACCTATTTCGTCGTCGGCCACTTCCACTATGTATTATTCGGTGGTACGGCGTTAGCCTTATTCGGGGGCGTGTACCACTGGTATCCGAAGATGACCGGACGGATGTACAACGAAACCCTGGGCAAAATTCACTTCTACACTACCTTCGTCGGGCTGAATCTCACCTTCCTGCCCATGCACGAACTGGGATTGATGGGGATGAATCGCCGTATCGCTCTTTACGCTCCCGAATTTCAGGATCTCAACATCTTGTGTACCGCCGGGGCTTACTTACTGGGTCTCTCCAGTATTCCCTTCGCCATAAATATGATCTGGAGTCTTTACAAAGGTAAACAAGCCGGTCGTAATCCCTGGCGCGCCCTCACTCTCGAATGGCAAACTTCTTCACCGCCGATCATCGAAAACTTTGAAGAAATGCCCGTGCTGTGGTCTGGCCCCTACGATTACGGGATTGATACCGAGGAATTAGAGCGGGATTCGGTACAGGAGTTATTAGCCGAAGTCGGCGCAGAGTCTAAATAGAGGAGAAGTTTCATGCAAGGTTCAGCACTTAATAACGCCAAGTTAACGGGCGAATATCAGCCGGTAGAAGCGGTCAACGACCATCATCACGGTCATCCTGACCATCGGATGTTCGGGATGGTTTTATTTTTGGTGGCGGAGAGTTCCATCTTTTTAGGTTTATTCTCTGCTTTTCTCTATTACCGTACCCTTCTGCCCGTATGGCCCCCCGCGGGTTCCCCGGAATTGGAATTAACTTTGCCGACGATTAATACCATCATCCTCGTAGCCAGTAGCTTCGTGATGCACATGGGACAAAAAGCCATCAAGAATAATAATAACTCCGGTCTACAGTTCTGGTTCGGAATCACCGCTCTCATGGGTATCGCCTTCTTGGCCGGTCAGGGATACGAGTATTATCACGCCGAATTCGGATTGAAAACGAATCTGTTCACCAGTGCTTTTTATGCTTTGACCGGTTTCCACGGTTTACACGTTACTTTCGGTTTACTGTTAATACTGGGTGTGCTGTGGCGCTCTCGTCAATCGGGACATTATTCTAGTAGTTCTCACTTCGGCGTTGAAGCCGCCGAGTTATATTGGCACTTCGTCGATGTGGTTTGGATCATCCTGTTTTTACTGGTTTATATCCTCAGTTGAGCTTTTTCATAGTTAAAAAAAGTGGGTGTGTAACCCACTTTTTTTCGCTTTTTAATCGCTTAGTCATGGGGTTTACTCCTTAAATCACTCGTTCGAGAAAGTCGTAAATTTGATTTAGTTCTTCTAAAGTTACTAAACCGTATTTCCATAAGACCATCGGTAAATAACTTTTATCTGCTTCTCCAGAACGTTCGGCCATCGCGATAGATTCCCTCGATAGGGACAATTCATCTTGAAGAAAGCTCACAAATAGCGAGTAATTGGTACTAGACATGGTGTTGATAATATCCTCTGTGATAAATTTCATTTTTTATTTAACTATTTTGATACGTCGAGCCTTTATAGACACTTCCTAAGACTGTCTACTTCCCGCCTTTATCAATAATCTTATCTATGGAAATAGATTGTAAAACCTGATTTTACCTTTTGACCTCACGCTAAGGTATGTAAAAGCCACAACTCTCAGGTAAGATAAAAGGTAATTTTCTGGCGACAAGTAAGCCATCTTAATTTTTCATATAATACAGAGTGATCTCATGAGTTTGCGTGCATACTACACAAAACTTCGTGATCTCTGCCTGTTTTTTGATGGCTTAGCCATGATAACTGACTTTGGCTCTACTGGGAAATAATATTGATTCTATCTCCAGGTTTCAAGCCTAATTCACCCGCTCTACCTCCTGATAATTCGATCACTGCATCCACTAATCCATCAGTGCCGTAAACAGGACAGGGGTCGGCTTTACAGGGGGGGACATTCGCGAGAATTTCCTTGATCTGTCCATCTTTTAAAAACACCATATCTAAAGGAATATAAACATTCTTCATCCAGAAACGGGTTATCCGCGGCGAGGGAAAAGGAAACAACATCCCTCTATTTCTGGGTAGGGAAGTACGATACATTAATCCGGTTTCCTGTTGTTCCGGTGTTCGCGCCACTTCTAATTCGATCACCTGATCTTTAACTTTAAAACTACTGGTTATCGGTAGATTCTGCCCCCCTGTGGCCGCATCGGCTAGAGCGGGGCCCGATACCCCGGTCTTATCCCCAGACCAAGTATTACAGCCCCAGAGTAGTAAACTTAGCACGATCGAAATATATACTTTTCTCTTTTTCATGACCCTATCAACCTTCTCTTAAAACGTAGCCTACCCCCCTGACCGTGTGAATTAAGCGTTTGTTGCCGCCCGCTTCCATTTTCAGTCGCAGATAACGAACGTATACTTCAATAACGTTGGATTCCCCTTGAAAATCATAACCCCAAACGTTCTCTAATATTTGTTCCCTGGTTAAGACTTCTTTGGGATGAACCATCATGTATCTCAATAGTTCAAATTCCTTCATCGTCAAATCGATGCCGGTATTTTTTAGGAACAAACGTCGGCACGACAGGTCTAAAACCATATCTCCGAAGCGCAATTGCTCTTTCACCGTATCCGGTTGTTGTAGATAAAAACTGATTAACTTTAAAAACCCTTGAGTGTTATAGGGTTTGATAAAATAATCGTCCGCCCCGGCTTCTAGAGATAAAACTCTTTCTTCTAGAGTTTCTTCTGGTAAGAGCATGATAATAAAAACTTTCTCCCCCTGCAAACGCAGTTCCTGACAGAATTCAATACCTAGCTCGGCTGTAGCAACTCGATCGATAATTATCATGGCCGGTTTTAAAGTTCGGTACTCTTTGAGAGCATTGTTCACATCATTTAGATTGACCGGTTGATAACCTGTTTCTCGTAAATCGGCGCTGCCCTGACGGGTGATGAACTCATCAGTACCGATCAGCATTATACAGGGATTAAAGGAACTCACCATGTAGATAACCTTTATAAATCTCTAGTAAATTATACCTAGTTAAGTGGCGTGTAAAAGCTCGGACAAAAAAGCCGCAGCATTAGTATAAGTTTTTTTCGCTCCCGCGATCTCCCAACCTCTAGATTCATGGGGAAACCGCCATAAATCCAGATGGGAGACGGCAGGCTGGGCGTAGAAATCCCTCTCGCCGCCGCCCCCGATGACACTACTCCAATGGGTAAAATAATCGTGGCTGAGACGGTAGATAGGAAAATCACCCATCAAAGGCACACCCCAACCATCGACGGCGATAAACTTGGCGATTTTACCTCCCCAAAACTGCCATAAATTGGCGGCGACGATCGCACCCACCACCCCGGCGCTAAAACTAATAATAGTGATAGCCCTATCATCATCGGCAAAATTAGTCTTTAGCCACAGCGCCAAAGCAAGGGGAAAGAGGGGCGGGTTATAATGGATAGGCACGATCGCATAATTGTCCGAACCTATGCCGCTCCTCTTGAGACCGTTAATAAAATCTATGGTTAAGTTGTGGCTGTGAATGCCGGAGCAAATAATAATACTCATTTTCTATTACTTCTAAGATATTTTATAGATAACGAATTCCTTTTGTATCCAGATTTATAACAGTCCCAACCCATGCAACCCGAGTCTACTCTCAATCAACTGAAACTATCTTCCCCCGACGGACAACTACCCCCTAGCTATGGAGTTTACTTTAAAAATACTCTGGTGGCCCTATGTCACGCTTTAGAAGATCATATCCTACAGAATCCCCAGAGCGATCGATCTCACCAACCCTTGGTGATAGTCACCTTTCAACAGGGTAAATGGTATCTCCAGGAAGCGGATAGATATTTCAACATCGCCCGCATCTCCCGGAAAGTAGCCATAGCTGCCGTGGGTGATAGCGGCTTTGAAACCCATAAAACGGGTCAACTGGATAACGTTTCTCTCGTGAAGCTGAATTTAGAGGATAGCTTGGTCGAAGAGTGGAATTTGATCATCCTCGCAGATAATTACGCGGCGATGGTGTTGTGTCACGAGTTATCCCCGGAAGAATATAAAGCCGATAGTCAGCCTCAAAGCGATACGGAAAGGAAGTTTTACGGACTGTGGACGTTTGATCGCTCGCTAGTACAACAAGCGGCTACAATCTTGATCGATCGCATGAAGCCCTATAACCCTCACTTGTGCGAGAATCTCCACTCTCTACAGTCGGAAATCACCGCCAATATCGTCAACACTCAACCCGTTGATTTAACGGGGGTGGTTTCCCGCGTCGTCACCTACTTGCAGATGAGTCAACAGCAATTAGTCACCGTGACGAGACAGAGTAGGGAATTGGTGGAATTGGAAGGGCAGGCCCTACGCTTGAATAAAAATCTCGCGGCCAATAAATTACAGGCATTTCTGCGGATGGCCCAAAAAGTAGACGAGAGAGATAAAGATAATCCGGTGGCTTCTTTACAGGTGTCGGCATTAGCGGAGGTAATCGGGCAACTCTTGGATTTACCCATGTTGAAACTGCGACGTTTACGGTTAGCCGGTTTATTATACCGTTTGGGCTTAGCCGAGGCCCCCTCGGAAGTTTTCACCCAGCGAGCTAGTCAGTTAGACGAAGCCAGTTTGAAGTTTTGGAATTCTCGATCGCTCTTCGCCGCTCAATTACTTTCTACCATGCCAGAATTAGAATCGGTGCGGGAGATCATTCTCCACGAATTGGAGTATTGGGATGGTAGCGGTATCCCTAACGGTTTGAAAGGGGATGAAATTCCCTTGGAGTCTCGCATTCTGGGGTTAGTGGCCTACTTCCAAGAACAAACTCAACCTAGGGGCGATAGACCTGCGCAATCACCTACAGCATCTTTGCAAAAATGTCAAGATTATAGCGGTATTAGATTCGATCCGAGTTTAGTAGAGTCCTTGAATACAGTGATCAAACTGACGGAAATGGGATTGATGAAATTACCGGAGAAACCGAGTCAAATTCCTACAGTATGGTTAGAAGATTGATATGGGAGTAGAGTAAGATCAACCCAAAGGATTTATATGGAGTAAACATCTGGCTTTAAACGCTATTAGTATCAAACCAAAGGAAGGACAAGCCCCCAGCTACTTAGTAGTGATGTTACACGGTTGGGGCGCTGACGCCGGCGATTTATCGCCCTTGGCTACCCTTTTAGATTTACCCGGCTGTTGGTTCCTTTTGCCTAACGCGCCCTTCAATCACCCACAGGTAGCCAACGGGCGCGCTTGGTACGCTTTAGAAACCGATGACTACGACGGTTTAGAAGAAAGTTGTCAGTTATTAGTGGATTGGTTATTGGGATTGGAAACAACCACGGGAATATCTCTGGCTAACACCTTCCTCTGCGGTTTCTCCCAGGGTGGTGCGATGACCCTCGACGTGGGTTTATCTTTCCCTCTAGCCGGTTTAGCCTGCTTGAGCGGCTATCTCCACGGTCAACCTCATCCCTGTGAAGAATCGATACCTCCCGTTTTGATCGTTCACGGTACTGGGGATATGGTAGTACCGGTGACGGCAGCCCAGAAAACCAGAGACCTGTTGACCATGCAGGGTGTGTCTGTAGAGTACCATGAGTTACCGATGGGGCACGAAATACCTCCACCGGCTTTAAAAACCTTGGAACAATTTATTAAAAGCAAAATTGGTTAATTAATGAGCGCCCGCCTTGTAGCTTTGAAGACTTTACTGGACATCGATCGCTCTTCCGCTTACACGGATAAAGCGATCGATCGTCATCTTTCCCCTTCCGTACTATCGGGCCTCGACAAATCCTTAGCCACCGAGTTAGTATATGGCATCATCCGCCGTCAGCGCACTCTAGACAACTTAATCGATAGTTTAGGAAATAAGAAAGCGCAGCAACAACCCCCCGCTTTGAGGAGAATCCTCCATATCGGCTTATATCAATTACGCTATCTCCATCACATACCCGAATCCGCCGCCGTTAATACCGCGGTGGAGTTAACTAAAGACCAGGGCTTCGGTAAGTTAGCAGGAGTAGTCAACGGTATTTTAAGGCAATATCTGCGGCAGGTAGAGGCGCAGGGAGACGCGTTAATCCTGCCCCCGGATACAGTGAGTAGATTGGGAATAATTCATAGCTTCCCCGACTGGTTAATCTCACTGTGGTTGGATCAATTCACGGAAGAAGAAACAGAAAAGTTATGCGCGTGGTTTAACCAGTCGCCTTCTATAGATATAAGAATCAATCCCCTGAAAACTAATAGGGACGAGGTGAAAAATCTTCTGGAAAACGCGGGGGTAGAAGTGATGACAGTAGGAGATTTACCCCAAACCCTACGCCTACTTCGCAACGTGGGCAACGTGAAACAGTTACCGGGATTTTCTGAAGGATTGTACACCATCCAGGATAGCAGCGCCCAATTAGTGGGTCATTTACTCGACCCACAACCTAGAGAAACGATTATCGATGCCTGCGCCGCCCCCGGTGGTAAAACCTGTCACATAGCGGAATTGATGGGAGATAGGGGGAAGGTGTGGGCTTGTGATCCGGTGGCTTCCAGGTTAAAACAGATAGAAGGGAATATCAAACGCCTGAGTTTACATTCTGTAGAGATAAAACAGGGAGATAGTCGCCATCAGCCCGGGTTGATCGGTAAAGGCGATCGAGTGTTGTTAGATGCGCCTTGTTCGGGCCTGGGCACTCTCCATAAACGCCCCGATATTCGCTGGCGTGAGAGAGGGGATAATCTAGAGCAACTCAGTGGGTTACAATCGGAGTTATTGAGTCACACGGCGGATTGGGTGAAACCCGAAGGAATATTAGTTTATGCCACTTGTACCCTCAATAAGGGGGAAAATGAAGAGGTGATTATAGACTTTCTGGGCCGTCACCCTGGATGGCGGATTGAAAATAATTTGCCATCGATGTTCACTCCTTTCGTGACGGCGGAAGGTTGGCTTAAAGTCTTACCCCACGTACATCAGATGGATGGTTTTTTTATGGTTAAGTTGGTGAAAGATCGATGATGGAAACAAAAACAAAGTTATTACTCAAAATACTTATCGGCACAGCTTGGTTAGACGGTATCATCTACCCTCAAGAACGAATATACCTGCGGGAAACCGCGAGTAAATGGGGGTTAGGAGAAGACGCGGATTTGAAAAACCTGTTATCGGAACTCAAACCTGTCTCACCCGACGAGTGTTATGGATGGTTGGAAGAGTATCTGGGGGATAATCCCACCCAAAATGATTACGATAATTTACTGGGGGCAATTAGCGCGCTGGTGTATAGCGATGGCGATGTACAGCTACAAGAGGCTAGACTATTAACTAAGTTGCAGGGTTTCGATCTGGTCGCGGAACCTCAGCGATCGATCTTCGATAAAATATTAATGTCTATCCGTAATCTCTACCGTCAGACTCTCACTTCTAAGAGCGAGTAAGCTAGATACAGTTGGCACTACAATTAGATAACCCGAAAAAGTCCTAAAAAATTATCCCGCCCCCGGTGTCCACCTTGGGGCTAGAAAAATCAGTTATAAATAATTATGGCCCAAACATATCTTTTAGAAAAACTAAAATCCGTAGAACAAACCTATAGAGAATTAACCCGTCGCTTAGCTGACCCCGATATTACCGGTAATCCCGACGAATTGCAAAAAGTGGCGATAGCGCGGGCCTCTTTAGAAGAAACCGTCGAGACTTACGAAATCTGGCAGAAAACCCAATTCGATTTAATCGGGGCTAGACAGATAGTAAAAGAGTCCGGCAGTGACCCCGAATTGCGGGAAATGGCAGCTTTAGAAGTGGAAGAATTACAGCAGAAAGCTACCGAGTTAGAAAGTCGTCTGACGATTCTTTTATTACCCCGTGACCCTAACGATGATAAGAATATCATGTTAGAAATCCGCGCCGGTACGGGAGGCGATGAAGCTAGTATCTGGGCGGGGGATTTACTGCGTTTATATTCTAAATACGCTGAAACCCAGAAGTGGAAAGTTAGCCTCGTGAGTGAGTCTCTCGCCGATATGGGAGGTTTTAAAGAGGCGATTCTCGAAATAAAAGGCGATAACGTCTACAGTAAATTAAAGTACGAAGCAGGAGTACATAGAGTACAGAGAGTACCTTTAACCGAAGCCAGCGGCCGGGTACATACTTCTACAGCCACGGTGGCGATTATGCCCGAAGTGGACGAGGTAGAGGTACAGATAGACCCGAAAGATATTGAATTGACTACAGCGCGGTCTGGTGGGGCCGGTGGGCAGAATGTTAACAAGGTAGAGACGGCGGTGGATTTGATCCACAAACCTACAGGGATACGGGTTTTCTGTACGGAAGAACGATCGCAGTTACAGAACCGGGAAAGGGCTATGCAGATTCTGCGGGCGAAGTTGTACGAGATCAAATTGCGCGAGCAACAGGAGGCTGTAACTTCGATGCGTCGCTCTCAAGTGGGTACGGGTTCGCGCTCTGAGAAAATTCGCACCTACAACTATAAAGATAACCGCGTCACCGATCATCGTCTCGGACAGAATTTTTCCCTCGCCCCCGTTTTAGAGGGCGATATTGACGAGATGATCCAATCCTGTATCGGCAGAGACCAACAGGAAAAATTAGCCGAGTTGGCCGCTTCTCCAGAAACTGCCTCCGTGCTGAATTAAGATGACGACGGTGGGAGAATTAGGGGAGATTCTCGTAATCGATTGGTTAGCTGAGGCGGGATGGAAAATCATATCCCGCCGGTGGCGCACTCGCTACGGCGAAATCGATATTATCGCCCTCGGTCAGTCGCCCCCGCTTCTCGCTTTTATCGAGGTCAAAAGTAGGAGTGAAAATAATTGGGATGAAGGGGGAAAGTTGGCGGTAGATTATCGCAAACAGGAAAAGTTATCGCGGACGGCGGCGATGTTTTTATCTCGTAATCCTCAATGGGCCGAGTATCCCTGTCGTTTCGATGTGGCTTTAGTAGCGGTGGAAACCTGTGATAGAAGTTCGGTTTCTGACTCTCCCGATTGTCTGATCCGTGATGGTTATCGTTTGCGATTGAGTCAGTATTTGGAGAACGCTTTCGATTATCGTTAAAAAAAATGATTTACCCGCCTGAGGAGGCGGGTTCTAAACTGTACAAACGATATGGACTCCTAAAAAATAATGAAAGTAACGAAGCTGAAATTCACGACTAAGGGTTTACTTTAGACCACGACACTCTACTATTATCGCTATTCTACTTCTTGACCGATTCGGTTATGATTATGGCTCTATCCCTATTCCGTAGCTAATAGTAATGTTGAAAGGGGGAAACCATCTCTATGTCTATAAAAAGTAAAATTGATTTATAGCTGTCGCGTTGGATTAGTAGCAGGAGGCACAAGCTCTAATCTTTTGCCTTTAGGAAGTTGTGTCGCTTCCTCTGTGCCTTATGTTTTTAATATAGCAACGTTTTTGGGGTTTGACTACAGTTTTGACCAATCTTTATGCTTATTCATTTTTCGATACTTTCGGTTTACAAAAGTCCACGAATTACCCTCGCCAAAACAGTACAATAGAGCTAGTTAAAGAGAATTATTATGGCTCAAACCCCTGTAAAACCCCTACTAGTTCTGATTGATGGGCATTCCTTAGCATTTCGATCGTTCTACGCTTTTAAAAATACCTCGAAGGGTTTACTGCGTACTTCCGCAGGTATACCCACCAGCATCTGTTTCGGTTTCGTCAACTCACTGTTACAGCTATTACAGTTTCAAATGCCCCAGTACCTGGCGGTAGCCTTTGACCTTTCCACACCTTCTTTCCGCCACGAAAACGATGCTAACTACAAAGCCAATCGTAAAGATACACCAGAAGATTTCATCCCCGATATAAAAAACCTGAAACTCTTATTATCAGCTTTTAATATACCGGTAATTACAGCCGAAGGATACGAAGCGGATGACGTGTTAGGAACCTTGGCAATAAAAGCGAGTCAAGAAGGCTTTGAAGTGAAAATCCTGACGGGCGATCGAGATTTATTTCAATTAGTGGACGATGAGCAAAAAATTTCCATACTTTACCTGGACGCAAAAGCTTTTAAAACGGCTAACGTTAAAGGCTATATAGAATTTAACGAAGCCGCGGTGGAAGAAAAAATGGGGGTGAAAGCGACTCAAATCGTTGATTATAAAGCTCTCTGCGGTGATAAATCTGATAATATTAAAGGCGTTTCCGGTATCGGGGATAAAACGGCAATTTCCTTATTAAAACAATACGGCAGTTTAGATAATATTTATGAGAACATACCGGCAATAGGTGGCGCGGTTAAAACTAAATTGATCAATGGTAAAGCTGATGCGATCGCTTCTAAATTCTTAGCACAAATTGCCTTAGACGTACCCATCGATAGATCTTTAGATAGTTTCTGCCTGCGCGGTTTTGACCCCGATGAAGTCCAGAAAATCTTCCAAGAATTAGAATTAAAAAGTTTCTCCAAAAAATTAGATTACTTCCATCAACATCTAGGAGGAATCAAATATAATCCCGACTCCCCATTTCAATCCCAACAGTTATCCATCTTCCCGGCTGAGGTGGAAACCGTAATCCAAAACGCGGGCGAAACCGGGATACAGCCTGCGATTATTCAATCCTTGAGTCAATTGCAGGATTTAATCGAGGTTTTGAAAAATTATACCGACAAGGATTACGCCCCGGCTTGGGATACGGAAACCACTTCCCTTAATCCTATGGAAGCCCATTTAGTGGGCATCGGCTGTTGTTGGGGCGAGGGCCGGAAAGATATGGCTTATATCCCCCTCAATCACAAAGGGGGGGATAATCTACCCATCGAAGAAGCCCTATCCTTACTGAAACTCATTTTAGAAAGCGAGGATTATCCCAAGTGTTTGCAAAATGCTAAATTCGATCGACGGGTCTTAAAACATCAAGGTATACAGTTACGGGGCGTGGTGTTCGATACCATGCTGGCGGGTTACGTGTTGCATCCAGAACTAACTCATAATTTACAGGATTTGTGCGATCGATATTTAACGGGTATCAAATCTCAAAGCTACCAGGAGTTAAAGCTGGGCAAGAGTCAAACAATAGCGGATTTGGATATTAGTGCCGTGGCCCTGTATTGTGGCATGGATGTATACGCAACTTTTCATCTGGGGCGAATTTTGCGGCGGGAATTGAGCGAAATCGAAAAATTACAGAAATTACTGGTAGAGGTAGAATTACCCCTGGAGATAGTTCTAGCTGGCATGGAAGATGATGGAGTATCGATCGATAAAGCTTATCTCAACGAATTGTCAGAAAAACTCGCTGTAGACTTAAAGGTAATAGAAGAGAAAACCTATGAGTTAGCGGGTGAACAATTCAATTTAGGCTCCCCGAAGAAGTTAAGCGAGATATTATTCGATAAGTTAGGATTGAGCACCAAAAAGTCACGCAAGACGAAAACGGGGTACTCCACGGATCATACTATATTGGAGAAGTTACAGGGAGACCATCCCATCATCGACTATATTTTAGAAAATCGTACCCTCTCGAAATTAAAGTCAACCTACGTGGATGCTTTACCGAGTTTGGTCTCGCCGAAAACGGGAAGGATTCACACCGAATATAATCAGGCTGTCACCGCTACCGGGCGATTATCTTCGTCTAATCCTAACTTACAAAATATCCCCATCCGCACGAAATTTTCTCGCAAGATACGACAAGCGTTCATCCCCGATGATGGATATATATTAGTGTCAGCCGATTACTCTCAAGTAGAGTTGAGAATTTTAGCCCATCTGAGTCAGGAACCTGTATTGTTGAATGCCTATCAGAATAACGAGGATATTCATCGGGTGACGGCCCAGATTCTTTTCGATAAAACCGATATAACCTCTCAAGAGAGGAATATGGGTAAAACCATTAACTTCGGGGTTATTTACGGCATGGGTTATCAAAAATTCGCCCGACAGGTGAAAGTTTCTAACGAAGAGGGCAGGAGATTTGTGGAGAAGTATCACCGCCAATACGCCCGTATTTTCGAGTATTTGGACGGGGTAAAGAAACAAGCCATAGCTAAGGGTTATGTGGAAACAATTTTAGGCAGACGGCGTTATTTCCAATTTAATAATCCGCGGTTACAGGAGTTAAAGGGGATGGCAGAGGAGGATATTGACCTCGATCAATTACATTTGAGTTTTGAAGACGCTCAATTTTTGCGGGCGGCGGCTAATGCGCCGATACAGGGTTCAAGTGCGGATATTATTAAGATAGCCATGATTAAAATCGATGAGATTCTCCGGGAGTACGAGGCGAAATTATTATTACAGGTACACGATGAGTTGGTTTTTGAAGTGCCTGTGGGAGAATGGGAGCGATTACAACCTCTGATCAAGTCTACTATGGAGGAGGCGGTGAGTCTCAGCGTGCCTCTGGTGGTAGATGTGACGGCCGGTAAAAACTGGATGGAGGCGAAATGATTTTCTGGTTGCCCGATTTTCTTTCTATGTGTTATATTAACTAAGCACGAAAAAAAGCGGATGTGGCGGAATTGGTATACGCGCACGTTTGAGGGGCGTGTGGTTCGTCCTTGCGAGTTCGAGTCTCGCCATCCGCATTTATGAGAAATACTTGTACAGTAAGTATTTCACCATTCTTTATCTATCCCATAATTGACGTTTCGCTCAAATTTCACTCATTGAGACAATCATCCCATCAATCACTTCCTCAAACATCCACATTTTCGGGCAGTGTATTATAAGTAGTGAAAATCTTATATTTGTAAGTAAGCTAATAGAAATAGCTAATTCCTGTCAAATTGTCTTGTCAAAAACTACTGGATAAAATAGGTTTTGCTCCATTTTTCACTTATTGTAACATTTGTAACAAATTGTTAAGACTATTTTTGTAGTTATTAACCTCTTTCTCGAGGTAGATAATTCAAAAACTATTTCTTTGGGGCAAGATCAAATTTTTCGTTGATTACTTCTTAAGAAGGACGGTTAATTCACGGTTTGTCTCTTAAACTTAAGAAAAGTTAACACAAAGAAAAGGAATTAAGAAAATGGAAGTTAAAACCCAAGAACCCAAAGATTATTATTCTCAACAGTTTGATCGTAAATACGGCGAATTCGCCACCAAATTCCAATTCGGTTCTAACCCCAGCGCCGAAATTTGGAATGGTCGCTTAGCGATGATCGGTTTCTTAGCAGCTTTAATTTTTGAAGTGGCTACCGGTCAGAACTTCGTACGTGCGCTGGGCTTAATGTAATTCCAAAGCATTTCGATAATCGTGAATCACGGCGTGGATAAGTATTAATTTTCACCCCTTCCGAGCAGGCAAGACCAATCGAGCCTGCTTCTTTTTATTATCACTGTTGCTCGCACCTTCGCCGGGAGAAACTAAGCGATCGTCACCCCCCCACACCACCCGTGAAAAAACCTTGAAAATCGCTCTAGGTCTATTCTCAGAGGGAGTTAAAACGGTTAGAATAAAATAACCTTGTGACTCCCGTCAATGACCAGTACTAATCCCATCCTGAAAACTCAGGTGCTGCCTTCGCCTGACCTCAATACCTCCATATCCTCTCGATTAACAAGCATACTCAATCATCGCCAGTTACCGCCGGAACTAGTGCTACTGGTATCCGCCTTTTTAATAGGGTCTGGTACGGGAGTAGGAATAATCATCTTTCGATTTCTGATCGACGTTTGCCAAACTCTAACCTTTAAAAACTTCCTCGGCATAATATCTCAATGGGGATTTCAAACCGTCGCCCTAGTACCCGTCTTGGGGGGAATTATCGTCGGGATAATGCGCGGGTTATTCCCGAAAATATTAGGGCAGAATTTATCTACTCTGATCAGTCAAGAAGGAAGTCAAAACATCTCCCCTTGGCGGCCCCTGATTAAAATGGTAGCTGCGGCCGTATCTTTAGGTACAGGGGCCTCTCTGGGTTCAGAAAGCCCTAGCGTAGAGATAGGAGCCTCAACGGGCGCTTTACTAGGGCAAACCTTTCAAGTGGCCAAAGGGCGCTATCGTCTACTGTTAGGAGCGGGTGCGGCGGCGGGATTGGCAGCCGGGTTTCATACTCCCATAGCCGGGGTGTTTTTCGCCTTGGAAGTCGTTCTCGGTACTACTTTTACCAGTTCAGCTTTGAGTATCATTCTCCTTTCCGCGGTTTTTGCCGATATAATATCCCGATTTTTCTCCGGTGGTAATCCCGCTTTTTATTTACCCTCCTATAGTTTTTTCAGCCCTTGGGAGGGAATTTTCTACGTGGGATTGGGAGTGTTGGCCAGTTTGGTATCCCTCGCCTATACAGAAGCCATAAAAATAGCGGGATGGGCTTTCGAGGGTAAAATACCTATGTTGAAACCTCTCGGTAGCCTCCCGCAGTTCATTAAACCGGCACTGGGAGGATTATTGGTGGGGATAGCAGCTCTTTATTCGCCGGAAATCATGGGGGTAGGTTACGGCACTCTCGCCTCGATATTGGCGGGACGTTCATTTCCCATCACCGAACTCTTATCTCTATTAGTGCTGAAATTACTGGCGACGGCTATCAGTTCCGGGAGCGGCTTCGTGGGGGGGATTTTCGCCCCCGCCATGTTCTTAGGAGGATGTTTGGGCGCTTTGTACGCCGATGTGCTACAGCAAGTTCTGCCCCCGGCGCTGGCGGCGATCGCTCCCACACCCGGTTTCGCGGCGATGGTGGGATTGGCAGCAGTATTAGCGGGAAGTGTGAAAGCCCCTTTAACGGCTATTTTAATGTTATTCGAGTTAACGGGTAACTATCAGGTGATCTTACCGGTGATGATCGCCGTGGGTATTTGTATCTGGGTGAGCGAAGGGATAAAATCTAATGGCTCATTGGATAGCTTAGATTTGCAACAGATGGGCATAGGCGTGGAAAAACCCCACGACCTCGATGTAATGCAGAAAATAACCGTGTCAAGTGTGATGGAAGCCAATTATCTGAGTTTACCCTTGGCTCTATCCGCTCGATCGGCCACGAGGAAAATACTAGACTCCCAACAACACTTTGCGCTGGTAATGGACGATCGCGAGCAAATTCATGGGATTATTACCATGGGGGATCTCAAGCGTCATTTACCAGATTTAGACGATGCCAATTTAACGCTCGCTGATATATGTACCAAAGAAGTCCTTTATACCTCCGAGTCCCAATCTTTAGCCGAAGCTTTAAAGCAAATGAACGCAAGAGGTTTATCGTTTTTGCCGGTGATAGCTGCCGACCATCATCGGCGCGTGGTGGGAGTTTTAAGCAAGCATGGGATAGACCTGGCGCGGGAGTTGGCAGAAGTGGAATCGGCTTTAACTCCAGAGAAAGAGGAAGGTTTATCTTCAAGTCGTGATGGGACAGTAGCGATAATGGGAAGCGAGAAGAGTAGATGAAGCCAAGTATAAAAATCGCAGTGGTGGGAGATATTCACGACCAATGGCAGGAGGTGGATAATCGTGCCCTCGTGAGTCTCGGTGTGGATTTAGCCCTGTTCGTGGGGGATTTCGGCAATGAGTCCGTGCCGATCGTTCGTCTCGTAGCCGCCGCCCCCGTACCGAAAGCGGTGATCTTGGGCAATCATGACGCCTGGTATACCGCCTCGTCCTGGGGTCAGAAAAAGTGCCCGTACGATCGAACCAAGGAAGATCGGGTAGAAGACCAGTTAAAGCTACTGGGTGAAGCCCACGTAGGTTACGGTAAACTGGACTTCCCCCATCTGGGTTTATCGGTGGTTGGTAGTCGCCCTTTTACTTGGGGCGGGGCGGAGTGGAAAAATAGAGAGTTTTATCAGCAACGCTACCAGGTGGGCAATTTCCAAGAATCTGCCGAGAAAATTCTGCAACAAGTGCGGGACACTGCCCACGATACCCTCATTTTCTTGGGTCATAACGGCCCCTGGGGATTAGGTTCCGCGGCCTCCGATATTTGTGGCAAGGATTGGCAGCCTCCCGGCGGCGATCACGGGGATAAAGATTTTCACGATGCTATCCAAGGCGCGCGCAGATTGGGAAAGGGTATTCCCCTCGTAGCATTCGGACATATGCACCATCGGCTACGTCATACCCAATCCCGCTTTCGGACGGGCATGGTTAGAACTAACGACACTCTATATTTAAATGGGGCGATCGTGCCTAGAATCCGGGAAGAAGGAGGTAGGAAATGGCATTATTTCTGTTTGGTGGCTCTAGAGTCGGGCGAGGTGAGTGGAGTGACTTCTCTGTGGGTTAGAGATGATTTAGAAGTCACCAAGAAAGCCCAATTGGTCAGCGGTGATGGTGATGAGCAACTTTGTTTGATAAAATAAAGACTGACTCTTTGGAGGAGTGGCAGAGTGGTTGATCGCGCGCGACTTGAAATCGCGTAACTCAAAAGGTTCGTGGGTTCAAATCCCACCTCCTCCGTCGATACAATGAAAAAATAAAACTGGAGTAAACACCCTTCGGCTCCCCCAGTGTTGTCACGGAATTCAATTCTGTATCCAATTTAACAGATTCCCGGTCATGTTTTTCCTGAAGAGTTTATTGATTTGTAAAAACTTCCTTTGAAAGCTCATACTCCGATTCGAGTTGTCACCCGGTATAAACTCAGCTTCGATCTGGAAAAGCTCTGCACCCCGCCCGGGGCGGCAAAAGAATTTAAACTCATGACAGTGCAGCCTGAACAGGCTAGAAAATTCAAATAAAATTTAATATTTTTTGCTCACTCTCTCATATATTTAAAAAGATTTATAAATATAACGCTTAAAAAAATATGATTATTGAAAAATTAAGTTTATTTTTATGCTCTTGACAGGTTTTCTTGCTATCGTCTAAATATACTTGAGGCAGATAAAAACAAAATAGTATTTCTAAATACTTAATTTTTTATCTTTTCCTGTATTCGGATAACCTACAGAATCTAATATACCCTAAACGTATGGTCGCTGAAGTACTAAGATTGCAAGAAAGTAAGAACGGGATCACAAATTGGTACAAATGGGGCCCCTATCTCAGCGAACGTCAGTGGGGAACCGTCCGCGAAGACTATAGCGATGACGGTAACGCATGGAAATATTTCCCCCACGATCACGCTCGATCGCGCGCCTACCGTTGGGGTGAAGACGGACTCGGAGGGATAACCGATGACCACAACCTGCTTTGTTTCGCCCTCGCCCTTTGGAACGGTAAAGACCCGATTCTCAAAGAACGCCTGTTCGGTCTCACCAACCCGGAAGGCAATCACGGCGAAGATGTCAAAGAATACTACTTCTACCTTGACAGCACGCCGACCCATTCTTACATGAAGTATCTCTACAAGTATCCCCAGGAAGCTTACCCCTACGAGGATCTCGTTGTTACCAACCGCCACAGGAGCAGGTACGAACCGGAATACGAGTTATTAGATACGGGCATCTTCGATGAAGACCGATACTTCGACGTGTTCGCGGAATACGCCAAAGCTGACGCGGAAGATATTTTGATTAAAATCAGTATTGCCAACCGGGGCCCGGAAGCGGCCACCCTCCATTTACTACCTACCCTGTGGTTCCGCAATACCTGGTCTTGGAGCGACGGGGGAGCCAAGCCGGTGATGACAGTGGTTGAAGGTACGGGCAATTCCGTGGTTCAGGCTCATATTAACGATACTCTACTGAATCAGCATATCGAAGATTATTACTTTTACTGCGATCGATTAGTTCCTCTACTATTCACCGAGAACGAGACTAATAACGAGCGCATTTTCGGGACGGCCAACACTTCCCGTCACGTCAAAGATAGCATCGATAACTATATAGTTCACGGGCAGACGGAGGCGGTCAATCCCGCCAAGATCGGGACTAAAGTCGCCCCCCATTACGAACTAACGGTGGGCGGTGCCCAAACCACGGTGATCAAACTGCGCCTCTCGAAAAAGCCACCGGAACAGATGAGCGCTCCTTTCGGAGTCGATTACGATGAAACTTTCGAGACGCGCATTAAAGAAGCCGATGAATTTTATGCCAAGGTTATTCCCCCCGCGGTCATGGCGGAGAGCGATCGCGCTAACGTCATGCGTCAGGCTCTAGCCGGAACCATGTGGACGAAACAGTATTTCTATTACGACATCGATGTGTGGCTCAGAGATCGCAACGTCACCCCTTGGACTCATCCCGATGAACGCAAGCGCGTCCGCAATAACGACTGGTTCCACATGCACAACGACGATATTATCTCCATGCCGGATAAATGGGAATATCCTTGGTACGCGGCTTGGGATTTAGCGTTTCACGTTATCCCCATCAGCTTGATCGATCCCGATTTCGCCAAAAAGCAACTGTTATTGATGCTCGCGGAAGATTACCTGCACCCCAACGGTCAGATACCCGCCTATGAGTGGAATTTCGGTGACGTTAATCCACCGGTTCACGCTTGGGCTACCTGGGAAATATACGTGCGCGATCGGGGTATTCGAGAAGGGGCCGGGGATCTGGACTTTCTCAAGTACGCCTTTTCCAAACTGGTGATCAATTTTACCTGGTGGGTGAATCGCAAGGACGAACATGGAAATAACCTGTTCCAGGGCGGCTTCTTGGGTTTGGATAATATTAGCGTTTTTGATCGCAGTTCCGACCTACCCACGGGGGGACATATAGAACAAGCCGACGGAAACGCGTGGATGGCATTTTTCAGCCAGAGGATGTTTCAAATCGCCCTTGAACTGGCCCTACACGATCCCCTTTACGAAGATTTCGCCATCAAATTCTTCAAACACACCATGTGGATCGCGGGGGCGATGGATCGCATCGGTGAACACCAGGACGAGATGTGGGACGAGGAAGACGGATTTTTTTACGATGTTCTCCGCCTTCCCGATGGTCACTCCACCAGGCTCAAGGTGCGATCTCTAGTGGGACTACTATCGTTAATGGCCGTTACCGTGTTCCCTGGCGAGGCTTTGGAAAAGCTACCCCGCTTGAGGCAAGAAATCGAAGGCTTTAAAATCCGTCACCCGGAGTTATTGCAAAACATCCACCTCACCACCACCCCGGGCATAAATAACCGGTTGAAACTAGGTATCCTCAACGAGGACAAATTACGCCGCATTTTGAGCCGTATGCTGGATGAATCGGAATTTTTGAGCGACTACGGTATTCGCTCCCTGTCCCGCCATCACCTCGATAACCCTTACTACTATCACCACGAGGGGGAATCTTTTAAAGTCGGGTACGTGCCAGGGGATTCAACTTCGGGGATGTTCGGGGGTAATTCCAACTGGCGGGGGCCGATCTGGATGCCGGTGAATTTACTATTACTGCGGGCGTTACTGCAATACTACACCTACTATGGTGATTCGTTCACGGTCGAATACCCCACCGGATCGGGTGAATACCTATCCCTGTATGATGTAGCCGAGTGTATCAGCGAGAGAATCGTCAGCATTTTTCTCAAAGATTCTTCGGGTCGTCGCCCCCTCTACGGCTCCGCCGAGAAATTCCAAACCGATCCTCACTGGCGCGATCTGATCCTCTTCTACGAATATTTCAACGGTGATGATGGGTCGGGAATCGGAGCGGCTCACCAAACTGGCTGGACGGCCTGCGTCGCCCGCCTGATCGAGGCGAGGGGATTTTTCACCAAAGAAATGCTGCTCGGAACCCCCACCCCGGGGGAACTGGCCAGGTACGGCTTTGAAACGGTGAAATCATGGTAAAAAACCGGAAATAGCCCCACAGGAATAGACTGGTGACTAGTGGCTAGTAACTAGTCACTAGCCACTAGTTACTAGAATTAACCTGATAATATGACCCCTGATAATACAAAACAAACCCCTAAAGGAACGGCTAACATTTCCTTTATCATTCTCATCGCCGGTGCCGCCGCCCTCGGTGGCTTTTTATTCGGCTTCGATACGGCGATCGTCAACGGTGCCGTCCAAGCGATCCAGTCGGAATTTCAAGCATCGGCCCTTCTAATCGGCTTCGCCATCTCCGGGGCCTTATTGGGATCGGCGTTCGGTGCTTTTTTCGCGGGCGGGTTCGCCGATAAATACGGGCGAATTCCAGTAATGTTAGTGGCCGCGGTTTTATTCGCCGTCAGCGCGATCGGTTCCGCATTTCCCTTCGGTATCTATGATTTCATCGCCTGGCGGATGCTGGGCGGGTTCGGCGTGGGACTGGCCAGCGTGATCGCTCCCGCCTATATCGCCGAATGCTCCCCCGCGGCGCTACGGGGAAGATTGGGATCGATGCAACAATTGGCGATCGTCACCGGTATTTTCATTGCCCTTCTCTGTAGCTTCTTGATCGCCCGGGCGGCCGGTTCGGCGGAGAATCCTTGGCTTTTCGGCGTTACGGCTTGGCGTTGGATGCTGTTGTCGGAAGTTCCCCCCGCCCTGCTCTACGGTTTAGCCGCCCTGTATATTCCCGAATCGCCTCGTTTCCTCATCGCTCAAGGTCGAGACGGGGAGGCGGTGAAGATTTTAAGCAAGATCGAGGGGAGCGATATGACCGAGAGGGTGGAAGGAATTCGCGCTTCTATGGCGATGGATCACAAACCCCGTTTCTCGGATGTATTGAGCCGCCGTAATGGACTTTTGCCCATCGTCTGGATCGGTATCGGGCTGGCCGCCCTGCAACAATTCGTCGGCATCAACGTGATCTTTTACTACAGTAGCGTTCTCTGGCGATCGGTCGGTTTTTCCGAGGGGGATTCCCTATTGATCACGGTAATTACCGGGGTAATTAATATTCTCACCACTTTGATCGCCATCGCCTACGTGGATAAATTCGGCCGCAAACCACTGCTGATCGCCGGTTCGATCGGTATGACCATCACCCTGGGAACTTTAGCCCTGATCTTCGGCAAAGCCCCCCTCGATGCCGCCGGTAATCCCAATTTAACTGGGACGGAGGGAATCATCGCTTTACTCGCCGCCAATCTCTTCGTATTCGCCTACGGTTTCTCTTGGGGGCCGGTGGTCTGGGTGATGTTAGGGGAAATGTTCAATAACAAGATTCGAGGTGTCGCCCTCTCCGTGTCCGCCGCCGTACAGTGGATCGCCAATTTCTTGATTTCCACTACCTTCCCCCCTTTACTGGCCGTATTCGGTCTGGGTGTTGCCTACGGTCTTTATACGATCGCCGCCGCCATATCTTTCTTTTTCGTGATCTTACTCGTTAAAGAAACCAAGGGTAAAACCTTAGAGCAAATGTGATCTATCATGCTGGAGTTAAATAGGCTGAAGGTAAATCAAAGGGTCAGATCGATTCTGCTGGGGTTTTTCGGTTGGGGTTGCCTCGGTGCGGAAGTTCTCGCCCAAACCCCTGCGTCGGGCTATTTAAGACCCTCCGCGATACCCTTGACTAGTGGTACGATGAACCCATCTTCTATGTCCCAGATACCCCCTGTCTCGTCGCTAAGGGACGTTAAACTTGGCGACTGGGCCTATGAAGCCCTGCGGGGCTTGGTGGAACGTTACGGCTGTCTCGTCGGGTATCCAGACGCTAGCTTTCGGGGCGATCGCTCCCTGTCCAGGTGGGAGTTCGCCGCCGGGTTAAATAGTTGTATCAATGGATTGGAGAGGCTTTTGGGGGAAAACTTAACCCTACCGCGGGAAGATCTCGCCACCTTACAACGATTGGTCAAGGAATTTCAGGAACAGTTAACGGGCTTGGGTGCGAGGACGGATAAATTAGAATCGGGTACGGCTTTTCTCGAAGATCATGGGTTTTCCACCACCACTAAGCTTTCCGCTCAAGTGATCTGGTCGTTAAGCGACACTTTCGGTCAACGGGTTGGTGGCGGTGAAAATGAAACTCAAACAACTTTAGGGTATCGGATTCGTTTGAATCTAGAAACCAGTTTCACGGGCAGAGATCTTCTGAGAACCCGTTTACAGGCGGGTAATATCGTCGATAACGCACCGCTGACGGGTACGAACATGACGAATCTCAACTACGCCGATAATTCCAACAACGAAGTGATCATTCCCCACGTCTGGTATCTTACGCCTCTAACAGACTCTCTCACCCTGAGACTGGGGCCGGTAGGAGTGGGCTACACGGATTTAGTGACCACCATTACCCCACCGACGATCGCCGATGATAGTTTGGGCGTACCCTCTAAGTTCGGCGAATATAACCCTGTATATCGTCGCGGGGGCGGCGGTGCCGGGATCAACTGGATGGTCAGAGATGGGCTGGAATTATCTTTGGGTTATCTGGCGGGCAATGCACAACAGCCCACGGCGGGAAACGGGTTATTTAACGGTGCCTATCACGCTCTCGCCCAATTAGTTTGGTACGGGGATCGCGGCTCTATAGGGTTGGCCTATTCCCGTTCCTATTATCCGGCAGACCCCCGACAAATCTCCCTCATGGCGGGTACGGGTAGCTTTCTGGCGAATCAGCCCTTCGGGGATAAAATTTCCACTACGGGGAATTTTTACACTTTAGGGGGTTACTATCAATTGGGATCTAATTTTCAAGTTCACGCTTGGGGCGGGTACGTGGATGCGGTGGCTAACGGCTCCGGTTCGAGCAATTTATCGGATGGTCGTGGCGGTAGTATATCTTCTTTCGTGAACGGCGGCGATCGTTCTAGTATCTGGTACGGTTCTGTCGGCTTTACTTTTCCCGATGTGGGTTGGGAGGGATTCATGCCAGGCTTGGTCTTGGGAATACCTCCGCGAGTGGGAAGTAGTAGCGTTCGCCAAGAATCTGCGACCGCCTATCACATCGAAACTTTTTACAGGTTGCAAATTAATAACAATATTTCCCTCACTCCTGGATTTTGGCTGGTCATCAATCCTGAAAATAATTCCGCTAATGCCACTCAATGGGTTGGCTATTTACGCACCAGTTTTAATTTTTAAGCTCGCTCTCAAAAAACTTACCGATGATGTTGAATTGATAATTTTTCAAGCGAAAATCTTGACATCTTGACGATATCGGCTGCCAGAAAAATTATCAAGCAGGATGTGTCTTGAGTCATAGCAAAAAAAAATCCACCTCTCGAATATCAGAGAGATGGAATCGTCAATTTAACTATAAATTAGCGCTCTTGGAAAGCGATCGATTTACGATCGTTACGATCAAACCGTTGCGGTTTAGCAGACTTACGCCCGCCGGACTTATTATTAATAACCGGTTTGCCCAAGTTACCGTTACCATTACCGTTACCTGTAGGCACTTCCCAATCAGTCTTCATCCACTGAGGACAGTTCTGGTCGTATACCATCTGTAAAGCGGCGGCGGCGATCGCAGAAGCGTCGTACTCTTCGCTTAAATCACGCACCAGAGGTAAGAAAGAAGCCATTCTCTCCCCAGCTAAAGTTTCTTTAATGTGATTTTGTAGTTTGGTGAGACGTTTCGCTTCTACTTCAGCGCGGCTGGGAATTTGGCTGGGTTCGATGCGTTGGCGCAGACGGTACTCGATCTGGCGTAATAAACGACGATCAATCGGTTCTACTAAAGATATGGCGGAGCCTGTTTTTCCCGCTCTTCCAGTACGGCCGATGCGGTGGATATAGGTTTCCGCGTTATCGGGTAGGTCGTAGTTAATAACGTGGCTGAGGTTTTCCACATCCAGACCGCGGGCGGCGATGTCGGTGGCTACCACTAATTTGATCCGGCCTTCTTTAAAGCGTTGTACCAGTCTTTCCCGTTGGGATTGGCTCAAGTTGCCGTGATACTCGTCCACACTCTGACCGGATTCTTGCAGTTTCGCAGTCAATTCCGCCGCCGTCTGTTTGGTGCGGACGAAGATGATCGCCGAGTCGAGATTTTCGATCTCCAGAATCGGTTGTAGGGCCTTTAACTTCGTCCAACCGCGGGGCACGAAGTAAACGTGCTGCTCGATTTTAGAAGGGGCGGCTTGGGTCTGAGTCACGCTCACGGAAACGGGAGATTTCAGGAATTGGCTGATCAGGTCGCGTATCTCCCTGGGCATGGTGGCGCTGAAACAGGTTGTTTGCCGACTTGCCGGAGATTGTTGCAGAATTTTCTTCACGTCATCGATGAAGCCCATACTCAGCATTTCATCCGCTTCGTCGAGGACTACCCAATTGACGGAATCGAGATGCAGTTTTTTCCGGTCTAGTAAGTCGATTACTCGTCCGGGTGTGCCGACTACGATCTGTACGCCTTTTTCCAAGCTGCGGATCTGGCGATCAATCGGTTGACCACCGCATACTGTGAGTATGAATAAGCGTCGATCATTGCCGAAATCTTTGATCGCCGAGGCTACCTGTTGGGCTAACTCACGGGTGGGGGTTAAGATCAACGCTTGTACGTTGGGATTTTTGGTATCTATCCGCTCTAACAGAGGGAGGGTATAAGCGGCGGTTTTCCCCGTACCTGTCTGGGATAAACCTACTACGTCATGGCCTTCTAATAAGAGGGGGATAGCTTTTGATTGAATTTCTGTGGGATTGGTGAAGCCTAACGATTCTAAATGAGCAATGCGGCTGTCAGATAATCCTAAATTGTTGAAATCGGTTGTCATGGTTTGATGATTTAATGTATGTGACTAGATTTGTCTTGTTTACTCGGTGATGTGACCGTAAAGGTCATAAATATCAGCATCTGTTATCTGTACGGGAACGATCGAACCCAGGGAGGCCGCTCCTTCCACATATACCAGTCCGTCCACTTCCGGGGCGAATCTGGGCGCACGCCCGATCAATTCCCCTGTTTCCGGGTTTTCCTGTTCGATCAACACATGGAGGGTTTGACCTACACAGGCGCTATTTTTAGAAGCTGAAATCGGTTGTTGCAACTCCATTAATCTCTCCCGTCTCTGGTCCATCACCGCTTGAGATAATTGATCCGGGAGCCCATAGGCGGCGGTTTCTTCTTCCGGGGAGAAGGTGAACACTCCTACGTGGTCGAATTCATGGCGTTGAACGAAATCCTCTAGATGGTTAAAGTGGGATTGGGTTTCGCCTGGAAAACCGACTATAAAAGTCGTTCGTAATACCGCGTCCGGGATCGCCTCTTTGATCCTCTCGATGATGCCATCGTTAACCCGTCCCTGCCAAGGACGATTCATCGCCTTGAGTATGTCCGGGTGAGAGTGTTGGAGGGGCAAATCGAGATATGGTAAAACGTTGGGTGTTTCCCTGATGGCCTCGATCACTTTCGGGGTCAATCCCGTGGGGTAGGCGTAATGAATACGAATCCACGGAATATCCACCTTTCCCAAAGCTTGGAGTAGTTGAGCTAATCTCGGTTCGCCATAAATGTCTAAACCGTAATTAGTCGTGATTTGAGAGATCAGGATCAGTTCTTGAACCCCCTGGTCGCTCAGTTGTCTCGCTTCGGTCACGATCGATTCTATCGTCCTCGATCGTTGTTTCCCCCTTAGATGGGGAATGATACAGAAGGCACAACTGTAGTCACAGCCTTCGGCTACCCGAAGGTACGCCACGCCTTCCGTTGTCGTCCGATAACGAGGTAGGGCCTCGTCAGCGATAAAGGTAGGGTTGTTAGAAACGGCTTGGACTCGTTCCCCCTGTTGGACTTTCTCGACGACTTCAACGATCTTTTGATAATCTCCTGTTCCTACGATCGCTACTGCCTCCGGCAATTCGGCTAAGAGTTCCTCTTTGAAGTGTTGCGCCATGCAGCCGGAGATAATAATCTTTTTATTGGCTTCTGCGAGTTCTACTAAAGTTCTCACAGATTCTTGCCTAGCCGCTTGAATAAAACTACAAGTGTTAACTATAACGTAGTCGGCACTTTCTTCGTCTGAATCTACAGGATAGCCTGCCTGCACTAATAATCCTAACATATGTTCGGAGTCAATCCGATTTTTTTCGCATCCCAGGTGAGAAATTGCAATGGTTGGCTTGTTGCCCATGCGCTGTTGTCAAGAATTCCTTAAACATCTTTAATGTTAAGACATTTTAACTGATTCTGGAATCGAATCTAATCTTTCCAGGAAAAATAATTATTTTCACCGTCCGGGGTAGAATGATAGATCGGCAGATAGAGTGAGGCTTCCAGCTCAGGATACAGTGGACTTAACATCAATCTTTCACACGGCAACCCCCATCATCGGCGTAGTTCATCTGTGGCCTTTACCCACATCACCCCGCTGGGGCGGCAATCTGAAGACGGTTCTAGAACGAGCTGAACAGGAAGCCACGGCCTTGGCCGCCGGGGGCGTGGATGGTCTTATTATCGAGAATTTTTTCGATGCCCCTTTCACGAAAGGGCAAGTAGACCCGGCAATAGTGAGCGCGATGACTCTGATCGTCGATCGTTTGAAAAATTTGGTGGTCTTACCGATCGGCATTAATGTTCTGAGAAATGATGCCCGTAGTGGTATGGCGATCGCGTCCTGCGCCAACGCTCAATTTATCCGCGTTAACGTTCTTACCGGAGTCATGGCGACGGATCAGGGTATCATCGAGGGTAACGCTTACGAATTATTACGCTATCGTCGGGAATTAGGTTCGGATGTGGCTATCTTTGCCGATGTGCTGGTGAAACACGCCCGCCCCTTGGGAACTCCCCATCTCACTGGCGCCGTTAAAGATACGATCGAACGGGGCCTCGCCGACGCGGTGATTCTGTCCGGTTGGGCCACGGGTGAGCCTCCTAATTTTGAAGATCTAGAATTAGCCCGCAGCGTCGCCCGGAATACTCCAGTGCTAATCGGTAGCGGGGCCGATGCCGATAATATCGGCAGGTTGTTAAAGTGCGCCGATGGGGTGATAGTAGCTAGTTCTTTGAAACGTAACGGCAATATTAATGAACCGATCGACCCGATTCGTGTTTCCCAATTTGTAGAAGCGGCCCGTCAAATCGATTCCCGAACTGAAATTGGTTACGTCAAACCGTCTCCAACAAAGGAGCCTCGATAAAAACGCTTCGCTAGTGTTCAAACACAATTATATTTGATTAGTGATAAGCTTTTTTTGTCGAGTACATATTAAGTTTTCATGTCATCGCTCAAAAAACTAGCTATTCGAGGAAGCATCTGGACTATTTTTAGTTACGGGGCAACACAATTACTACGATTGGCTAGTAATCTTATTTTGACTCGCTTGCTGGTGCCAGAACTGTTCGGGATGATGGCTCTCGTTAGCACTTTCATCACCGGACTGCAAATGTTCTCGGAAATAGGGGTAGGCCCTAATATCATCCGCAATCCTCGGGGGAACGAGCCTGATTTTTACAATACAGCCTGGACAATTCAAGTTATCAGGGGTTTTTGCTTATGGTTGTGTTCCCTCTTGATTAGCTGGCCCTTGGCTATCTTCTACCACCAACCCCAATTCTTGTGGCTTATTCCTATCGTCGGATTCTCCACGGTTATCGCCGGGTTTAACTCGACGGGTTTGAGTGCCCTCAATCGGAAAATGGCTCTCGGTAAGCTGACTCTTTTTGAACTGGGAATCCAAGTCACTAGCTTGACAGTGATGCTAATTCTAGCAAAATTAAAGCCAACGATCTGGGCCTTGGTGATCGGCAATTTAGTATCCGCCATATTAAAAATGATTATCAGTCATCGTCTGCTTCCAGAAATAAAGAATCGTTTTGCTTGGGAAGCAGAAGCCAAAAAAGACCTTATTTCTTTTGGGAGATGGATTTTTGTATCAACTGCGATGCTCTTTTTGGCATCTCAGTCCGACAGATTAATTTTGGGGAGACTTTTATCTTTGCCAACTTTGGGAGTTTACACGGTCGCTTTAACATTTGCGGATTTACCACGGCAAATTGGTGCTGCTTTAAGTTTCAAGGTAGTTTTTCCGGTGGTATCTAGATATGTTAATGAGGGAAGTGAAGTTTTACGGCTTAAAATATTACCAAAGCGTAAGCAGATAGTGATAGGGTTAGGTTTTCTTTTGAGCCTTCTCGCCTGCTTTGGTGATTTTCTGATCACCAAATTGTATAGTTATCAATATCATGATGCGGCTTGGATGTTACCTATATTAGCCTTAGGTATCTGGCCTACCATATTATTTCAAATGAGTAACCCTTTATTAATAGCTATTGGTAAACCCGTTTA
Source organism: Chlorogloea purpurea SAG 13.99 (assembly GCA_016903695.1). GTDB lineage: Bacteria > Cyanobacteriota > Cyanobacteriia > Cyanobacteriales > Microcystaceae > Chroococcopsis > Chroococcopsis gigantea_A. The sequence goes on from JADQBB010000010.1 coordinate 78,791, forward strand.
TGGAGCGGCGGCACAATCTGCTAAATTATTTTACATGGTTGTGTTTTTACCTCTTGCCTTTCACAAAATGGGAGTTTTCGGAGCGATCATTGCCATTGCCCTCAACGATATTCCCAGTTATCTGGCTGTCGCCTATGGAATGGAGAGGGAGAAATCAACGATCATATACGATGATTTGCAAATTACAGTATTACTGATTACATTTATTATAATTGTTTTAGCTGTACGATTTTATGTGGGACTTGGACTTCCTATTGACTCCTTAGGTAATTTAAGAGGCTCAAAGGCACTTTGACTCAATACTTATAGTTAATAAACAGTCCAAAAATCAAGAAACACAGGAGTAAAAAATGCGATTACCCGACTTTATGATCATCGGTGCCCCCAAAGCGGGAACCACCAGTCTTTACGCCTACTTATGCCAACATCCTCAAATCTGTATGAGTTCTCGTAAAGAAACACAGTTTTTTGCCTTAGATGAAAAATATAATCAAGGATTAGAGTGGTATAGTTCTCTGTTTACCTCCGCCGAACCTGGTCAAATTTGTGGGGAAGCTTCAACAGATTACACTAAATATCCTTTATACCCAGAAACAGCCTCTAGGATCGCCCAGATTTTACCGGATGTAAAATTGATATATATAATGAGGAATCCGGTAGACAGAGCTTACTCCTATTATACGCATGTAAATCGGGGACAAGTTCATAAAAAAAGTTTTGAAGAACATATTCAAAATACCAATATTTCCTTAGATGCCAGTAATTATATAATGCAGATAGAGCAGTATCTAAAGTATTTTCCTAAAGAATCTTTTTTGTTTTTGTTAATGGAAGATTTTGTCAAGGATAACCATAAAGTCATGATGGAAATAGCTAACTTCTTGGGCGTAGATAGTGAATTTTATGCAGAAAACAAAGAAAAAATTGTTAAAAATTCTGCCACTTTAATTGTTGACGTTTTGGCGAGACAAGAGGTAAATAGCAAGTTTAAAAAAGTACCTTTACTAAACGAAGTTGCCAAAATAGTTCCTAAACAAGTGAAAGATTATTTATATAAAAATGTTATCATTAAATCTAATTATGGACAGAAAATTGCCAAAAAATATAGTACATTGCCTATGCTTCCAGAAACTCGTCAAATGTTAATAGAAAAATTCAAACCTCAAAATGAAAAATTATCGCAGTTAATACAGCGTGATTTATCCCACTGGGAGCAGTAATCTGTTTAAACGATGCTCTATAAATACCAATCATAAATGAGATGTAATGCCAGCTAAATAAAGTTCATTTTTAAAACTTTGTAGACCTCTTGCTGTGGGCTTGATTAAGATTACTTTGGGTAGCCTCCCACTCTTGGGCATAGGTTTCTTTCCTTCTCACTCCTAAAGCCTGTTGATAACAATCTACGGCAACAGCCAAATTTTCTTTTCCGCCTAAGGCCACATAAGCATTACCGAGATTATTCAGTGCCATCGCCCAATCATAGGGATAGGTTTCCCCCGTCCACTGTGATAAAGCCCTCTGATAACAGTTGATCGCCCAGTCATGATGTCCTTTCCCTTGGTAGGCTTTGCCGAGATTATGCTGGGTACTGGCCCATTGATAGGGGAAGTTTTCCGGTTGCCACACCAAAAGAGCCCCATGATAGTAATTAATCGCCCACTTGAGATTATCGGGGCCGTCCAAGATCTGGTAAGTATTCCCCAGATTGTATTGCACCATCGCCCAAGATGAAGGATGGATTTCTCTTTTCCATCCTTCTAGGGCTTTACGATAACAGTCGATCGCTCGATTGAGATTTTCTTTCCCCCCTAAACTTTTATAGACGTTGCCGAGATTATTGTGGGCGGTGGCCCAGGGGAAAGAGTGACTCTCTCGGTCTAAATTTAATAGGGCCCGATCGTAATATTCGATCGCTCTCTTGAGATTCTTCTCCCCCCCGTGGTTCTGACAGGCGAGGGCGATATTACAATTAGCGATCGCCCACTCGTAGGGATAAACCTTCTGTAAATAATCCTCGCTAGTTTCATCTATCGGGTTCAAACCGACTTTTTCTACTAGTAAGGGGGGGAGGGAGCGTAACCACCGCCCCATTTCCCGATTATTATTCCCGTCCAGATAATCCGCCATTTGTTCTATGGCGACGAGTAAACCCAGGTCTAACAAATGGGGGTTATCCCGTAGTACCTTTGTTTCTTTGCCCGCCGGAGAGGAGATTAAGCCATTGATGAATCGATAATAAAGTTCAAACCTTCGTTTCATGCTCATGGGTTAATGGTCGAATATATCCTTGTATTGTTGCAAGTCGAGGGCGACGAACACGGGGATACAAGCGAAACATTGTTGGGCTAATTCCCATCTCTCCTCTCTTTGCAGCATCCGCGTCAATTTATCCCGTACCCTGATGAGATAGCGTACATCATTAGCCGCGTAACTCAATTGTTCGGTGCTGAGATTTTCCGCGTTGCCCCAATCGGAACTTTGGGCGCTTTTATCGAGTTCCACTTTTTCTAATTCCTGCACCACCGATTTTAAGCCGTGATTACCTGTGTAGGTACGGCCGAGTTTACTGGCGATCTTGGTACAGAAGATGGGATTGGTGGTGATGTCTAGATTGTGGGACAGTTGGGCCACGTCAAAACGAGCGAAATGGAATACCTTTTCTATAGAGGGGTTTTCCATGAGGGTTTTTAAATTGGGCGCTTCTGTTTGCCCCCGCTCGATGCGGATAGCGGTGACGTAACCCGTGGGGTCACATAACTGGATCAGACATAAACGATCGCGCCCCGGAACCAAACCCATCGTTTCTGTATCTACAGCGATCGCTGTAGATACAGAATAGCATTCTAGAGTTTCCTGGCTCAGATCTCGATCGCAAACTTGAAAATTATCCATTAACCTTGAGACTCCAAATATCCAGCCACCGTTTGCACGTCCTTATCACCCCGCCCGGAACAATTGATCACCACGCGAGGACTGCCGCTAACGGAGGGGCAAAGAGTTTCTAGATAAGCGAAAGCGTGAGAAGTCTCTAGGGCTGGGATGATGCCTTCTAACTGGGCTACCTTCTGGAAAGCCGCCACGGCTTCCACATCGGTCACGCTGAAATACTGGGCGCGTCCGGTATCCTTCAAGAAACTATGTTCCGGCCCCACCCCTGGATAATCCAAACCGGCGCTGATCGAGTGAGCCTCGATAACCTGCCCCTCCGTATCCTGTAATAGATAGCTCATAGCCCCGTGTAACACACCGGGGCGGCCTTGAGTCAGGGTAGCAGCGTGTTTTCCCGAAACGATACTTTCCCCGGCGGCTTCAATACCGATTAACTCCACGGAAGGCTCATTAACGAACTCGTGAAATAAACCCATCGCGTTAGAACCGCCGCCCACGCAAGCTAGAAGAATATCCGGTAAACTCCCCCATTTTTCCAGGCATTGTTGACGGGTTTCCGTGCCGATGATGGCGTGAAAATCCCTCACTATCATCGGGTAGGGATGCGGGCCGGCTACCGAGCCGAGAATATAATGGGTAGTCTCTACATTTGTAACCCAGTCGCGAATCGCTTCCGAGGTAGCATCTTTAAGAGTGCCAGTACCCGCCGACACTGGTTGCACCGCCGCCCCCAATAATTTCATACGGAAAACGTTGAGTTTCTGACGCTCCATATCCTGAACACCCATATAGATCACGCACTCCAAGCCAAAACGAGCGCACACGGTGGCCGCGGCCACCCCGTGTTGTCCCGCACCGGTTTCGGCGATAATGCGTTTTTTGCCCATACGTACGGCCAGTAATGCTTGAGCCAGGGCGTTATTAATTTTATGAGCGCCGGTATGGTTTAGATCTTCTCTTTTCAAATATATTTGTGCGCCAGTGCCGTCCGGTTTGGCGTAGTGGGCCGTTAATCTCTCGGCGAAGTAGAGGGGGCTAGGTCTACCCACGTAATCTTTCAGGAGTTGTTGTAATTGAGTCTGGAAATCCGGGTCATTTTTGTAGCGATTATAAGCGGTTTCCAGTTCTGCCAACGCTGGCATGAGGGTTTCGGGGACGTATTTACCGCCGTATTTGCCGAAACGCCCTAGAGCATCGGGGTATTTTAATTGGGCCGGGGATATGGGTGTGGTGGTCATCGTTCAATATATTCTAGAGACAAGACCTATTATAAATCTAAGCTCTATGAGTAAACCGTCCGATTCTAATCGTTTTGTTTATCAAGAGTTCGGTAATGCTAGCTCTGACGCGGCTTTTATCCGGGCCACCCCCGAATTACCCCCCAATCAACAGAATATACGTGTCCAGGCGACTCGCTCCGGTCGTAAGGGTAAAACCGTCACGGTTATTACTGGGTTTCAATGTTCAGAGGAAACTTTAACCAAGTTGTTGAAAGGGTTAAAGGCTCAATGCGGTTCCGGCGGGACGAGTAAAGATAATACTCTGGAGATCCAGGGAGACCACAAGGAAAAAATTGTCAAGATATTGTTAGAGGCGGGTTACAAGGCTAAAATCAGCGGCGGTTAATTCTTTCTCGCGTATTAAAAAATGATTCAATATCGAGGAAAGAAGCGATTTTAGGAGTTTAATTTTAAATGATGAAATTATCTCTTCCGATATATGCCCGAATTTTTTGATTTTTTAAAACATAAGTACGCTTATGTAGCTCTGGGTGAGTTCAAACCAGGTTGTTTCGCCGAAGCCCAGAAACTTTACGAGAAAGCGGTTTCTACCTACACCACAGGCTTTAAAGGTGCTTTTTTATTGCAGAAGCCTGGTACGGATCAGGGTATCGCCGTGATCATGTGGGATTCGATCGAGGATATGGAAGCCAATCAGAATGATAGCTTACACTTGATCATGAAAGAAATGGCTCACCTGTTCGCCGATGCCCCCGTTACCGATTTTTACGAGGTGTGCAGCGAGATCGAACCGGCTTGAACGGGAGGATCAATCTTTCTTCTGGGATTTAATGCGATCGATCTGAGCTTGTAATTCTTCCACTTCTCGCCGCAATCTATCCACATCTTCCTGTTTGTTCTCTACATTGACAGCGCTTTTCGCCCCCTGTTTCTTATAATTACCTTGGCGGATTTGCTGGTAAGCATTAGAACTTGACCACTCTTGTAAATAATGTACTCTCTCTACAGAAAAGGGGTGGGTTAACATATTCCCATTACCCCCGTTATAGATCAAGAATTTGTAGATTTGATTCAGATTATCTTGGTCTAAATTGCGATAGTCTTCCGCCTGTTTGAGAAATTCATCGAGGTTACATTCGTGACCGTATTTTTGACTTCCCCCGGCGCATTTCATTAAAGTTTTTAAAACCAATTCCAGATCGTCATTAACGAGCAATGCGGCTCTATCCGCCGACAATTCTGCTTTTCTTTTCCATTCATAAAAAGCGTAAACTAAGCCGCTACTAATGGCTTTGCCTATGCCTAAAGTTAAATCCCCTAACATCGAAGCCGCGCCCATCACCCAAAAAGACATCTGGGTTAAAATGCTGTGATTACATTTTAAATGGCCTAACTCGTGGGCTAATATAACCCGAATTTCCTCTTCTTCTAACAGGTCTAACAGGGCGGTATTAAATACTATATAGGGTTGTTCACTTCCCAATGAATAAGCGTTAACCATCGGGTTCTGACTTACGTATAAACTGGGTTCGGGTGTCATATCCAAATCCCGCACGCACTCGCGGTAAATGCCATAAAGGGTAGAGTATTGACGGGGCCCCACTTTAATATCGTTGCCCATCAACAGAATTTTTTGGGGACGTTCATAGATGTACTCGGAGAAGCTTTTAGCTAGTAAATCGAAACCGGGTACGGTTCTTAAAGCTTGTTCCGCCTGTTGGTCGAGGGGATGCTTGAAAGCCTCGCTGGATATATCGGGATAGGTGGGCACGGTGAATTATTCTCCAAAAGTTTGATATTGCTTAGTGAGCTTTTTTAATTTTATATAAGTGTCAAGTTATTTCATCAATCGAGGTCATCCCCATAATCGGGAATTTCCACGGGATACTAGGTCAGTGTTACAATAAAAGCGAGTTTTTCCCTATATGTCATGATCGCCGTTCCACACTACATCAGTCCAGGAGAATATTTAGCTATCGAAAGCCAGAGCCAGATCCGCCATGAATATCGACGAGGTTTAGTGTATGCAATGGCTGGTGGTACTGATAACCATGATCGCATTGCCTTTAACTTTCTCAAGGTGATTGATGATCATTTAGGCGACTCTACAGACTGTCGGTTTCACTCTGGCAATGTCAAAGTTAACTATAAGGATGAATTTTATTACTATCCCGATGCTTTCGTGACCTGTGACCCCTGCGATCGCCAAAACCGTTATCTTAAACGCTATCCGAAACTGATCGCCGAAGTTATTTCCCCCAGTACGATAGCTTTTGACCAAGGAGAAAAATTCAAAGATTATCAACAGCTTGAAACCTTAGAAGAATATGTATTGATCAGCCAAGAAACTCAGCGTGTCGAATGCCGTCGCCGCACTTCCAAGGGAGTCTGGGAAACGACTATTTACGAGACCGGTGAGCCTGTCATCCTGCAAAGTATCAACCTCCAATTCCCGATCGCCGCTCTCTATCGTGGGATAGATTAGACAATAACTAGAGAAAGCTAACTTCCTTGATCGATAAACTGATTCTCTTTAATTTCTCGTTGACTTCCATAACTTTCACTTTCACTACCTGTCCTACTTTCACCACTTCTTTCGGATCACTGACGAATCGATCGGCTAACTGGGAAATATGAATCAAACCGTCTTGATGTACTCCTATATCCACGAATGCCCCGAAGTTCACAACGTTGGTAATAATACCTTCTAATATCATTCCCTCTTTTAAATCTTTCACCTCCGTTATGCCCTCTTGAAAGTTAGCGTATTGGAACTGTTCTCTAGGATCACGCCCCGGCTTTTCCAGTTCTTTAATTACATCTTCTAAAGTAGGTAAACCCACTTTATCGGTGACGAATTGTTGGAGATTGATTTTCTTCAACTGACTAATATTCTCGGTAATTTGTCGAGGCGAGATATGGAGAGTTGCGGCTATCTTTTCTACGAGTTCGTAACTTTCGGGATGCACCGCCGTATTATCTAAGGGATTACTACCGTTTCTAATTCTCAGGAATCCCGCAGCCTGTTCAAAAGCTTTCGGCCCTAATTTAGTAACTTTTAATAACTCCAGACGGCTTTTAAACTCTCCCTTTTGATTCCTGTAAGCCACTATATTAGTAGCGATCGTTGGTGTGATACCCGACACGAATCCCAGTAATTCTTTCGAGGCGGTATTCAAGTCCACGCCCACATAATTGACGCAACTTTCCACCGTTTCATCCAATTTTTTCTTCAGTAATTTTTGCTCCACATCGTGCTGGTACTGACCGACACCTATAGATTTCGGATCGATTTTCACCAATTCCGCTAACGGGTCTTGTAGTCTCCTACCGATACTGACTGCGCCCCGGATGGTAAGGTCTAAATCGGGAAACTCCTCCCCCGCTAATTTTGAGGCCGAATAGATAGAAGCCCCGGATTCGTTGACGATCACTTTCAGGGGTTTTTGGGGGAAAGATTTAATCGCATCGGCGATAAATTGTTCTGTTTCTCTAGAAGCCGTGCCATTGCCGATCGCGATCAATTCTATCTTATATTTCTCCACCAATCCCCGCACTATATTCGCTGCTTCTAAACGGAGTTTCTCTCCCGAATGAGGGAAGACGGTCTTATATTCTAGAAACTGTCCGGTAGTGGACAATACCGCTATCTTACACCCTGTTCTAAAACCTGGGTCAACCCCTAATGTAGGTTTCATTCCCGCGGGGGGTGATAATAATAATTCCCTCACATTCACGGCGAAGGTCTGAATAGATTCCAAATCCGCCCACTCTTTCCTCTCGTTTCTCACAAATAGCAGGAGAGAAGGTTTTATCAAACGGTTAAAAGCATCTTTGAGTAGTTTTTGATAGAAGTTTTTGACCGCGGGCTGTTTGGTTTTTATCTCCTGCCGGTAGAGATAATCGAGAACGAAGTTTTCATCATAATCTATATCCAGGGAGATGATATTTTCCGACTCTCCCCGCAACAGGGCGAGGATACCGTGGGCGGCGATTTTTCTGACGGGTGCGCTGTATTTCCGATACATTTCGTATTTAGTTGTGCCTTCGGGATACTCTTCCTTGACTTTCGAGATGAAGACTCCCTCTTTGAATAAATACTCTCGTAAGTAAGCCCGCAGATTCGCTTTGTCGGCCACTTCTTCGGCTAATATATCGGCGGCCCCGGTTAAAGCTTCTTCGCTATTTTTCACACCTTTATCGGCGTTGATATATTGAGCCGCTTCCCCTTCTATATCTACAGGTTTAGCTAGAGGATGATTGAGGGATTTAATCCAATCCGCTAAAGCTTCTAAACCTTTCTCCTTGGCTATGGTGGCCTTAGTGCGCCGTTTGGGTTTGTAGGGGAGATATAAATCCTCTAATTGGGTTTTGGCGGTGCAATTTTCAATCCTGGCTTTTAACTCCTCGGTCAGTTTATTCTGAGCGCGGATAGATTCGATGATAGTGGTTTTTCGCTCTTGTAACTCGGTAAGATAGGAAAAACGATCGAATATGTTCCTCAACTGGTTTTCATCTAACGAGCCGGTTTTTTCCTTGCGATACCTGGCGATGAAAGGAATCGTCGCCCCCGAACCGTACAACTCTAAAGCACTGTCCACCTGACGCGGTTGAAGAGATAATTCTCCAGCTATCACTTCTACTATGGTCATGGATTACCCCTATACGCTCACATATTAACTACGGATGCGGGGCCGACTAAAGAGATGTAAGGCTCTTGTAAATAACGACTTGCCACATCCTGTATCATCTCTACTGTAATATCTTTAACGGTGCGTGGGAAAATTTCGTCGTATTCTATGCCCAATCCTAACGTCTCATACCAACCGTATAATTGAGCTAATTCGGCGTTAGTTTGTTTACCTAAAGCATACTGCCCCAGTAATTTATTTTTCGCTGATTGTAATTCTTCTGGAGTTAACAGGATTTCCCGCAAACGTGACGCTTCCGCCGATAATCCCTCTAGGGCGATCGAAGTGTTATCGGGGGCCGTACCCATATACATGACGAAACTAGAGGTATCTAAACGGGTGGGATAGAGACAGGATACATCATAAGCCAAACCCCTTTTCTCTCTCAACTCCACGAACAGACGACTGGATAAACCGTTACCGAGGTAAGTGCTTAATAACTTCAATGTCGCGTAGTCCTGGTGTTTCACCGGCACACCTAAATAACCTAACATAACGATCGCCTGTTGGGTTTCCCGCGCCGTTATCCTTCTGGAGGGATTGACTATGGGCGGCGATAACTCCAGAGACTCCATACTATCTCCTGGATTTTGCCAAGGGGCGAAAGTTTCTTTCACTAAATCTATGGCACTTTCTAAATCTATCCTGCCCGAAATACTGATGATGGTGTTATCAGGGCGAAAAAACTGGGCGTGGGCCGATTGTAAATCGAATCGCGTTAATCCCGATACGGTTTCCTCTGTGCCTAATACCGATACCCCGTAGGGGTGAAGGGGATACATGGCCTCTCTCAATTGATTGAAAGCAATATTAAAAGGTTGTTCCGATTGCGATCGAATACTCTGGCGAGTTATCTTCTTCTCTAGTTCTATCTCGCCCTCGGTCAAACTCGGTGATAATAGAATTTCCGCTGCCAATCCTAACATGAACGCGAAATCCGCCGACACGGTTTTCAAACTCAGTAAAAAATAATCGGTAGCCGTATCCGCACCGAGATTAGCACCGATGGATTCTATGGTTTCCGCTATCTCTACCGCGCTGCGTTTCTCGGTGCCTTTGGTTAACAGTGTGGCTAACAGGTGGAATAATCCCGCTTTCTCCCTTTTCTCCCAGCGAGTGCCGCCATTTTTCAGAAAGATTCTGCCGCTGATAATATCTGCCGTGGGATTCTCTATATGTAGGAGGGTGATACCGTTATCTAAAACTTGGCGGTGAATTTGTTGGGTTTCGAGGGCTGAATGGGTCATTCTTAATCACTGGGTTGCATTATGGTAACTGCGTAACACTGGGTGGATAGATACTGATGGGCTAAACGTTGAATATCTTCCGGGGTGAATTTTTTGATAATCTCTGGATATAGCACCGACATTCGCGGTTGTTCGAGAATTTGATAGTAACCGTACAATCCTGCTAATTGTCCTGGTGTTTCCGTGGAGAAGTAATAATCGTGACACAGTATCTTTTGAGCGCGTTGTAATTCTTCGAGGCCCGGCGCTTGATTCCGTAAACGGGTTAATTGTTCACACAATAAGTTTTCTACCTCTTGTATATGGGGGGCGAGTAACCAGGTATTGATGGTAAATAAGCTAGAGTCTCGCTGTAGGGAGAAAGCACTATCTACATCCAATACTAACTGATGTTCCTCCCGTAATTGTTGTACTAGACGCGAACAACGCCCGCCCCCTAATAATACCGAGATTAAATCCAATCCGATCGCATCCTCGATTCTGTCTACTCCCGGCCCCGTCCATCCCATTTGTAAGCGTGACTGTTCTAATCTGGGTAGATAGAGGTGCGATCGTCTAATATCTATTAAAGGGGGTTCAGCTTCAATGTTACTACTCGGACACTCTGAAGGTGCGGGAAACTCGGAAAAGTTTTCGTAGACTATATCCATGGCCTCGTTTTCTTCTACACCACCCACTATCACTACCGTCATGTTTTGCGGTTGATAATAAGTTTGATGGAAACAACGCATTTGATTCGGTGTCATCCGCAGTATTCTTTCTTCATCCCCCAAAATAGGACGGCCGTAGGGATGACGACTGTATAGAGATTCCACGAGAGTTTGATAACCCATCCAATCGGGATCATCGTAACACGATCGCATTTCTTCCATCACCACCTCTTTCTCACAATAGAAATCCTCGTCGGCTATCTCCGCGTACAGCAGTATTTCCGCCAAGTAAGGTAATGTGGTTTTTAAATTGTCTCTATCGGTAGTGAGATAAAAGTGAGCATAGTCATGACTGGTGGCTGCGTTGGTCATCCCGCCGCAATTTTCTATTACCCAATCGAATTCCCCCGGCGCTACCTTTTTAGTTCCTTTAAAGACCATGTGTTCTAAAAAGTGCGCCATTCCACACCAATCATCCGGCTCTAATATAGCGCCGCCGTCAACCCATACATCTACCACGACGACGGGAGTGACGGGGATATATTGATGGATAACCGTTAACCCGTTATCTAATTGTAGAATCTTAGCAGGAAATTGATTTGTGACCTTAGGTTGTGTTAGCTTAACCAAGTTTTGTATCAATGGGTTTTGTTAACTGTGATACCTTGTCATCATATCTCTTTAGATCACCTGTTTTGTCAATTCTATATCTGGAAACTATGACAGAGAGGGATAGTGGTTAGTGGTTAGTGGATAATGGACGGTCATGATACGGTGGTTTTGGTGATTGGGAATACACGACTACATTGGGGGTGGTTTCGAGATACTTTTTTAGAAGGGGTTTGGCATACCGGACATTTAATAAAAGATATTTCTCCCGATGATGCGCCGGATTTTCTGCCGGAAATTTTAGCCCGATTATTGAGGCGGGAAACTAGAGTGTTAATCGCTTCGGTAGTTGACAAACAAACCCAATTGTGGGGGGGTTATCAGGCGGTAAGAGAGATAACTTTAAAAGATGTGAATTTAGCCGGATTATACAAGGGTATGGGGATCGATCGAGCTTTAGCTCTCTGGGGCGGGGCCAGTACCCACGGTTATCCCTGCCTAGTGATAGATGCGGGTACTGCTTTAACGATCACGGGGGTGGATGCTCAGAAAGTGTTAGTCGGGGGTGCTATATTACCGGGGCTAAGAACTCAATTCGATAGTTTGTCTCAAAAAACCGCAGCCTTACCGAGTATTTCTTTACCTCATAATTTACCGTCTCTCTGGGCGACGAATACCGGGGGGGCTATGGAAGCCGGAATTATCTACAGCGTCTTAGGGGGGGTGAGTTATCATGTGCGGGAGTGGTTGGCGAGGTTTCCCGATAGTGCGGTGATTATTACCGGGGGAGATGGGGAGTATTTGGAAAGGTATTTACGGGAATACGATCGTGCTTTAGCGTCGAAAATTATACTAGATGATAAGGTGATATTTTGGGGTACGCTACAGTGCCTACTCGATTAAAATCATTTAAAATGAATGTTAGATGGGGTAACATAATAATTTTTAATGCCTACCAGTGCCCAACTAGTCAGCTTGTATCGTATAAGTTATCAACTCACATTTACGATGCTCCAACCTATATATTTAATCTGCATTGATGCGCGGACTCAAAATTTGTACATTCTGGCTGGTTATCAAGAAGAACTTGAATTCATAATTTTACCTGACGGAGAATTGTCCGATGAGCCGAATTAACTACGATACGATGTCAGATACCCAATTGAAGGAGTATTTTCTCAAGCATCGTGGAGATGAAGCCGCTTTTCAAGCCTATCTGGACAGGCTCGGGCAACGTCCGCGCCGGATTATCGCCCGCCCCGATGACCCTGATTTTGACGAGAAAGTACAAGCGGCTATTCGGCAAAAGCTAAAACGATCCAAGGACTCGTGAGGCTAGCGCCTATCCGGTTAGAGAAGTTTTCTCGATCGAGTAGTGGGGTCTTTTCTCACTACTACACATACCGGTTTCCACGCCCTTCTAGGAAGCGGAAAAATTGTTAAACTGAAAGTTAAAGCATCAGTAAGCCCTAAATTATGTCACCGACCTTACTAATATCCAAAGAAATCCCGTCACTGCAATACAATCCTAGTATCGATCGATTTGACGCTTCCTGGGCCGCACCTCTGTCAACCCTCCTCGGATTGGGAAGGGCAGCGGGTGCAGACTTCATAGAATTTTTTCTAGAAAAAGTTAATTACATCAGTTGTCTCGCGGAAGACGATATTATCACCTCTATCTCGCCCCGCCTCTCCACCGGCGCGGGGATTCGTCTTTTTAAAGGCAAGGGAGACTGTTACGTCAGTACCAACGATATAACTTTCAACGGCTTGAAAAAGGCCCTGGAGAAAGGCTTATCCATCCTCGGCCTACAGTTACCCACACCTAACGCCTTCACGCCGGAGATCAATTTAGAAATCCTACGGGATTACGGCACTTACAGACAGAAAGAGTCCTGGTTATCGTCTTGTAGTTCCATGCAGGAAATGGGCGACGTACTTCTAAGTGCTAACGCCGAGATTAAAAAAATCGCCACCCACGTACAATCTCGCCGCGCAGCCTATTTCCGTGATTGGCAAGAAGTATTAGTCGCCGCCAGTGATGGCACTTTCGCCCGCGATATTCGCCTCACTCAATCCGTGGGTTACAATCTCCTCTGCGCCGACGGGGCCAATCGCTCATCCATTGGCAAGAGAGACGGCAATACCAGCAATCCAGGTTTCTTGCGGGAGTGGGATTATCGCGGGGTGGCCGAGGAAGTGAGCGAATCCGCAGGTAGAATGCTTTACGCCGATTATGTGGAGTCGGGTAACTATCCTATCATCATGGCTAATCAATTCGGCGGCGTGATCTTCCACGAAGCTTGCGGACATCTTTTAGAAACCACCCAGATCGAACAGAAAACCACTCCTTTCTTAGATATGAAAGGGCAGAAAATTGCCCATGAAAATCTCACCGCGTGGGATGAAGGATTATCCGATAAGGCATTCGGTACGATCGATATGGACGATGAAGGTATGCCCACTCAAAGAACATTATTGATCGAGAATGGCATCCTGAAAAACTTTATCGCTGACCGTACCGGTTATATACGCACTGGTAATCCCCGCACCGGTAGCGGACGGAGACAGAATTATAATTACCCTGCGGCTTCGAGAATGCGTAACACCTATATCGCCCCCGGTGACTACAGTATAGAGGACTTGTTCAACTCGATCGACAAAGGTATCTACTGTAAGAAAATGGGCGGCGGTAGTGTCGGTGCGACGGGCGAATTTAACTTCGCTGTCGAGGAAGCTTACCTCATCGAAAACGGTAAACTGGGCAAACCTCTCAAAGGGGCTACCCTGATCGGCTCGGCTAAGGAGATAATGAATAAAATCTCCATGTGTTCTCAAGATTTGGGACTGGCTGCGGGTTTTTGCGGCTCGGTGAGTGGTAGTGTGTATGTAACCGTAGGGCAACCTCATCTAAAAGTAGATTCTATTACCGTGGGCGGACGCTAATGAATTCGGTCATTCTTTACTGGGTACTGGTAGCAGTGATGATAGTGGGGGTGATCGGGGCTTTAGTCCCGGCCATCCCAGGCATAGGATTAATATTAGGGGCGATGCTAGTCTGGGGCTTCGTGTCTAAATTCGCTGGCATGGGTGTCACCCTCGTCGTCACTGTTGTTATTCTCCTCCTCAGTATCGCTGTTGACTTCCTCGCCACGGTTTGGGGAGCCAAAAAAGTGGGGGCTAGTGATTGGAGCCAAATCGGGGCTATGGTGGGTTTATTCGCCGGTCTATTTGGTTTCTTACCCGCCCTGCCCTTCGGCGGCCCGATTATCGGTCTTTTCCTCGGCCCGGTAGTGGGGGCTTTTGTGGGTGAATACGCCTACCGTAAAGAATGGGAAACCAGAAAACGTTTCCAACAATCTTTGAAAGTATGCGTCGGGATCGTCGTCGGTACTTTATTCGGCAATATCGCTAAGGCTTTACTAGCTCTCACATCCGTCATTATTTTCGTCTATTACACTCTTCCCTACGTGCCTAAATAATTCTCATCAATTGACAAATAAATAAAAATATGGTAACTCTTCAAGAAATTGCTCAATTCGCCCAAATGGGTGCGGAAAATCTCGGTATTAAAAAATACGACATCTATGGCTCGAAAGTAGATGATTCGGAAGTAGAAGTGTTTCAAGGTGAACCGAAACAGGTACAGGCTTCTAACCGATCTAGCGTGATCGTCAGGGTATGGAACGATAACCATCAAGTGGGTGTCACCACTACCACCGATGTTGATCCCAAAGGTTTAGAATTAGCCCTGAAAACAGCCCAAGAAGCCAGCTATTTCGGAGTGAAAGATAACGCGCCCGATTTTAGCCCCCTGGCTACAGCAGAAACGGTAAATCTCGATCGCACCATCAGCCCTCAAGCCCCCA
The DNA here is from genome assembly GCA_016903695.1 of Chlorogloea purpurea SAG 13.99. Lineage (GTDB taxonomy): Bacteria > Cyanobacteriota > Cyanobacteriia > Cyanobacteriales > Microcystaceae > Chroococcopsis > Chroococcopsis gigantea_A. The sequence goes on from JADQBB010000010.1 coordinate 93,990, forward strand.
TATCAGAATTAATAGACAAGCTTCTCGGCGCGGAAAAAGCGGTGTTAGAAGGGCACGAAGCGATCGAGAGCGTACCTTATAACGGTCTCGGACAACAGGAAGTGGAGAGATTTTATCTCAACAGCGAGGGCGCGAAACGCCAAGACGCTCGCTCATACGCTTCTATTTACCTGTATACCAAAACCGAACAAGAAGGGAAAAAACCGCGTAGCGCCGGGGCTTATAGAATCAGTTCTGGAGTAAGCAGCCTCGATGTAGATAATTGTCTCAAAGAAGCGATCGAAAAAACCATCAGCCATTTGGACTATCAACCGATTAAAACCGGTAAATACACCGTCGTCTTTTCCCCCCGCGCTTTTTTAAGCCTACTGGGGGCCTTTTCCAACCTCTTTAACGCCCAAAGCGTCTTAGATAAACAAAGTCTCTCCACACCAGAATCGATCGGCACTCAAATCGCCGTCTCGAATTTCTGCCTCTGTGACGATGCTTTACATCCCGATAATATCGGCGCAGAAACCTTCGACAGCGAAGGCACCCCCACCGGGCGAGTGGAATTGATCACAAACGGTGTATTAAAAAATTTCCTCCACAGTACCATCACCGCCAAACGGATGAACGCGCGACCCACGGGCAACGGTAATATAGGGGCGAAAGTAACCGTCAGCCCCCATTTCTACCACGTTTTTAGTTCCGGCGGGGCCGATAGTAGCTACAGCCTCGAAAACGCCGAGAATGTAGTGTTAATCGATAATCTCCAAGCTCTGCACGCGGGGGTTAATTCCTTACAAGGTTCTTTCTCCTTGCCTTTTGACGGCTGGCTGGTTAACGGCCCGGACAAAGTAAGCGTGGATTCGGCTACCGTGGCGGGAGACTTTTTAAGCCTACTGAAATCGATCGTGTATATTGAACCTCGAGAGGAAATCACCCCCGGTGGTATCAGTCCCCGCGTTTGGGTAGAGGGATTATCTATCACCGGGGAATAAGTATATAATCGAAAAATAAAACGCACCCCGTCGCAGAAGCGAAGAATGACCAATCCCGCCGAGCCTCAACCCCAGGGGCTAAACCTTTCCGAAAATAATGTAAATCCCCTTTTTAACGTTCATTCCTGTATATTGTCCTATTTAGGTTCCGAGCCATCACGCGCCAATATCCATCCCCTGGAGTCTTCGCCTTTGTCCATCAGGGTCGCTCAACTGGCCGATTTAAAAACCGTCGTCGAAATTTTGACTGAAAGTTTTTATCCTCAGGATTACTTTTGGTTATGGCTACGACCGGTTTTCAAGTTAGGTATGTACGAGGATTTGAAAACCCGTTTACGTACAGAAACACCCCATTATTATTGTCTGGTGGCGACTCAGGACACAACGATCATCGGCACGGTAGAAATAGGGTTAAAATCCACTTCTCTTTTCAGTAACGCCATTCCCTATGTATCTAATTTAGCCGTTAGCCGCAGTCAGAGAAGGAAGGGAGTAGCTCTAAAATTGCTGGCTAAGTGTGAACAAGTGGCGATGGAATGGGGCTTTAATGAATTATCCCTTCACGTTTTAGAAAATAATTCGGCGGCTTATAGTTTATACCGTAATAATGGTTATGATTTGCAACGTATAGAAGGCAGGTTAAGTAAATTGTTATTTCAGAAGCCTAATAGATTGTTACTGGGTAAAACTTTAAAGTGATATACGGGGTAAGCTTTTGATGATTTTATACCTGTAAGGACTCGCGGAACCATTAACAGGAAAATCTCATGGGTATTTAGGATAGAGGGATTATGGCAGAATTTTTGCCAGCTTATTTCCCGGAATTACAACTGGCGACAAGATTATGGCAGTTAGTAGATGAATGATTTCTAGTTTAACCAAAACTTAAGGATTAAATTTTAATAATAATAAGACATAAACAAGGAACGATAGCGGACAATAGCTCTATCCTCAAGGGTCAGGATTCGTTATATGCAGGGTCTTTTTCAACGTTTTCAAGATACCCCCTCCGGGGAAGAACAAATCCGCACCCGAATTTTACGGGCGGCTTTACACCTTTTTGCCGTCAAGGGATTTGAGGGTGCTACCACTAAAGATCTAGCGATCGCGGCGGGCGTAGCCGAAGGTACATTATTTCGTTACTTTCCCACTAAGAAAGCTATTCTGATTGAAGTGGCCACGAATGGCTGGGTGGACATTCTCACGGATTTACTGACCGAATTGAGCGAGATGGGAAGTTATAAAGCCGTGGCTCAAGTGATGCGCCGCCGGGTGTTGAGGATGAGAGAAAATAGTGACCTACTGCGGGTGTGCTTTATCGAAGCGCAATTTCACCCCGAATTAAGGGATAAAATACAGACGGAAGTGATCGTCAAGATGACCGATGTGGCGGAAGCTTTTTTTCAAACGGCGATGGATAAGGGAATTTACCGCCCCATGAATCCCAAAATCGTCGCTCAAGTTTTTCTGGGGATGTTCGCTATCGCTGGATTCTCTAATGACACAGTATTAGAGCCTGATGCCTCCCCCCAATCTCTACAAGAGATGGCGGAAGGCATCGCGGATATTTTCCTCAATGGTGTTTTAGCGCCTGGAAATTAATAGGGCCATTTCCAACCGGTGATTTCATCTTTATCTAAGCCGTTTTCGTGGGCGTAGTTGAGATTGTCGATGATGGCGTTTTTCATTCTCTCCTTGACGTGTGCGCCCGCGGAACCGAGTTTGGGCACACGATCGATCACGTCGATCACGAGGCTGAAGCGATCGACCTCGTTCAGTATGGCCAATTCCAAGGGAGTATTGATATTCCCTTGTTCTTTATAACCCCGAACGTGAATTCTTTCCTGGTTACTACGGCGATAGGTTAACTTGTGAATCAGCCAAGGGTAGCCGTGAAAATTAAAGATTATGGGTTTATCTTTGGTGAATAAACTATCAAAATCTCTTTCGGATAAACCGTGGGTATGTTCGCTTTCTGACTGTAACTTGAATAAGTCCACCACGTTAATAAATCGTACTTTTAATATGGGGAATTCTTCCCGTAGGATAGCCGTAGCCGCTAGAGATTCCATCGTGGGAATGTCACCGCAACAAGCCATGATTACATCAGGTTCGTCTAACTCCTTACCCTGGTCATCATTACTGGCCCAATCCCAGATGCCGATACCTTTAGAACAGTGTTTGATCGCTTCATCCATCGTCAGATACTGTAGATGTTTCTGTTTATCAGCGACGATAACATTGACATAATCGGTACTCTTGAAACAGTGATTGATCGTACTCAATAAAGTATTCGCATCGGGCGGTAAATAGATCCGTACCACGTCGGCGCTCTTATTAGTCACCACATCGATAAAGCCGGGGTCTTGATGGCTGAAACCGTTATGGTCTTGCCGCCAAACTAGAGAAGAGAGAAGAATGTTTTCCGAAGCAACGGAAGCGCGCCACTTGACGTGTTTCTGACAAATATCCAACCATTTAGCGTGTTGGTTGAACATGGAATCGATGACGTGGGCGAAAGCTTCGTAGGTGTGGAACAAACCGTGACGACCGGTTAATAAGTAACCTTCGAGCCACCCCAGTAAAGTATGTTCGCTTAGCATCTCCATCACCCGACCATCCGCGGCTAACTGGCTACCGTCCGCATCTTCCGGGTAAATATCGGCTAACCAAGTCTTTTTCGTCACTTCGTAAAGGGCGGCGAGGCGATTAGACGCAGTTTCATCCGGGCCGAAAACTCGGAAATTGGTCATGTTATCCCGCATCACATCCCGCAGGAACAGACCCATAATGCCGGTATTTTCCACCTCCACCGTACCTGGTCGTTCGATCGCTACTTCGTAAGAGCGAAAATCCGGTAACTTCAGCGCCTTGCGTAATAAACCGCCGTTAGTGTGGGGGTTGGCGCTCATGCGACGATGACCTACCGGGGCGAGGGCTTTCAGTTCGGGGATCAAAGTACCGTTAGCGTCGAATAATTCTTGGGGTTTGTACTCTTTCATCCAAGCTTCTAAGAGTCGAAGATGCTCAGGATTACTGTGCATTTCCCCCATGGGCACTTGGTGGGAGCGCCAGAAACCCTCTACTTTGTGACCATCGACATTTTTAGGGCCCGTCCAACCTTTGGGAGAGCGGAGGATTATCATCGGCCAGCGGTAGCGTTTAGCGATTCCCGTACTGCGGGCTTCCTGTTGGAAGGAACGAATTTGATTGATGCAGTGTTCTAAGGTGGCCGCCATTCTCTGATGACACACTAACAAGTCATCATCTTCTTTACATTCCACCACATAGGGAGTGTAGCCGTAGCCAGAGAAGAGATTCTCTAATTCTTCCGAGGAAATACGAGCTAGAATTGTCGGGTTGGCGATTTTGTAACCGTTGAGGTTGAGTACGGGTAAAACCGCACCGTCACGAATCGGGTTGAGGAATTTATTGGAGTGCCAAGCTGTAGCGAGAGGCCCTGTTTCCGCTTCCCCATCGCCCACCACCACGGTAGTGATTAAATCGGGGTTATCGTATACTGAGCCGTAAGCGTGAGCTAGACTGTACCCTAATTCACCTCCTTCGTGGATCGAACCTGGTGTTTCGGGGGTGACGTGACTACCGATATGACCGGGGAAAGAGAATTGTTTGAAGAATCTCTGTAAACCTTCTTCGTCTTCGCTTTTATCGGGGTAAATTTCCGAGTAAGTACCTTCTAAATACACCGGCCCCAGAACGCCAGGCGCACCGTGTCCCGGCCCCGCTACGAAGATCGCGTCCAAGTCATATTTTTTGATAAGGCGATTGAGGTGAACGTATGTGAAACTTAGTGCCGGACTCGAACCCCAATGTCCTAATAAGCGCGCTTTAATATCACTCGGCTGTAAGGGTCTTTTCAGTAGGGGATTATCTCTGAGATAAATCATCCCCACCGCTAAATAATTACAGGCGCGCCAATAGGCATGAATTTTATGTAATTCGTCTTCTGCTAAAGGCTGAGATTGGGTAATGGCTCTTTCTGGTGTGGCTACCATCGATCGTTCTCCGTATAATTCACGTTAATACTATTGAGTAAATCTAAATTACGCTTGTTATAATTATTTGTTTAAATGTTATAGGCTTTAAGTTATCAAAAAACTAATAACACTATTAAGATTTTTTAAAAAAGTCTATTAATTTTTTGTTAAAGTAAATTTAATCATTTTGTAGTATGACAACAAACATAACCTTTACTATCACTATTTATTCAAGGAGTAATTGAGCGAATTATGTTGTGGGGTTAATTGTCATGAAAACCTGATAAACCTAAAAAGTTTCTGTAGTTTCGTCTGGATCATAAGAAAGCTTATAGGATAGTAGTGACTATTTTCTAATTAATTTTTAGAAGTTGTAAACCTATCAAAAGACACAATCACGAACAGGTTACTATAAGTGATTGAGGAGCTTATCAATGACAACGATCAAAGTAGGGATTAACGGTTTCGGAAGAATCGGGCGGTTGGTATTCCGGGCGGGAATCCACAACCCCGAATTTGAATTTTTAGGGATTAATGACTTAGTACCCCCCGACAGTATCGCTTATTTACTGAAATATGATTCTACTCACGGGCGTTTTGACGGTACGGTAGAAGCCAAAGAAGACGGCATCGTGGTCAACGGGAAATTCATCCCCTGTTATTCCATGAGAGACCCAGAACAATTACCCTGGGGCGAAACCGGTGTAGATTATGTAGCGGAGTCTACCGGCTTGTTTACCACCTATGACACCGCTATCAAGCACGTTAACGCCGGGGCGAAACGAGTCGTTATTTCCGCACCCACCAAAGACACGGAAAAAGTCTCTACCTTTGTAGTGGGCGTTAACGATGAACAATACGACCCCGCTAAAGATGTCATCGTCTCCAACGCTAGTTGCACCACCAACTGTCTCGCCCCCATATCCAAAGTTATTAACGACAATTTCGGTTTGAGCGAAGGTTTGATGACCACGGTACACGCGATGACCGCGACTCAACCCACTGTAGACGGCCCCAGTAAAAAAGATTGGCGCGGCGGTCGTGGGGCTACCCAAAATATTATCCCTTCTTCTACCGGTGCGGCGAAAGCGGTCACTTTAGTTATCCCCTCTTTAAAGGGTAAATTAACGGGCATGGCTTTCCGCGTACCCACTCCTAACGTGTCGGTAGTGGATTTAACCTTCAAAACCGAAAAAGCCACGAGTTACGAGGAAATTTGTGCGACCATGAAGGCGGCTAGCGAAGGTGCTTTAAAAAATATCCTCGCCTACACCGATGAGGAAGTGGTTTCTTCTGATTACATTAGCGACCCTCATTCCAGTATCTTCGATGCTAAAGCCGGTATTCAACTTAACGATCGTTTCTTCAAAGTCGTGGCTTGGTACGACAACGAGTGGGGTTACTCCAATCGGATGTTAGACCTGATGAAGATCATGGCCCATAAAGAAGCTTCTTTAGTCGGCGTTTAGTAGCGGGTTTCGGGAATCGGGTTTTAGTTCCTTAATAACGATTCCCTACTCTCTAGTGACAAGCTTTTCTAGTATAATTAAGAGTTTGCACGACAGAGAAAGGAGCAAACAAATGGCACGGATGTATTACGACGAAGATGCCAACTTAGATTTACTGAATGGAAAAACGATCGCTATTATCGGTTATGGTTCCCAAGGTCACGCCCACGCCCTTAATTTGAAAGATAGCGGTGTCAATGTCATTGTCGGTCTATACCCCGGTAGCCAATCGGCAATTAAAGCTAAAGAAGCGGGATTAACGGTTTATAGCGTGGCGGAAGCCGCTAAATTAGCTGATTGGATCATGATCTTACTGCCCGATGAAGTGCAAAAAACGGTTTACGCCCATGAAATCGCGCCCCATTTAACTCAAGGCAAAGTTCTTTTCTTCGCCCACGGCTTTAACATTCACTTCGGTCAAGTCGTGCCCCCACCTGATGTAGATGTGGTAATGGTCGCTCCCAAAGGCCCAGGTCATTTGGTGCGTCGTACCTACGAACAGGGGCAGGGTGTGCCTTGTTTATTCGCCGTCTACCAAGATGCTACCGGCCAAGCCAGAGATAGAGCGATGGCTTACGCTAAAGGTATCGGCGGCACGAGGGCCGGTGTTCTAGAAACCACTTTCCGCGAAGAAACGGAAACGGATTTATTCGGTGAACAAGCGGTGTTGTGCGGTGGCTTGAGTGCTTTAATTAAAGCTGGATTCCAAACCCTGGTAGAAGCGGGTTATCAACCGGAATTAGCTTATTTCGAGTGCCTTCACGAAGTCAAACTGATCGTCGATTTAATCGTAGAAGGTGGTTTGGCGAAGATGCGGGACAGTATCTCTAACACCGCGGAATACGGCGACTATACTAGAGGCCCCAGAATCGTCACCGATGAGACTCGCGCGGAAATGAAGAAAATTTTGGGAGAGATTCAATCGGGACAATTCGCCCGCGAATTCGTTCTGGAGAATCAGTCGGGTAAACCTGGCTTTACCGCTATGCGTCGCCAAGAAGCCGAACAATCGATCGAAGAAGTGGGTAAAGACTTACGATCGATGATGAGTTGGTTAAAGCGCTAATCACCCGCTTGATTATTTAGAGGGTTGAGCGTGATTGATAAAACTATCCATTTGCTTTTCCCTCTGCGCACTCGGTTTTTTCGGTTCTTTATTGGGTGCGAGTCCTAAAATAATATTATTAATACTTTGGCGAGTTTTATAGCTGTAGGTGTTAAACGGTTGAGGTAAAAACTGGTCGCCTACAGTTACAAAAAATAGTGCCGAAAAAATTAATGCAGTTGAGAGGAATTTCTTGGGCATATACATAATTTAAGCTCTAGGTCTATAATAATATCCCCTTCCCCTTTAGTCATCGGTACTGCTTGGAAATATTACCTGTATTTTCTCTGGCAAAGTTTTTAATATCTCCTTTAAATCATCCTCTTCTACCCGTTTAACCGCCTCTTTAAGGCTAAACCATTGCCTATCTCGATGACTTTCTAGCCATTTATCCTGAAGGATTTCTACTTTCAATAAAAATACCTGCACCAAGCACCTCGTACCCCACTTGATATAAGTGTACGTGCCTAATATATCTGGCGATACCGCACCGATAATGCCGCCCTCTTCTAAAGCTTCCTTAGCGGCTGAATCTTGGGGGGTCATAAAGGGTTCGATCAGTCCTTTGGGAATTACCCAGCGTTTTTTCTTGCGGGAAGAGATCAACAGGACTTCTATTTTGCCATCTTTGATGCGGTAAGGGACTACTCCCGATTGTTGAATGATAATCCCTTTGAATTTAGATAATAGATTGATATTCAAGCTTAATGATTTTTTTGAAATTCTTCTAAAATATCCATTAAATTCACTTGGCATTTAGTCGGTAGCAAATCTACCAGGGGTAGTTCTAATCTACCGCCGCCCAAGGTCACTTTAATCTCTTGTAAGAGGGCTGTAAGCGCATCTTCAGAAAGATTATTGTTATCTATGAGACTGTAAGCTTTTTCCGCTACCGTGGTGTGTAAATTGGCATTGCTGAGGTAGAGATGCCATTTAGCTACATCGATGTAGATGTTTTCACCGATTTCTGCCGCTAGAGCTTCTATATCTGATGTTGTATTAGCCATTGGATTTCACGGAATAATCTGCGATCGCCGCAATATAAATCAGGTGTGCTAGTAATAGGATAGCCCAAATTCCTGAAAAGGTAGTCAACCATGTCCAATCAGGAAATTTAATGATATGAAAGAACCAAAAGCCGGAATTAACCGCGAGGAAAGCGGCCACATGGACGGCGAAATTCATACGATCGTCGAGACGGCGAAAAGCCGGGTCAGTTTTGCGATCGGGTTGACGGGGCCAACGAGGAGGCATAATCTTTTACTTACTAGATTCCTCTCCCAGTGTACCAAAATCTCTTTCATAATCTCCCGATTTACCGCCAGTTTTGCTCATTAAGCGAATACGACCGATCTCTATACCTTTCTGTAGCGCCTTCGCCATATCGTATAGAGTCAGGGCCGCCACGGAAACCGCAGTCAATGCCTCCATTTCCACCCCCGTTTCCCCCTTGGTCATCACTTCCGCCCGGAGCTTATACCCCGGTAATTCATAATCGGCGGTTAATGTGATTTCTACTTTTTGGATTGCTAGGGGGTGGCAGAGGGGAATTAACGCCGATGTTTGTTTGGCCGCCATGATCCCGGCTATTCTGGCGGTGGCTAATACATCTCCCTTGGGGGCGTTTCCCGATTCAATCGCTTTTAAGGTGCTGTCGCTCATTTTCACCTCGGCTACGGCTACCGCCACTCTAAGGGTTGAAGCTTTGCCCGATACATCTACCATCTGCACCTCTCCCCGTTGATTGAGATGAGATAAATTTTCTTGGGAGTCTTGCATTATTTAAAACCTTCGTGTTATGCTAGTGTACTGTTGAGAAAAACAAGGGCTTGTAGCTTAGTGGATAGAGCGTGTGGCTACGGACCACAAGGTCGGGGGTTCGAATCCCTCCAAGCCCGTTAAATATTTTACCTATTTCGTTGAGTATAATAATTCTACTCGTTAAATTTTTGGCAAAAATAACCGCTCGATGTTATCGAGCGCAAGGAAGATACTAAAGCCAACGCTTAACTTTATTTTTTTTCAGCGGTGGGATTAAGGTTGATTTTAAAATCAGGAGTGATAGTATCGGCGACAGCCGCCACTCTTTCTTTAACGTTGTCCGGTAAAGGAATGTAACCTAATTGTTTCGCTTGCACTTGACCCTCGGTTAAGCCGTATTGAATCATCGCTTCCATTGCGATCGCTTTATTGGGCTCGTCGTATTTTTTATATAACAACATCCAAGTGTAAGTGACGATCGGATAAGATTCGTCTCCCTCCGGGTCAGTGATAAAAGCTCTTAAATTCTCCGGTAATTGGACTTGGGCGAGGGCTTTAGAACCAGATTCCCCGCTGGGGGCGACGAATTTACCCGCCTTATTTTCCAGGCTCGCCATGGTCAGATTACTTTTCGAGGCGAAGCCGTATTCTAGAAAACCGATCGCTCCGGCAGTTTGAGCGATCAAAGAAGTTACCCCCTCATTACCGCGACCACCGACGAAAGTACCTTTATTTCTCGGCCATTCCACCGCTGTACCTGCGCCGATGTCTTTTTTCCAAACGGGGCTGATAGCGCTCAAATGATTGGTGAAAACAGAAGTGGTACCGCTACCATCGCTGCGATGCACCACACTAATACTTTGATCCGGTAAATTCACACCTGGATTGGAAAGAGCGATTTTCGGGTCATTCCAGCGGGTGATTTTACCGCTGAAAATGTCCACGTACGCTTCTCTACTTAATTTTAAGTCTTTGACCCCCGGAAGATTGTAGGCTAGGACTATACTACCCGCCGTCATCGGTAACATTAGAACTCCTCTGGAGACTTTCGCTATTTGTGTATCGGTCATGGCTATGTCACTAGCTCCAAAATCGATAACGCCTTGGGTTAATCTTTCGATACCGGCACCGCTACCCACCGATTGAAAATCAAGTTGTAGCTGCGGTACTTGCTGATTTAATAACACAAACCAATTTTTATATAGGGGAGCTGGAAAAGAAGCCCCTGCGCCAACTGCTCTAATAGTATCTTTAAAAGGTAGATTGATTCCTAAACTATTTTCACCTCTATTCCCATCACAGGCACTAAGCCCCATAAGAGAGGTAATGACTAATGCGGTGATTATACTGTTATTTAAAACATTTTCCATGTAAAATTATCCTATATCGTTACCTTTTAATTATTTTCTAAGCGAACTGAAATAACATTATAGTTGGAGTAAGTTTAAGAAAAAGTTATCCTATAATTAAGGAAAATAGTTTACTAAAAACTACGAAACAAATTACTATCAAATAGGATAAATCAAATAAAAAATAAATTTTTTTAAATCAGCGCCTTTGTTATGTTGGCAATCAATGACTGATAAATACAGAAAACTTATAGCCAATTGCAAGCTTAATGGTAGGATCTAACCTGACAAGTAGAAAAAATCCTATGACCACACCTATAGATGGAATAGCGCCACATGGCGGACAATTAATCAATCGCATTGCCACAACAGCAGAAAAAGAAGAATTTTTACAACAAGCCGATCGATTACCGAGAGTACAATTAGACGAAAGAGCTACCTCAGACTTGGTGATGATCGCTATCGGTGGTTTCAGCCCGCTGAAAGGCTTCATGGAACAGAGCGACTACGAGAAAGTAGTGGAAGATATGCGCCTGAGTAACGGCTTACCTTGGTCTATCCCCATCACCCTATCGGTAAGCGAAGAAGTGGCCGAACCTTTAAAAGAAGGAAGTTGGATCAGACTCGACGACGAAAACGGTCGCTTTATCGGTGTATTAGAATTAACTCAAAAATACCGCTACAACAAAGCTCACGAGGCCATTAATGTATACAAAACCGACGATCTAAAACACCCCGGTGTGAAAGTGCTATACGAAGGGGGGGCGATCAATTTAGCAGGGCCAGTGTGGTTATTAGAAAGAGAATCCCATCCTTATTTTCCCGACTACCAAATTGATCCCATCAAATCGCGCCAATTATTCAAAGAGAAAAATTGGGCGACTATAGTAGGTTTTCAAACCCGCAACCCTATCCATCGGGCCCACGAATATATACAGAAATGCGCCCTGGAAATAGTGGATGGATTATTTTTACATCCCTTGGTGGGCGTGACTAAAAGCGATGATGTACCGGCAGATGTGCGGATGCGTTGTTATGAAATCATGCTCGATAAATATTTCCCCCACGATCGAGTTATCCTGGCAATTAACCCCTCGGCGATGCGCTACGCGGGCCCTAGAGAAGCCATATTCCACGCTTTGATCCGTAAAAATTACGGTTGTACCCATTTTATCGTCGGCCGCGATCACGCGGGCGTAGGCGATTATTATGGAACTTATGATGCTCAGTATATTTTTGACGAGTTCTCTCCGGCAGAATTAGGCATCACGCCGATGAAATTTGAACACGCCTTTTACTGCAAACGCAGTCAACAAATGGCGACTACGAAAACCAGCCCCAGTCTACCCGAAGAAAGAATTCATCTATCGGGGACGAAAGTAAGGGAAATGCTCAGACGCGGGGAATTACCGCCTCCAGAATTCTCTCGCCCGGAGGTGGCCGCTGAATTGATCAGGGCGATGCTCGGACAAGCCGACTGATCATGAAATTAACTAGGCGATCGCTGATGCAAATTTCGGGATTGGGACTACTGCAATGGTTAGTAGCCCCTAGAATCAATCCTCGGTATTTACAAGCGATCGCCGCCCCCGGTGGGCGTAAGTTGGCCCTGTTAGTGGGAATTAGTAACTACGGCGATAAAGTGCCGGATTTACCTGGGGCGCTCACTGATGTAGAGTTACAAAGAGAATTATTGATCGATCGATTCGGCTTCGCGGACAGTGACATCCTGGTTCTCACCGACGCGGTAGCAACTCCAGAAGGGATTCAAAAAGCTTTTCAAGAACACTTGCTCGCCGGGACACGATCTACGGATACGGTAATCTTCCACTTTAGCGGTTACGGTGAGCGAGTTAATTTCGGCACATCGGCCGCCCCATCTTTAGCCGATGCCATAGTTACCGGTGACAATGAAGTTCTAAGCCTCGAAGCCCATTTGATGGCTCTCACCCGTAGTCTAGCCACTGACAAGTACACGATTATTCTCGATACCAGTTATAAAAATCCTCTCGAGCCCCTACAGGGCAATTGGAAAAGTCGTTCGCTTCCCGCGTCTATCTCTCCTATAAATGTCGGGGAGATGAATTCGCTTATACCGAGTTCAGCAATAAATAGATCTACTAAAGGCATGATCTTAAAAAGCGCGGGGCCCGAACAAGTAGCTGCGGAAATAAGCGGTAATGGTTGGAACGCGGGGTTATTTACTTATTGCTTGACCAGGTATTTATGGGAAGCGATGCCCGCTAGTCGTATCACGATCGCTCTCGGTGAAATAACCCAAAAAATCAGCTCTCTCAGGGCTGACCAACAACTGCAACTCCTCACCGATACTAAATCGTCTCCCTTAACTTATTATTCCATGCCGCGGCCCGGAAGTAGTGGCGAGGCGATAATCACGGAGATCATCGATGAAAACACGGTAGGAATTATTTTTACCGGTCTGCCGTTAGAACTGTTAGAAGTGTATGAGAATCATTCGATATTAGAACTGGCGGACAATCCCGATATAGAATTAGAAATTCTCTCCCGTCAAGGATTAAAAGGAAAAGCTCAATTATTAAAGGAGTTCCCTTTAAAAGTGGGGCAAATTCTGCGAGAAAAAACTCGGTTATTATCACAAACTCCTGAATTAGTCCTAGCTTTTGATAGTAGCCTCACAAGAATCGAGCGGGTTGATGCCACTAGCGCTTTGGCCAATTTAAAACCCTTAGTGACCGCGCCTAATGGAAGTGAACATTTTGCCGATTGTATACTTACTTTAATCCATAGTTCCAACAGTTACGGTTTAACCTCCAGCGGCGGCATTTTGATCGCAGATACGTTAGGGGCGGCTAACGAGGCGGTCAAATCAGCGATTAAAAGATTGACACCTCATTTAGAAAATCTTTTAGCCCGCAAGATATGGAAGTTAACCCTTAACGAGGCTTCATCGGCGTTGAAAGTTAGTGCCACCTTGGAGAAGGAAACACCCGTCTCGCAAATTTTTATGGGTAGAGTCACCCGCGGTTTCAGTCAAGAATCGTGTGAGGCGATGAATGAAGGGGATTACTTATCTAAAAATAGTAAGTGCCTGCAAAGTTCTTCGGCGGTAAGCATCAAGGGAGAGAAATTGGTAACTTTCGGCTTAACGGGCGATATTCAGTATAAGATTAGTAATCATGAAGACCTACCCCTTTACAGCTTAATTATTACTGTTCACAGTTCCAATAAAACTAGCATCATAACTGCTGTGGAAGCCAATAATAATCAATTTATTCCTTGGGAAATACCGGGAAAAAGTACCCAGACTGTTAACTTGAAAACGTCCAATGTAACTGGAATAGTGCAAACTTACCTTGTTAATTCTCTCCAACCCTTCCTTAAAACTATGAGCTTGTTGAATAGTAACCGTAGACCCAAAAATCAAAATCAACAAATCATCGATTTAGATACTAGCTTGGGAATAGCACAAGCCTTGTGGCAAGACTTATCTGTCAAAAAAGAGATTAAAAACGAAGCGGCAAATAGTACACTGGTATCTATGTTCGCCTTGGATAAATGGGCAACATTAAGCTTTATCTATCAACTTGTTGAGTAACCAGGTAAAATATTTTTATAGCCTAAACGAGAACGTATTTAGAGCTAATCCACCGATACAATATAGCCAAATAATGAACATTCTCCCCAAGACGACCCAACGTCGCCTCAAAAAGATACCTCTAGTGCCCAGCGTGTGGGAAGGAGATAGGCGTCCTGTATCAGCGTTGAAAACCACCTTAGAACCCAACGAAGAAGGCGGTGGAGAGTGCATAATCTGGGTAGATGGCGGGGAACATTGCGTGAGGGCGATGGAAGTAGTGCCCGCGCAGATGGGGCCGGAAGCAATCATCAGAACACTGTTACGAGCGATCGAATCTCCCCAAAGCCCCGCTAAACCGGGCCGCCCCCAAAAAATTATCGTGCGTAACCGGGAAATACAATTTTTCTTGCGGGGTGTTTTACAGGACTTGGATATAAACATCGATTATGTGCCAGACTTACCCCTGATCGACGATTTATTCCGTAGTTTCGAGGAATATCACAATAATCGTCCCCCGTCCCTGCCCCCTAACCTCGAACCTCTCTTGACTAAAACCGCATCAGACCTGTGGAAACTGGAACCTTGGCGACTATTGGCAGACCATGACATCATTTCCGTCAAGGTGAATCGTTGGGGTATGGAGACCCTTTACATCTGCGTGATGGGAATGTTAGGACAAGAATACGGTGTGATTCTCTATCGATCGCTAGAATCCTTAAAACAATTTCGTAGCTCCGCCCTCGCCGAAAAATCTCTAGATAGATTAGAGCAAGCTTTTCTCGCTCAAGATTGCTGGTTTTTAAGTTTTGAATCCCTCGAAGATGAAGACGAGGAGGAAGAAGATGTATTCGATTTAGCCGACCTGCATCCCTCGCAAATTCACCCGGTTTTCGGCAGCGTCCACCCTTACGAGGGGATTCGCCCCCACTTGGATGAAGAAGAAGCGAGCGTGATCCAAGTAGCCCTGCAAGCACTATTACGCTTTTTTAAAGGTAATTCTAAGGCTTTGGCTGCGAGTCCGATCGGCTCCGTCAAGAAAACTTATTCGATAGATATTAGTTTCGCTGCCGAAACTGAAAAAACCCTATCGGTAGAAGTGGCCACCGAGACCGAAATCAGCCAAGAATTTATGCGTCTGATCGAGCTATCGGAAGGCCTTGACGAAGAAGATGAGGACGAGGACGAAGATTATGATTTTGACGACGACGATGATGATGGATTTCACCTTTCACAGGACTTCGTACCCGATAGGGCGCATCTCAGTTTGGGGATGATCCCGTGGGACATGATCGCCGGTATCCGCGAACAACCGAAAATATACCACCAGTCGGCGATTAAAAAACAATCTGGTGAAGGGCTACCGGTGGTAATCATTCAAACTTCCCGCCCGAAAGCGAAAGAGATGATCGAGAAAATTCAATATGCCCAAGGTATAGACGGGATCGGTTTCAACCCGGGTGAAGATCCCTTTTCAGACGATATTTACGATCTGGGCATAATTAAAATGGTCGATGGCAACTTTTTTTTATTCGGGGAATTTCCCGCGGATAATCCCACCCACGTACAGGCGAGGAAAAATTGGGATCGTCGTACCAAGGATAATAAAGGCTATTGCGGCTTGATCATCGCTATGGGAGTCACGGGCAGTTCTAAAGGTAATCCTAAGCCTAGCGATATGCTGGCCCTATTTGAAACTAAAGCCTTAACCGTAGATGACTTCGGTATAGGAACCTTAACGATGACGATGGATTTCGATTAACCCACCAACTTTATTTTTTTGTGAAAAAATATAAAGTATAGTCACTATCCTTCATCCCGTCATCAATATGGTTTTATTCGGCTTTGGCAAAAAATCAGGTCTGCCCTCAGCTTCCGACGCGTTACCCGGGCGATCGTCCGTCATGCCCGTCCCCGCGTATCATTACGTTAACGGTAATCCCCTCAAACCTCCCTTTCCTACTGGATTAGAAACCGCGGTATTCGGCTTGGGTTGTTTTTGGGGTGCGGAACGTAAATTCTGGCAGTTAGAAGGTGTTTACACCACGGCGGCAGGCTACAGTGCGGGGATTACTCCCAATCCCACCTATCAGGAAGTATGTAGTGGCTATACAGGTCATAATGAAGTGGTTCTAGTGGTTTACGATCCCAAGGTTATCAGCTACGAATCCCTGTTAAAGGTGTTCTGGGAAAGCCATAATCCCACCCAGGGAATGCGTCAGGGTAACGATGTGGGTACTCAATATCGCTCCGGCATATACTATTATACGGAAGCTCAAAAGCAAGAGGCGGAAACGTCCCTAGAGGCTTACCAGAAAGCTTTAACGGCAGCGGGTTATGGCAAAATTACCACGGAAATTTTACCCGCCCCGGAATTTTATTATGCTGAGGCTTATCATCAACAATACTTGGCGAAGAATCCCAACGGCTACTGCGGTTTGGGTGGCACGAAAGTCGCTTGCCCCATCGGTTTAAATACGGCTTCTAACTAGTCGGTGATATTAGGGGGAGAAAGGAGGTTTTATTTTTCTTTCTCCCTATCTCTATCTTTCAGGAACAGTTAACAGGGTGAAATTATGTTGGAAGTGTGGGGGAAAATATCAAGCAGCCCGAAAAGTCGGCAATTAGCGATCGCTCTAGCCCTGGGTACATCCATATTAGCTCTACCCGTACCCATCGCCGGTATCCATAAATTCTATCTCGGTCAACCCCTGTGGGGCATCATCTACCTCCTCCTCTGGCAGACTCCTATTCCGCGTATCGCCTGTGCGATCGATGCTGTCTGGTATTTCCTGCAAGGGACAGAAGGATTCTTGCAGAATTTTTCTAGGTCTGATTCTGAGCCCGCAACGGCGGCGATCGCGCCCCAGAAAGTGCAGGCGATGGCCGTCGCTATTAGAGAACTGGAACAACTGCGCCAAGATGGACTCATATCCGAGTATGAATTCGAGCAAAAACGTAGGCAACTCCTGCTATAACTTTTATGTTCGCCAACAAAAAAGCTAACTTACGTCAGAAAATCCTCAATGACCCCTATTACCGCTTTCAATCCGGGGAAGAAATCGCCATCGCGGCCCAATTAGGTATAAAAATTAATGTGGCGAGCGCTAGCGTGGATGATTGGCTGAGATTACCTGGTATATCCATTCATCAGGCTAAACAGCTAGTGGCGTTAGTAGGTATGGGGGTAGAGTTACTCTGCGTGGAAGATATATCTGCTGCTTTGAGTTTACCTGGCGATCGTTTCACCCCTTTTCGAGCGGTTTTAGAATTCTGTTACTATCACGAAGAAAGCGCCCTAGCGCCCCCTAAAATCAATCCGAATAATGCCACCCCGGAACAATTAAACTCTATCCCCGGCATGAGTTCTTCGTTGATTCAAGGGTTAATAGATGAGAGAGATAAAAAGGGTTATTATCGCCATATCATCGACCTGCAACAACGTTTAAATCTCACAGGTCAACAAATTAATCAATTCATCCATTACCTACAATTTTAATGCTCAGTTTCACTCATTCCAGTATTATTAATGCGCCCGTGGAAAAGGTTTGGGAATTTCACGAACGCCAGGACATCCTACAACTTCTCACCCCTCCTTGGCAACCAGTCCAGATCATCCGTCGTGAGGGAGGTTTAGAACCCGGCGCGGTGTCGGAGTTCCGTCTGTGGTTGGGCATTATCCCCCTGACTTGGATAGCGAGACATACGGAGTGTGAAACTTATAAAATATTCGTTGATACACAGGAAGAAGGCCCGTTAAAATTTTGGACACACCGCCATATATTCACTCATAGAGATAATAAAACTTTATTGACAGATGATATAAATTATGAGTTACCTTGTGGGGAATGGAGCGAACCCCTCTTAGAATGGTGGGTTAATTCTCGTTTACGAGATATGTTTCTTTATCGCCATGAAGTGACCCAGAAAATTTGTACGAATATTCCCATTTACTAGACTTGACATACCGTTCTGTGCCCACAAAAAAAGCACCCCTTGAGGAGGTGCTTTTTTTGTGGGTAATCTAGAGATTAGCCGTTGATAGCGGGAGCTGTGAGGGCTACAGGAGCGGACTCACCAGCAGCTAAGTCTAAGGGGAAGTTGTGAGCGTTGCGCTCGT
>JADQBB010000008.1 GCA_016903695.1 Chlorogloea purpurea SAG 13.99
CCGCCGAGGGCGAGATAGGCACAGGGGAAGAGTAGTAAGCCTGACCAGCCGATGAATACAAATCTATCGCGCTTGAGCCAGTCATCGAGGACATCAAACCAGCCTCTGTTGGCTGACGCGCGTCCGACTGCTATTGTCATATCGTTTTATCCTCTTGCTTAACTGAAATCAATGCAAGATTTCTTTATGTTAACGTTTTAGTTTGGGTAGTATTCCCATTGTCTTTTGACACTCCACTGCCGATCATGGGAGTGGATTCTTGAGCTAATCACTGCCCTTTCTGGTTTCCCCTACTGAGGTCTTACACGATTATGTCCTATCCGAACTTACTAGAATATCACTTGCTATCTAGTCGTCCACTTGTGGATAGCTCTCCAAGCGTTTTCCCTATTTCTAGGAAAGATTCGGGTATGCCCTACCCTATCTGTCTTACGACAAATATTTTACACTTATAAGGGCGATCGGATTTTTCTCCCGGTTAATCTCGCTGGGCCGTTATGAGAGACGGGATACAGAAGTTAACCTTTCTTAAAGTAGCACAAGCGCGGGGAAGATACCACGCCGACTAAACGATCGGTCTTTAATTATTTTTAGCAAAAAATTTACAATTTGACACAAGCTCACTCATAAATTTTTGTGATGGTCGATACTATGCCACTCTTCCTCTGACAGAGCTTGGGGGATTAAATTCACCCCGAAACATCGGGAAGCAGACTCGGTGAGGACATTAATAATCTTTTCCCTTGATAAGTCCGCTCGTAAAAGAGGGTGAGCGGGGGCGGGGGCGATGAAAACTCTTTCAAATAATCGCGGGTCTTGTTGTAGTAACATCGAACCGTGTTGTAATAACGCTTGCCCCCTTCTCAGTTGAGCGCTGCCGATAAATTTATTACCCTCCCTATCTACTAAATCCGAGCCGGTAGCCAGAGCGAAACAATTAGCCTGATGGATATACCCCCGCCCCGCTCCACCATAATTTAAACTGGTGCCCAAAGTTTGCCAACCCTCGATGAGAAATTGACAGACGCTCTCATAAACTTGGATGACGGTGCCGGTTAGACCCGACGTGATCACAGCGTAGGTTAAATCACCTTGGTGTAAAACCGCCCTACCTCCACTGGGGCGCCTGACAATATCTACTTTTCGCCCCGCCCAAGTAAGATCGTGCCACTCTTTAGGATAACGGCGTTGATGATAGCCGAGGCTGATAGCTGCGGGCTGCCACTCGTAAAATCTTAAAGTGGGCGGGTGTTTCCCTTGACGATGTTGGTTCAGCAACCAAGCATCTATAGCCATCTGTACGCGTCCTTCCGCCGAGAGGAAGGGAATTAAACGCCAATCGGTCACGGTTGAATTTATTTTACCCCGAACTCCTCGATTAAAATATCGTCGTTGTTATCCGCTACCGTGGCCACGAGGGTGATAGATCTAGAAATTTCTCCAGGGGATAGATCGGCCACGGTACGCTGTGAGAGGACTACAATGGTTTCACTCATGATGCCGAAGTGAGACTCGAAGGTGTCCTGACAATTTTTCTGGAGTAACTTTCGTAGCAGTGCCAATTCATCTTTCACCGGATATTTCATGATCGGCGACCAAACTGTTAAAAAGTCATCGTCGGTTTCCCCGGTTAATTGCACGAAAACCTCTACACTGCCATAAAAAAATTTCCACAGATAGCCCGCTCCGTTTTGCTGTACCATTGCGCTGTTATTTTGCTCTAGACTAGCAATCACGGTTTCGATCATTTCTTTATGGGTGCTATTGTTAGCGATGAATTGATCGGTTAATGTTTCTAGGGCATCCGCTGAAGCGTTCAAACTATCGGTAGTCATAATTACTCTGGGGGTTGGGTTTATTGTTGTCTTTATATAGATTATCTCAGTTTGATGCCCTCACTAATCATTCCCTGCCATGCACGTCGATGCCTCGATAGCCCTTATCACATTGCATCGCTTAGCGAGTTCAAGATTTACTTTATAAATATAGTCTTAAATTTGCTATAACAGTAAAGATGAAAAAGTTGTAGTAAAGCAATTCTCATGAGCAGCCAAACAGAATCTCAAAAAAGTTCATGGCAAAAGTTTCCTTCGGTGGATTTTTTTGGTGTACCCGTACTGAAGGTTAATGAACAGCAATGCGTTCAAGTAATCATGGATGAACTTGATTCTGGTCGTGGTGGTTGGTGCGTGACAATACATCTAAATATGTTACGACAAATAACTTTAGACCCAGAAATTAAAACACTGGTGGCAAACAGTACTTTTTCGATCGCTGATGGAATGCCTTTAGTGTGGGCTAGTCGGTTACAAAAAAACCCCCTACCGGAAAGAGTTTGCGGATCTAACCTGATTTACACCCTGAGCGCGGAGGCAGCGCGTCGAAATCGATCTATTTTTTTGCTGGGAGGAAATCCAGGTTCGGCCGAAAAGACGGCCAAAATTCTGGAAGAGCTTTATCCTGGCTTGAATATAGCTGGTATCTACTGTCCTCCTTTGGGATTTGAACAAGACCTCGGACAAATTGCGACAATTACTGAGTCTATTCGTTCTAGTCAGCCGGATATTGTTTATGTGGCCTTGGGTTTTCCCAAACAAGAGCGATTAATCGCTCTCATTCGCCATGCTTGCGCAAAAACTTGGTGGATGGGTGTAGGTTTTAGTTTCAGCTACGTGGCAGAAGAATTTAAGCGTCCTCCTATATGGATACAAAAATTAGGTTTAGAGTCTCTTTACCGGGTTATTTTAGAACCGAAACGACTGGGAAAAAGATACTTGTTAGAAAATCCTCCATTTGCCGCCAGGTTACTGGTGTGGTCTTGTTTAAAAGGATTGAAGTGGAAAAATAACTAAAAAAGCGGCTCATCAACGCAAAAATTGCCCGTAGCTTATCTTTATCGAACTAACTCCAAAGCTACCGACTGTTAGATATTAATCAATCAGACAAGCAATTTTAAGTTTTTAGAGCGCTAAAAAGTTGAAGGCTTGAAAAGACTACTGTTAAGTTTTATTGATGAAAAAGATATAATTTTGTGACAGGTTGAACCAACAGTATCGGCAACTATTTAAAAGTAGTTTTTTCTCTCGATTTCCCTTATTAATTATCCTCAATATTATCTAAAATTTATCTTATTTATATTCAGAATGTTATTATAGCAACTAGAAAAGCTATTTTATAGATAACCCACATGATTAGATCGATCGCTTTTATAACCCTCGTTGGCGGCATCTTTTCCACTTCTGCTGTGTACGCGCAAACCTCGGAAGCGAATCTGTCCATGACTCGGCGGCAGGGAGAAACCTACGAGCAGTTACTCGATAGAGGAGCTAAAGTGGCGGAGAATGGGATCAATCAACGTTTTAACCGGGACAAGTCTCTTAAATGGCTTAAATTGTCTATATTTGCTGAAAGTGAGGGGTCTATGGCCCCATTGATGACAGTTCAAGTATCCCGTCAAGATTGGCTAACCCAACCAGATGTACAAAAATGGGCCAGTGTGTTTCCCTACAGTAAAACTTTATTAGGCTTTGAATCACCTACCGTCACTCGTCCCGCTCCGGCCGCCGCACCCGCTACCACGCCAGCGCCCGTCCCCAATCCTCCAGGTCAACCCCCGGCTAATGCTAACAATAAACCGGCGGCCAACGATCCTAAAAAACCCGCCCCTATCCCAATCCCTATCGGGGCCCCTTATGCTCCCGATGAGCCTCTTTCTCCTCGTTTATCCACCGATCAAAAACTCAGGGGCATAAGTCCAGAAGGTAGAGACATCCTCAGAGATAAACTAATAGATAGTCAATCCCCGGTAGAAGTCAATCAATAAATTTCCCGCTTTTTCTAAACTAGTGCCGAAGGCGATAACTCCTTCCTCGTGACCGCTCATAGCGACGATAAGGCTTTCTTTGTCCGAATTTTCCCTAGAAATATTAATCAATTCACGGGCCATCTCTGGCGTACCGTAAGCTATATCTTTCCTCGTGGTGGGAACTTCATACAGTAAACTCTCCCACAACTGCCGATGATGAACGTGAAATACGGCTTTAATTGCTGGGTTACTGTTATAGATAGCGCCATGAGTTAAAGTCTCCGATGAAGCTTGTATTAAGCCCTCACAAGTTACGGCATTCTTGTCCGGGTCATAATCGATCACCCTGGTGTAATGTTCTGCCCTTAATCTAGGAATAGCGCCGGTTTTAGTACCGGAAATAATAAAGTTATTCGGGTTCCTATCTCTCTGACTAACATTACCGTAACCGATTCCATCGGGATATTGGCCGATCAATCCGGAATCGTAAAATAAATTACGCCAACTATCCAGAGTTTGAATCATCTCCCAATCGGGAGGGCAGCCCTCTATTAACTGACAACGATATTTGATGTAACCTTCATCGATCATCGGTGTAATTCCCTTTATAATCTTGCCAAACTCCCTGGATAAAATTATGTAAATACTGACGACTATCGGCAAAATTATCCAGTGTGTATTCCTCTTTTTCTAACAGGGGTAGATAGGGGAGAATTTCCGTATCTAAAGCCGGTCTAAACATTTCTGAGGGTAAGATCAGATCCGAGAGACTCCGCAGGTCGATCGCTCTCCCCTCATCCCCGTCTATTATCAGCAATAAAGGACGTACCCAGAAGCATTCACGGCTCGGAATAATCTGGATGATCTCGCCCAACAGATGACTGTCTAGATGGTCTAAACTGACTATTTGATGAGGATGCAATTGAGCCATAACAGAGAATTAGAGAGGGGCGGAAGCAACTTCAACACCAATAACTTCTCGAAAGCGAATTTCATCTCGATGGGGATCAGCGATCGTTACCTGTAATTGTAATCGATCGCCTGGTGAAACTAACTGCTCGAAACGGTGCGGTAACTCCAGCCCCAATTCTTCCAAGAGAATAAGAGCTAAATTTTCCTCTTCCCGCAACCAACGTAATACTAGAGCCTGCCACACTTGATCTCCCTGACGGCGCAAAAACTCTAAACCCCAATAGCGATTGGTTTGCCTTTCTACCGATGTCGCTTCTTGAGCCGAACTTATGACACTGAAGAGAATCTCCTGTAACTGATCCCTCGTAAAAGGTAGAGGTTGAGAGCGAAGGTGAGCCTTAATCTGAAAATGAGTCAATAAATCCGTGTAGCGACGGATAGGGGAAGTCACTTGAGTATAGGTATCAAGACCGAGACTGGCGTGACGATTGGGAGTGGTGGTCATCTCGCTGCGGGGCATACAGCGACGCAGGGCGCAGGAGCGCACCGGGCCGGCGGGCAACAGTAGTAATTCTTCCTCCGGGGGTAGTTCCGGCTGTTGTTGACCCCGGAAAGGCACTGCTAAACCGTGTTTCTGACAGTACCTACCGGCTACTTCCCCAGCTAAGATCATCATCTCGGCTACTAATTGGCGGGACTTGGAAACCTCCAGTAAATCCACCACGATTTCATCATTGGATTTAACTTTAATAACCGACTCCGGCATTTGAATATTGATCGACCCTTGGGACTTGCGCCACTGGGAGCGTTTCTTCGCCCAATCGTTGAGGATGGCTATTTCTGGCTCGTTTTGGATACCTAGTTCTAGCATCTCGTCCACATCCTCGTATGTGAGGCGATAGGTGGGCTTAACGAGAGTGGTGTGGATTTGATAATCTTCCACGCCGCCCTTATCATCCAGTATCACCCCGAAGCTGAGGGCGCCGGAGATTTTCCCTTGGATCAAACTCATCGGCCCCGTGGCCAATTCGGGCGGGAACATGGGAACCATCCCCGTGGGCAGATATAAACTGGTGCTGCGCCGCCGCGCTTCCAAATCTAACTCATCCCCCGGTGAGACGATACGAGTAGGGTCGGCTATATGTATCCACAGTTGCACCCTACCATCGGCCAGAGCTTCCACGCTCAAGCCATCGTCGATTTCTTGGGTACTTTCATCGTCGATAGTATAGATTTTGTGGGCGGTGAGGTCGAGGCGGTCGGTGTCCGTTTCCGGGAGGGGATTATTTAAGTAATTACGAGCCACATCTAATACCTTTTTCGGGAAATGCACGGGGTAGGAACTGCGTCTGAGGAATAGGTTCTCGTGAGGACTCCACCACTTTAAACCGATCAGGAGTTCTAAGGCTGATTCCGGTGTTTGCGATCGCCCCAAATAGCTCAAGATTTCCAGAGCGGCCGGGAATTTCTGCTCGGTTTGCAGGATGTATTTCTCTACAATTTCCAAACGCGATCGATCGCTATCTGTCCATTCTACCTCGTTACCTGCTAATGCTCGTCCAATCCGATCGAGAAACTGAGTTTTTTCTTCTTGTCGCTGTTGTTCTACTTCTAACTGGTGCTTGATTTCTTCGACTTGATTTTTTGATCGGGGTTCGTAATTATCCCCCTTGTTCTTAAAATATATTTTATCTTCACTGAGCAAACAGTGAGCCGCGTAACATTGGTGCGGACTTTTTTCCGAAAACAGTAACAGGGCTAATTCTTCTGCTGTTACAGGCGTGCCGTCTTCGACGAGTAATTCCCAAGCCACTTCCAGGCTACTAGGATCTAAAAAAGGCTTAACCCGTTCCCAAAAATTCTTTATATCCCCCGGTTCATAATTTCCTTTGATGGTGTAGTCGGCTCTCTGGGGGCGAATTTTATGATTGTGTCCGCCCCCGTCGATAACTATCCAATCTTTCTTCCCGTCTGGCTTATCAACTACCGCCAAACGCCGCTCTCCCTGTAGTCTAAATTCGATGAGTGTTCCCTTTTCCACTGATTTCCATCTTGAGTTGATTCTTTCCCTGTCTCAATCCTATCATCGCTCAGGTTTTATAGTGGCTAGTGGCTAGTGGCTAGTAGTTAGTGGTTAGTTGTCACTCGCCACTCGTCCCTCACCCCTAACTTTATCGGCTCGCCATCGCTTTCGACTCGTTTAAAATCAATTCCTGCTTTTGGAACTCCACTAATTGGGCTTCGATTTCTCGCCGTACGATGTCCCGGTAAACCATAAAATGTTCGTTGTGGGCGCACACCGTTAAATAATGCTCCCACACTGCCGGATTATGACGCAGGATACTGAAAAGATGATGCCAAAATTTCCAGCGAGTGTGACGTTTGAAACCTTGTCTCCAGACGATGATGGCTAAAGCTTTTAAATCCCTCATCTGTGGCAGTTTAAACGGTGGTTTACATCTGGGGGCCCCCAAGATCAGGAAACAGCGGTAGGTTCGATCGAGAAAGATCTCCGGGTCGTACAATGTAGAGAACGTCTCTACATATTCTCTCGCTATATCCTCGATCGGACGGGTGGGAACGAAATTCATCAAGGTGCTTTGATTAATATCCTGTTTTGAATTTATCCGCAATCTCCCTTCTTTTTCTAAACGATGGTAGAGGGCGGTATGGGGCAGGGCCTGTAGCATCCCGAACATGGCTGTAGGAATCGCTGACAACTCGACAAAGTTAATAATTCTCTTGGCAGCGTCTTTTTTCTCACCGTCGAAACCGATGATAAATCCCGCCATCGGGCGTAAACCGCTTCTAATAATTTTCTCCACCGCTACTGATAATGAGGAGCGGGTATTCTGAAACTTTTTAGTCATGGTTAAACTATCTTCATCGGGTGTTTCAATACCCAAAAATACGGCATCGAAATTACAATCAACCATCAGATCCATTAACTCTTGATCGTCGGCTAGATCGATAGACGCTTCTGTATTGAAACGGAAAGGATATTGATGCTCTTGTTGCCATTTCTTCAACTCGATCAGTAATAACCTGACGTTTCTTTTATTACCGATGAAGTTATCATCCACCATGAATAATCCCTGTCGCCAACCCAACTCGTAAAGGTAGTCTAATTCTGCCAGTAATTGTCGGGGTGATTTGGTGCGGGGTTTGCGCCCGTAAAGCACGATAATGTCGCAGAATTCGCACTGGAAGGGACATCCACGAGAAAACTGTACCGACATGGAATCATAATAGGACAATTCTAAGAGGTCGTAACGGGGGATGGGAGTAGATGTAACGTCTGGTTTCTCGGTGGTGCGGAATACGCCCTGTGTTTCGCCTCTTTCCACCGCGGCGACGAAGAGAGGGATGGTAATTTCTCCTTCATCGAGAATTAGAAAATCCGCTTCGGCTACTTCGTCGGGTAAAGATGTAGGATAGGGGCCGCCTACCGCGACTGATTTACCGCGTTTTTTCGCTTCTCTGATATGGTCGATCATGTCGGTTTTCTGAACGATCATCCCCGAGAGAATCACCATGTCAGCCCAATCCCATTCCTCCTCGGTGACAGAGCGAATATTACGATCGACCAGTCTGTATTCCCAGGTTTGGGGTAATATAGCGGCTACGGTTATCAATCCTAAGGGCGGTAGGAGAACTTTTCTCCCGGCTAATTCTAAAATCGTGTCGTAAGACCAGAAGGTGGGGGGGAAAAGGGGATATATTAAAAGAATTTTCAAGGGTTTAGCTCCATATAAAATGTAATTTTTCTAAACGGCTATATAAATCTCTAGTGATTGACCCATCTTAATCCTGTTCATCTTTTAACAAACTTTAGCACTTATTTTCATAAGTTTTTAAGACTTACACTTATTGATGCCAAAATAAATGGGGAAGTTGTGGCAACTTCCCCATTTATTAAGAACGAAAGTAAAAAATTAGGTTTAGTAATTTTTTCTTCTTTGACCTCTATTTTCCGGGCCGCGGTCTTCCCGCTCTCTTGCTTGATTGACTTTGAGATTGCGTCCCATCCATTCGGCTCCGTCTAAAGCCGCGATCGCTGCTTCTTCTTGAACTTTGGTTTCTAACTCGACGAAAGCGAAACCTCTTTTCTGTCCCGACTCTCTATCAGTGGGCATGTGAACTCGCTGTACTTTGCCGTATTCGGCGAACACATCAGCAATATCATCCGGTGTTATATCGTAAGAGAGATTACCAACAAAAATGGACATAAACTATTTCCTTGATTGAACGTAGAAAGGCTGTAGAGAGGCAAAATTGCGTAAAGGAGATTACTAATACTAACGCCGAAAGCTAAATTCTTTTAATATTAACAACGAACTCGTTACTGATTTTGGTTCTCGTGTGAATATTATAACACTACGATCATTTAGTCTCGCCGTCAAGATATTACGGTTAGGGACGGCTTTTTCTACCGTGAGGTCAGGTTCATCCCCGGAAAAACTCGGTATCCTAGAAGGAAAGGGGATAAATAAAATATCGGTAGTTTATATGATTGACAAATTCCTCAAAACCTGCATTGCTTTCGGGCTGGTGATAACTTTGACTTTCGGTAGCGCTCACAGCGCTTTAGCGGCGAGAAGCGGGGGCAGAATCGGGGGCGGCAGTTTCTCGGCACCGAGTCGCAGTATCGCCCCTAGTAGAGGCGGCGGTGGCTACGCCCCAGGGCCGAGTTACGGCGGCGGCGGCATCGGCTTCCCATTCTTGCTACCCCTATTCTGGGGCGGCGGCGGTGGTGGTATATTCACGATCTTGATCATGTTTGCGATCGCCAGTTTCCTGGTCAACACCTTCCGTAAAGCCGGGGGCGGTGATGACGGCTATAGCGAATATGACTCCTACAACCCCACCGTCACCGTCGCTAAAGTACAAGTGGGTTTATTAGCCAACGCTCGTTATCTTCAAGAAGATTTGAATAAATTGGCCATCTCCGCCGACACCAGCACCCCCGAAGGGCGGGCGGATGTATTACAAGAATCGGCTTTAGCCCTGTTACGTCACCCCGAATACTGGGTTTATGGCGCGAGTGATAGCGAAGTATCCACATTGAATTCTGCCGAAGCTAAATTCAATCAATGGTCTCTGGGGGAGAGAAGCAAAGTCACCTCGGAAACCCTGGTCAATGTGAATAATCAGTTACGGCAAGCCGACAGCACCCCCACCGGCGGCGGCGAATTATCCACGGAAGTCCAAGAACCAGGCGAGTATATTCTAGTCACTGTTTTAGTAGGTGTCCAAGGTAATCTTCAGTTACCTAGCATCAACGGCAGCGATGATTTACGTCAAGCGGTACAGAAAATTAGTAGTATAGGAAGCGATCGTCTTTTAGCGGTAGAAGTTCTCTGGACTCCCCAAAGCGAAGGCGATGTTCTCACCACCGACGATATTCTCGCCAATTATCCTAATTTGAAATTGGTTTAACGCCCATACGTAATACTGAGAAAAGAGAAGAAAGAAGAGAGAAAATAGAAATCACTAATACTCACTGTTTTCCAG
This sequence comes from Chlorogloea purpurea SAG 13.99, assembly GCA_016903695.1. Taxonomy (GTDB): domain Bacteria; phylum Cyanobacteriota; class Cyanobacteriia; order Cyanobacteriales; family Microcystaceae; genus Chroococcopsis; species Chroococcopsis gigantea_A. The sequence goes on from JADQBB010000008.1 coordinate 10,232, forward strand.
TTTCTAAATACTAAGACATAAATAATAGAAGCACCGCTACGATGGCGGTGTTTCTATCTTTCACGGGGAAACTATCGTCTTACCCAAAATCACCACATCCCGTTTGATCCCGTCTAAATCGGCGACGAGGGGCAGAAATCCCCAACGTTGAAAGCCGAATCGAGCGAATAGATTGATACTGCCGTGATTGTGGGCGAAAATCACGCACATGAGGGCTGTTAAACCCAACGCGGGACAATGATCCAGGGCGTGTTGTACTAATTGTTGACCGATACCCCGCCTCTGATAATCGGGGGCGATATAAAGACTCACCTCGGCAGTATGGCGGTAGGCGATACGCCCGTAAAACATCTGTAAACTCAACCAACCGGCAACCCCATCGGGGGTTTGGGCTACCCAGATGGGATATTGCTCCGGGTGATGGTCTTTTAACCACTGTAGTCTGCTTTCGGGCGCGATCGGCTCTAAATCGGCGGTGGCTTGACGGGTAGGGATGGCGGCGTTATATATATCTACGATCGCAGATAAATCCGACACCGTCCCTAACCGAATCGTCACTAACTCCATAGATAACCGATGCTAAAAAGGATGCCACTGATAAAGTGTAAGTTAACCGCGAGGAATTTACTGTTACTGACGGTCTGGGGTTGAGCGTGATATTTTTGGACGTGGCGGATTAAATTCCACCCCCAGGGCAGACTCAGAAAGATTAAAGCTGTATGAAGAGGGTAGAGACCCCAGATTATCCCCATCGCCGTTATTAAATAAATACTGAGGGTTAATCCTGTTAGTACCCGTGAACCTTTTTCTGTGCCTAAACGCACAATCGGTGATTTTTTGCCCGCAGCTAAATCATCTGCCACTTGATGAAAGTGAGAACAGAAAAGGATGATGGTAGTGGTCACGCCGATTACGAAAGAGGCGGCGATACTTTCCCTAGAAAAACTCGCCGTTTGGGCGTAATAGGCTGCGGATATAGCCATCGGCCCGAAGGTGAAAAAACAGATGAACTCGCCTAAACCTTGATAACCGAGGCGGAAAGGCGGCCCCTGATAGGTGTAGCCTAAAAAACAACAGCCTAGGATGATCACTAATACTGTAGAGTTTTCTTGCCAGAAAGCGATAGCGACTATGCCGCCGATACCCAAAACTAATAATAAGTTACTCAACCAGAATACTAAAGATTTATTCCCCGTCAGATTTACCACCGAATGGGCTTTATTTTTATCGATTCCGGTTTCCGAATCAAAAACGTCGTTACTGAGATTCAACCAGGCTAAAATCCCTATTGCTGATAGCAAAAATGTCGAGAAAATAAGTCCATTGTAAAGTTTTGTTTCTTGAAAAGCGATACTCGTGCCGACTATTATCGGCATGATCGCCACGCTGTACATCGGGGGTTTAATAGCGGCCAACCAGAGTTTTTTTGGTGATGGAGTACTGAAGCTGTTAGTAGTCATTACCGACGATCTGAAAATTTTTGGGCGTGATTAATTCTATCAAGTTTTTCGTCCTTAATAGGCGACGGTGTCACCCTTTCCGGTTTAGCAGTTGCTCTTGACTCCAGAAACATCTATAGTCAACAGAGAGGCACTGTAGAAGATTTTCTATTTTACCTTTTGATCGCATAGCACTAATTTAGGTTTTTTACCAAAAAAATATAAATAACTTTACGATGTTTTCTGCAGTACCCATAATCTCTTATCGTGATCATCTGATTAAAGACAGGAAAGAGCTTTATCGTCTTCTCCAAGATTGTCAATCTTTGAGGAAAGAAAACGGCGAATCCCCGATTATTAGTTTCTGCGAAAAAATTTCCCCTGTGGATTTACTGGATATTTTCGAGAGGATAAAGTCAGAGTATCCTATTCATTTCTATTGGGAAAATATACAAGAAGAAGAAGGAATGTTAGGGTATGGTGTTACTAGTAGCGGTGATTTCAGCGGACAGCAAAGATTCGAGCGATCGCAAACATTCATTCAGTCCTGCCAGAGAAGAATCATCAAATTAGACCGTTTCACCGGTGTTACGCCTTTCCTCTTCTGTAGTTTCAGCTTTTTCGACACACCTGGTCACGGCACACAACCTTTTTCGGCGGGGCGCATCATCCTACCGCGTTTCGCTGCGATCAAAAAAGGTAACGATTATTTTTTCCAGACCAATCTCATAGTTAATAGCGGGGATAATCTCGAAGTTATCAGCGAAGAAGTATATAAAAACTATCGCCTCATTCAATACAGCAAAAACAACTTAGTATATCTCCCGAAACCGGCCACTTCCAATTACCATGTTTACCCATCGTATAATTTTCAATCCGCCGTCACTTCAGCCTTAACATCGATCGCCGCCGGGCGATTCAGTAAGATCGTTTTAGCCCACGCTTTAGACGTGGTATCTCCCGCGGTTTTTCAAGTAGGGGATTGTTTACGTAATCTGCGGGGCCGTTACCCCGACTGTTACACTTTTTCTATCAGTAACGATAAGGGACAGCACTTTATCGGCGCTAGTCCTGAGAGATTATTAAGCATAGAAAATCAACAACTGATCACCGATGCTTTAGCTGGGTCTGCACCGAGGGGAAAAACCCCCGGAGAAGACGAACTACTCGCCGCTAAACTATTGAATAATGAGAAGGAAAGAAGAGAACATCAAGCCGTAAGTGACTTCATCACTCAGCGTCTTTATGAATTAGGATTAACTCCCCAATGTTCACCTTTAAAACTCCTAAAACTTTCCAACATTCAGCACCTCTGGACACCTATATACGCGAGTTTGAAAACTCCCCTGCATTCCTTGGAGATAGTGAATAAATTACATCCAACTCCTGCGGTAGCCGGTGTACCCACAGAGGCTGCCTGTGAACAGATACGCCGTTATGAAAGTTTTGATCGCTCTCTCTACGCAGCTCCTTTAGGATGGGTGGACTGCGACGGTAATAGTAAATTTATCGTCGGGATTCGTTCGGCCCTTATCTACGATAATCAAGCGAGATTGTACGCCGGTGCGGGGATAGTAAAAGGTTCAGATCCGGTAAAAGAATTAGGTGAGATACAATTAAAGTTTCAAGCTCTTTTTAAGGCTTTAGTGTAATGGAGTTAGTGTCTGTATTAACTACAGCTATAAGCAGTTTTGTCGCCACTAACGTAGATGACATTATCATCCTCATGTTATTTTTTTCCCAGATTAATTCTGGGTTCCGCCCCCGCCATATTATCATCGGGCAGTATTTAGGATTCACCCTGTTGATTTTAGCCAGTTTACCCGGATTGTTAGGCGGGATGATGATTCCGAAAACTTGGCTGGGGTTACTGGGATTTTTACCCATCATCATCGGCATTCAACAGATAATGAATGGCGATGATGAGGGTGAGGTACAGACGGTGAGCGATGGAATCACCCCGCGGGAAAGTCAATCAAGGTGGCGGAAAATTTTTTCCTCCATCCCGCCGCAAACCTATCATGTGGCTTCCGTAACCGTGGCTAACGGCGGCGATAATATCGGGGTTTACGTGCCTTTGTTCGCCAGCACCCAAGGGGCGGGTATTGCCGTTATTTTGGCGGTGTTTTACGTGATGGTGGGCATCTGGTGTTTTGGGGCCTATTGGCTAACCCGTCACCCGCGAATCGCCTATGTCCTGACGAAATACGGGGATAGAATCGCCCCTTGGGTTTTGATCATCATCGGCCTCCACATATTGATAGATAGCGAGAGTTATCGCTTACTGGAGTTTTATTTCTGACTTCATGGGCTTGAAAATGCCTTGCAGGATTATATGAACACCGATCGCCCAACTAATTGCCAGCATCCAACCGGCTATAATATCTGTAGGGAAGTGTACTCCCAGATAAAGTCTAGTCCAAGCGATCGATAGACTGAAAATAATTCCTCCTATCGATACTAAAATAAACCAAGGACTGCCCCAGGCCAAGATCGCCCCTGTAGCGGCTAAAGTCATGCTGGATAGGGCGTGACCGCTCGGGAAGGCGAAATCGAGGGGTAGAGGATAGAATAACTCCCACAGATTGGGGCGCAGGCGGTGAAATAATAATTTCATGGTGTAACTTATGCCCCAACATCCCCAGAGAGAAATTAATACGTAAGTCAATCTATACCAATTCCTGCGGGCGAGAAATATCAGGGAGAAAATTGCCGTGGCCGGTGCTACCCCTAAATAGGTTCCAAAATTGGTCAACACCCTAGCTAACTTGTCTAACTCCGGGCTAGAGGTTTTATGTACCGTCTCTAATAAATTTACTTCCCAGCCCAATCCCATCGGATAATACCAGATGGTAACTGCCAAGAGAAAGAATACTAATAAGGGTAAATATATCCCCCCGAAGAGTAGGGCGAGTATTTGATAATATTTCATTTGCTTAAATTAGGGACACAGTTTTAAAGTCAGCAGTAAAAATTCTAACCATTGTGTAAAAGAAGTGCAATTAAATCTTGATTGTATTACAATTCAACACCAAGCCACGAGAAAACTTGTTACATTGCTTAATAAAACTACTCACATCACCATGTCCAACGCCGTAACATCGATAAATCCAGTAGTGGGAGGAAACGACATCGATCGCTTCGATTGTCGGGAAGCGTGGTATCCTGTATACTTCGTGGAAGACCTAGACCGGTCAAAACCCAACTCTTTCACCCTTCTGAACCAGCCTCTAGTGATATGGTGGGAAACGAAAGCCGAGGAGTGGCGAGTATTTGAAGATAAATGCCCCCATCGTCTCGCCCCCCTCTCCGAAGGCAGAATTAATGAAGCGGGACTATTAGAATGTCCCTATCACGGTTGGGCTTTTTCCGGGGCGGGTCAGTGTGAAGTTATCCCCCAACAAAGAGAAACCCAAAAAGCCGAATCATCGCCCCGCGCCTGTGCCAAAACCCTACCCGCGGCAATTCGTCAGGGCCTGTTATTCGTTTACGCGGGGGAAAGCGCTAACGCGGAGAAAGCGCCTATCCCGATTATAGAACCGATGGAAGAAGACCCCGACGGTTGGATATGTCTCAATACATTCCGGGATTTGCCCTACGATGCCACTACCCTGATGGAGAATGTCATCGATTCCAGTCATGTGCCTTACACCCATCACCAAACGATCGGCAAGCGATCAAACGCGGCCCCGGTAGACTTAGAAGTAGTGGAATACGATCGATCTGGATTCAAGGGCATCTGGCCCGAAGGCCCCCGTAAAGGTACACTGGGCAAACAATACACGAGTTTCATCGCCCCGTCTTTAATGTGGCATGATCTTACCTCCAAGCAATTCGGAAGGACTTTAACGGTAGTGTACGCTACTCCCATACGTAAGGGTGAATGTCGTCTTTTCGCCCTTTTCCCGTTTAAATTTAACTCCAAGCTACCGGGCATCTTTCTCAAACTAACGCCCCGCTGGTATTCCCATCTCAATCAAATGGGCATCCTCGAAGATGATCAAATATTCCTTTATTTCCAAGAGAGATATTTAGCGCACAAAGGCGGCACAGAAAATTTCAACAAAGCTTTCTATCTGCCCACGAAAGCCGATTTATTCGTCTTCCAGTATCGCACCTGGTTACAACAATACGAGGCCGATCCTTTCCCCGGACAAGAGTTTCCACTTTTATTATCGAAAGAAGCCCTCTTAGAACGTTATCAATCCCACACTAAAAAATGTGCCTGCTGTCGTGGGGCTTTAAAGAATATTCAACGCCTACGTTTAGTAATAGGGATAGTGACCGCACTACTTTGGACGATCGTACCTTTATTGACTACTCTTTATCAAAATTCTTCTCTGAACTTCGTGATTAGTTTCACTCTTTTAACCTTGATTACGGGGATAGGTTGGTTAATATTAGGACGATTGGAAAAGCGTTTCTATGAGGGTCTAGAAGTACCACCGCGGAATCTATCAAAGAAATAATTCTTTAAGGATTTTTCCATTCCGATAAAGATCGATCGATCCCGTATTGAAAACTCTTATCCACCAGACTAACCCCTATCTGGCCCGAATTTTCCACCGGGTCAATCTGGGCGTAGAGATATTTATCCTCGTAGTCGGTTTTGCCGAGAATAAGGCGGTGAGTCTCACCGTTTTTAAGGCTTACCTTCACCGTACCTTGGGGGTTATCTAAACCGTACTCCGACTTTTGAGAATGAGATGCCGAAAAAGTACGATCGATCTTACCATCAACTAGTAAACTCGTCAGGAAAGACAGGGAAGCATCTGAGGCGGAAGCTTTTTCCGGTTGCGTCATGCGCCAAGGGGTATTAGAATCGCCAGTGCGTTGAAACACGAGAGTAGTGCCATTCCTCTCGATGGTGAGAGTTTGAATATCCTCTGCGGCGAAAGAGAATAAACGTTTCTGTTGTTGCTGCTGTGCCGATTGTAGGGGTTTGGTGTAAGTTTCGTAAATATAGACACCCGTACCCAATACGATCGCCGCGATCAATAATATCCAAGTGCTATTTTTTAATTTCATTACTGCATCATTTTTCTTTAGCTAAAACGAACACACTGCCTTGATTACCCCTGCCGATGCGTAAGTCTTCGTCTAAATAAGTAACTTCTAACCATCCGCCAGATCTGGGATTATCGGAGGTTATATCGGCAGGTAGAACTTTTTTGCCTCCCTCTAAAGCTTCGATAAATTGTTTGGGATTTTGATAGCCTACCAAGCGTTGTGACCCTACCATATAACGCTCGAATTTAACATTAACCCGTTTATCGCTCACGGGTTCAAAAGTAGCGGCGACGCTGACGAATCCTTCTAAAAAAGGAACACCGACGATCTCGGCCACGTTATAAAGTTTAGCGGAAGACATTCGTATACACTGGTATATCTGACCGAGTTGGAAGAGGGGAAAGCGATCGATCCCCAGAATATCGCGGCTGGTGGTGAATAACAAACGCCAATCGCCGTCTAATAGGGGCTTCACTTCAAAAGGTTTGGGATTGGGGTTATGGTCTTCCAACTTCTCTACTGCCGAGAGAATTTTCACCTTATCGCTTTCCGTCATTAATAGACCCCGATTTCTACCCGCGACCGCTTCTAATAATCTAGCTTTAAAGTCCATATATACTAATATAGTAAGTACAACTGTCATCTATCTATCATAATAACGGCAGTAGCGAACATCATTCTTAAACTATGCAATCACGAGCGATTTGGATTAATGGGTTATCCCGTAGCGGCAAAACAGAACTTTTAGTCCAAAAATTCCAGGATTGGCTGAAAGTAGAACGATCGAGATCCGGGCCGTCACCGTTAACGGGTTCAGTATTAGTATTAGCCGCTAACGACGAAAATAAGCGGACATTAGCCGATAAATTAGCGATGGCCTCGAAAGGAAGCTATCCAATTAACTGTAAAACCCCCCTCGGATTCATCACCGACGAGGTATTCTTATTCTGGCCCCTCATCTTCGGAGGATTAAAATTAAAACCCCAATTCCCGATTAGATTACGCCCCGAAGCCGAACAAGAATTGGCGACGAATTTATGGAGAGAGGAGATAAAAACTGGGTACAATCTCATGGGTATCGGAGAATATCGCTTCGTGCGTCAAACCTTGGATTTTTTACAATTGGCGGGTGCTGCCGGAATCCCCACGGAAGAGATTGTCGAAACCTTGGACAGAAAATTATCCCCCCAGGATAAAGGGCGGGTATTGGCATTAGATGAAAGCGACGCGCCTTATAAAGTGGGAGAATTATTAATTCAATGGCGACAGTTTTGTTTGGAAAGAGGGTTATTAAGTTACGGGATAATTTACGAATTATATTGGCGGTATCTATTACCGGATAATTATTACAAAAGTCAATTACTGCGGCGTTACGGGGCCCTATTCGCTGACGATGTAGATGATTATCCCGCTATCGCCCACGATTTGTTTAATATTTTCTTAGACGAATCGGTTTTTAGCGTCTTTACCTATAATCTCAACGGACAGATCCGCCTCGGTTTGAACGCTGACCCTGACTGTCTGGGGCGATTGAGTCAACGCTGCGAAGTAATCTCAAAAGAAAGTGACGGGGAGTTGTCAGGGGAAATAGAAACGATGTTGCAAGATGAGGGTTATATTCCCAATTTAGACGCTCGTTTTGTCTGCCTTTCCACCGTCACCCGCGCCCAATTATTACGACAGACGGCGGAAGCGATAATCAAAGAAGTGAAAAGCGGCGTTAAACCAGAGGATATTGTGGTCATCGCCCCAGGTTTAGACGAAATCTCCCGCTATACCCTGATGGAAATCCTCACCAGGGCCGAGATTCCGGTGCAACCCCTCAACGAACAGAGGCCCCTCGTCAGTTGTCCCTTGGTGCGGGGTTTATTGACTCTTCTCGCCCTCGTTACCCCAGGATTGGGTCGTTTATCGTCGGCCGATAATATTGCCGAGATGTTAGTGGTTTTAAGCCGACATCAGGAAGACGCGGATTCGGGTTTAGTAGCGCTTATTGACCCGGTGCGGGCCGGTTTGATCGCCGACTATTGTTATCGCAGTGACCCCGATAATCCCCATTTATTATCGCTGGAAACTTTCGAGCGTCGCGATCGTTTAGGACATAAGGCCACCGCCGCTTACGAGCGTATTTTTAACTTCATCGAAGAAATTAAAGCCCTGAAAATTTATCCAAGGGAGATATTGGAGAAAACGAGCGAACGATTGTTAAATAACGGTCGCGATTTACCCTTCGATCATTTGGCCGCTTTACGGGAATTGATGGAAAGTCTACAACATTTCTGGGAGGTCGATCGACGTTTACGACAGAATCAACTCAGTTTTCGTAGTGTCACAGAAACCCTGAGTCAATTCATCGTGTTATTGCGCCGCGGTACGATCACGGCCAACCCCTATCCCCTGCGACAATTCGGCCATCTCCCCCAAGGCGTGACCCTGGGAAATATCTTTCAATATCGCTCCCTCAGACAAGCCCACGAATATCAATTCTGGCTTGATTGTTCTTCTCCCTTGTGGGAGAAAGGCGGGGCGGCCACCTTATTCGGCGCACCCTGCTTCCTGCGGGGGTTTTCCGAAGTGTGGACATCGGAGTTAGAACTCCAACAGGATAGGGTACGCTTGCAGAGATTGTTGTGTGATTTGCTCGCGAGAGCGCAATCGCGGGTATTTTTATGTCACAGTGAATTAGGGGTGACGGGTACGGAACAAACCGGCCCTTTACTGGCTTTAATCCAAGCTGTGCCAGAGTTAGCAATAACCGATTAAAGATTGATTATCGCCGTGCCATTCGAGAGTGTCGCCGATACTATCTCCATCGTGATAGGCCGCCAGGAGAATTTCCGCGGTTTTCCCCCAGGCGATAATGCCGTTAGCATCGAGGGCTATCATCGCTAAATCCCGCCCATTTTCTTGAGATTCCTGCATGGATTTGTGTACTGCGGCGGCCAAGGGTAAGCCGTCGAGTACGCGGATGACGATTTTAGCCGCCAGACACTCGTTGATAATATCTTCGCCGATGCCGGTGCAACTGACTCCGGCTTGCTTGTTGGCATAATTACCCGCGGGCATGGCCGAGTCACTAACCCTGCCGATTCTTTCCAATCCCTTGCCCCCCGTGGAAGTGCCCGCGGCGATATGGCCCCCGCTATCGAGGGCCACTACACCGATCGTACCGCGTCTGGCCTCCCCGGCGTAGAGAGTGGCCATCTTGCGCTGAAAATTATTTTTCCTTTCTTCCATCCACTCTTGAACACGGAAGTCGGTCAGGGGATCATATACCGGTAAGCCCATCTCACGGGCTAGATCTGACGATCCGAAATCAGAGAGAATACAATCTTCCTCATTCTGCAAAAAATTAGCTAATTGGATCGGATTTTTCACGCGAGAGACGTTGATCACCCCGCTGAATTTCTGTTGAGCGCCGTCCATCAAGGCGGCGCTCATTCTTACTTGGCCATCCGATTGCACGACGGAACCCGTACCCGCATTGAAACGCAGGTCATCTTCTAATAATTCGCATCCTCTCACCACCGCCGCCCTCGCAGAGGCCCCATCTAGGAGTAATTGGTATATTTCTTCTACCGTATTATGTAACGATTGACGTACTGCCTGTAATCCCCCTTTGTCCTCTAAGGAACTTGCCCCACCGTGAATAATTAGTTTCGGTTGTACGGTCATTACTGTGCTTCTCGATTCAGTCTATGTTTAAAAATCTACCAAATAATCGTTACAAATCTGTTACTTTAGAGACTTATTTTCAGGGAATTATGATTTAAGTCGGGGCGGAGATTCTCAGCGCCTCTTAAATAAACGTGGCGCATCTCTTTTTGGGACTTGGTAGTATTAACTTGGAGAATCACCCGGATACATTTGCTCAAACTGCCTTCTACGTGCATCTGTTGTACGTCCAACAGGGGCACATTCTCCCAGTAAGGACGTTGACGGGCGATCGCAGCCGGAAAAATGGCGCTAATATCTTCAGTGGCGGTAAAGATCACGCAGACTACTTCTTCCGGGTCTAGTCGGTTATGGCTTTCGATAGCGTCGAGTAATTCGGTCGTTGCCTCCTTTATCGCCTCCACGGTGTTTTCTTCCACGGTCGTCGCCCCTCTAATCGCCCTCACTTTCCACTCCACGATATTTATCCTCCGATCTAGTTTATAAATTTTACCTACAATAACCCGTTTAGGTTAATATTAATTCTCGAACTCGAGCAAGGATATTTCAAGCAAGTTAATAATTTTTAGTTCAAAATATAATTTAACCGGACGATCGATCTTCTCCGAGAGTTAATTTTCTGCCCCAGGGGGTTTAGTAGCATATTATGACGGGTGTAATCCTCAAACATCGCTATAAGGTCATCAAGAAAATAGGCAGCGGTGGCTTCGGCCACGCTTTTCTAGCGGAAGATATGGACTTACCTTCTAAGCGGTGTTGCGTGATCAAACAACTACAACTCTCCGGCACCGATCCGCAAATTTATCGGCTAATTAAAAATCGCTTCGAGAGAGAAGCGGCTATTTTAGAAGAATTAGGCCGCGGTAATGGACAGATACCGCAACTTTACGCCTATTTCGAGGAGAATAATCAATTTTATTTAGTACAAGAGTACATAGAAGGCGAAAATCTGGCCCATTATTTAAAAAATCAAGGATTGATGGGAGAATCTGGGGTAAAAAAGATTTTGATCAGTCTTTTAGGGGTTCTAGAATACGTACACGGTAAAGGCATCATTCACCGGGATATTAAACCGGATAACATTATCTGTCGCAAGAGCGATAATCTACCGGTATTGATCGATTTCGGCTCGGTGAAGGAGTCTCTCATCGCCCCCCCATCTACATCGATACAATCTAGCAAATCCATCGTCATCGGCACACCAGGTTTTATGCCGCCGGAACAGGCGATCGGTCGTCCCCTGTTCGCCAGCGATATATACTCGTTAGGATTGACCGCGATCTATTTACTCACAGGAAAAGACCCCGGGCAGTTACGCACATCCCCCCTGACCGGTGAATTTATCTGGCGGGATACCCTATCTATAGATGACCCCGTATTGGCAGAAGTTTTAGATAAAGCGATCAAACATCTATCTAGCGATCGTTATACCACTGCGGCACAAATGCTGTCCCATCTGCAATTACCATCATCTCTGCCCGATACGGTTCTAGTTACTAATAACCAAACTCGAAATATAACTCCTAATACCCCTAATAAATGGGTGTTAAAAGCCCCTAACCTAGTTAATGCCATAAGTGCGGTAATATTAGTGGCACTAGGCTGGTTTGGATGGAATATATGGGAAAGGTATTCTGTTAAAAATGCTACGACAGAATCGGTTAATAATACTAATACCTCACTGCCTAAAGATGTATGTGGAGACATACAGCTAGCTTCCAAGTTTTATCGAGTGATAGTAAGTGATGTTAGCAATCTTGAGCGAGTTAAAAATAATTTTTGTAAGGATGCTTTTATACTAAGTGATAGTATCCAAGTAGCTTCTTTTAATGATTACGCAGCCGCTGATACCTTTAAACAAACGCTAGAAAAAACTTTTCCTAACGTGACGGTGATCGATAATGCAGGTTCGCTCAATCCCATTACTCCGCCCCTTCCTACCCCACAAATAGAAACTACCCCCTCGCCCACCCCTATTTATTCCCCATCGTCCGATGCAGAGATAACCCCATCATCAGAAACGGGTACGATTACAGAAGCGGAAGCGGTGGATTTTATCCAAGAATGGTTAGCCGCCAAAAATCAAATATTCGGCCCTTCTTATGAAATCCATATAGCCGAAAGATTCTTAACCCGTAAAGCTTATCAATCGATCATTAGTGGAGATGGTAACGATAAAAGTTTTGCCAAAAAATTAATGGATGAAGGCTCTTATTACACTTTTGGCATACAGAAGATCAATAAAGTGAAAAATTTCAGCCCCGATAAAGATTGGGCGGTTATCGATGTAGTAGTAGTAGAAGAAGCCACCAGGCATCGTCCCGATGGCTCGATCGAAGATGATGGTTTTGCCAATAAAACAAAATTAGTGCGTTATGTTCTGCAAAGAGACGATTCAGGTTTAAAAATAGCCGATATTAAAACTATGAAACACTATCGCCGGAATTGGTGAGCTTGCGCTCATAGCATTTATCGCCATAAGTGAGGTACAGAAATCCTGATTCGAGGCAGCAGGCAGGAGTTAAATAGACCTCTTGCTTCCATCAACTAGAGGGCTAACGGCTAAACTCACCCGCCGCTAAAAACATTGGCTCATTGTTACAAGCTTAACATTTAATATAAGGTCGGGTGCGGTGATTGAGACTTTTGATCCTAATTTATCAAATTACTCGTATCTCGGCCATACCCCCAATACAGGCTACTATCGCAAGAGTAAGAATTAAGAAGCAGAAAAGTGTTGAGAACAACTGAATAAATGCCGTTTTTAAGGCTCATTCCAGACATTTTCATGTCAGTTCGGGATAAGGCGATCGATTAGTAAAAATTTGTTACGGAATTATCAGTTATCTACGTATTTTATTTCTTCCTCGATAAAATTCTTTTAAGACTATATTGCCTTTCAAAACTTTTATTCAACGCTTAATAAGCGAGCGTTACTATTAATAAGTAAAAGGAAAAAACCAATGAAAACAAAGACTTTTGTCGTGATGGTTCTAGGAGCCACTATTTTCTCGGCTAGCCCATCTTTTGCCGCCAACTTCTCGTTCTCGACCGGCACACCTGATGGAAAGATCGGCACTGCCACACGACCGGAGAGTTCGGGCAAGCAAGAGATCGAGACAGCAGATGATTTTATCTTAAATCAGCCAACTTCGATCACGAGTGCTTCTTTCACCGGGTTACTTACAGGTGGTGCTTCCGTGAACGATATTGGCCTGGTGCGAGTCGAGATTTACCGCGTCTTTCCAAAAGACTCGGACCAGAATCGGACAATACAAGTACCAACGAGGGAGAACTCTCCTTCAGATATTGCCTTAGCGGAGCAAGAACTGCCGGACTTTAATTTGACGACAACAAGTCTAGGTTCATTTTCAGTCCTAAATACAGTTGTGGAGAATATTAACCCATTTCCGAATCAATTTACAGGCGGAGAAGGGCCGACGACGGGTGAGGAGGTACGCTTTGACATTTCTTTTTCTCAACCCTTCTCACTGCCCGCCGATCATTATTTCTTCGTGCCGCAGGTGGAAGTCAGTGGCGGAGAGTTTCTCTGGCTTTCGGCTCCAAAACCGATCGTCGCCCCCGGAACTTCTTTCGCTCCCGACCTACAAAGCTGGATTCGAGATCAAGAACTTCAACCGGACTGGCTTCGGATCGGTACGGATATTACGGCAGAGGGCCCATTTAATGCCAGCTTCTCATTAGCCGGTGAAGCTGTTCCCGAACCCTTCACCATCTTAGGTGTAAGTACGGCTTTAGCTTTCGGTACTTTCTTCAAACGTAAATTATCCGAAAAGTGAAGTACCCCTAGTCTCTATCTTTTAGGGTTAAATCTTATTTGATGTAACCGCAATTATGACACCTTTTAGAAGTAGGAAAGAATCTATCGACTCGATGAGTTTCACAGCCGTATAGTTCCCCTTTGTATTCTAAAAGCGTCAGGAATCGCCCCCAAGCAACATCGCTAATTTGTTTTGACAACTTTGGGCGGGCCCACTTTCACCCACGTTTTGCTTCCCGGTAGTATCGCCATAGACGCGGGGGATAACAGCGCTATCCCCCCGGCTATATTAAACGACCAACGAGGCGCGGGATTCCCCCGGTTCATTAATAATATCGTCGATGTCGGGGCTTATGAAGCGAGTGGGAGCGCGCCGCCGGTTCCAGAACCATCATCGTTGTCCGGTATAGTGACGATCGCTCTGGTGGCGGTGGGTTCATGGCGACGGTCAAAGAGACGCTAACTCCAATGATGAATCTAATATTTCCTCTCTTGGGGTTCAAATAGATCAACTACTACCGGCATTAACTTAATATCGATACCCTGTGGGGAATAATAAGCGAGTGTATGCTGGAGGAAATTACCATCATCTCTGGTGGAAAAATCTTCCCGACAGTGAGCGCCCCTGCTTTCCTTACGATTGAGAGCGGAGGTGAGAATAATATCACCCACGGCCATAATGCACTGTAACTCTAAGGCTTCGATTAATTCCGTATTCCAGCAACCCCCTTTATCATCGAGATAAATATTATCGTATTGGGCCTTGAGATTATTAATCTGGTTAATTCCCTCCTGCATAGTTTCTTGGGTACGGAAAACGCCGCAATGATAGGTCATACAATCTTGAAACTCCTGACGCAGTTTGGCAATCCTCACCGTACCCTGATGATTCAACAGATCTTCAACTCTCTGACGGGCGCTATTAACGTATTTCTGAGAGTCAAAATCCGGTAACTTACGATCGATTACATATTGGGCGATCGTGCGCCCGGTGCGTCGGCCGTACACCACGCATTCGAGGAGAGAGTTACTGCCGAGACGATTAGCGCCGTGTACCGACACGCAGGCACATTCTCCCGCCGAGAAAAAGCCGGTGACTAAACTATCCGCGCTCAATCGCACCTGTCCATCGGTATTGACGGGAATCCCGCCCATACAATAATGAACCGTGGGGCGTACCGGCATCGGCTCATACACCGCGTCGATACCCACCAGGCGATGGGCTTCCTCCCAACAGAAGGGAATGCGGCTCATGATTTTTTCCTTGCCCATGTGCCGTAAATCGAGGTAGACGAAGGGGCCGCCGGGGCTACCATCGAGATGAACACCTCTACCGGCGCGAATTTCTAAGGTGATGGCGCGAGAGGTGATGTCCCTGGGGGCCAATTCCATCCGTGAGGGGGCGTAATCTTCCATGAAGCGTTTACCCTCGCTATTGATCAAATACGCGCCTTCTCCCCGTACCGCTTCCGAGATAAGTACGCCCACGGGATAAAGCCCGGTGGGATGGAATTGGACGAATTCCATATCTTCTAGAGGCACACCTGCGAAAGCGGACATGGCTAGACCGTCGCCTGTAGACGCGTAATCGTTGGACGTGGTGTTAAATACCCTGCCGTAGCCCCCCGTGGCGAACATGACGGCTTTGCCGCGCATCGTATCTATTTCGCCGTCACGGATGTGATACATGACCACGCCTTTCGCTTCTCCCTCTTCGAGAATCAATTGCATAATGTACCATTCTTCGTAGATATGGACACCGTAGCGGCGCAGATTACTGACCAATTCGTGTAGGATGGCGTGGCCGGTTTTATCGGCAGCGTAACAGGTGCGGTTGTGAGAGTGGCCGCCGAAGGCCCGCTGTGCTATCTTACCGTTTTCCAGACGGGAGAAAAGAACCCCCATCTGCTCTAATTCGATGATCACCTCTGGGGCGGATTGGGTGAGAATGGCTACCGCGTCTTGATCCGCCAAGTAGTCGGAACCTTTTATAGTATCGAAGGCGTGCGCTTTCCAGTCGTCGTTAGGGTCAACGTTTTTTAAAGCGGCGGCGATTCCCCCTTGGGCGGCGACGGAGTGCGATCGAATGGGATGGGTTTTGGCTATCAGGGCCACATCGATAGTCGGATCGATGCGCTTGATTTCTAACGCGGCGCGGCAACCGGCTAAACCGCCACCTACAATAATAACGTCGTGTTCTCTCATGGGGATGAAGTGATGGGTCTATATTTCATGATGACTTACCCGGACTGCGATCGATCTAAATTACACGAACTTTTTAGATTACTCGATCACCACTCTCCACTCGTGTAATTCGTACTCGACGCAACGATTCACTATCAAGGGATCTTGTGCCACAATAGTTTTAGCCGATTCCAGACTGTCGGCTTCAAATAATAACATTCCCCCGCCTCTTTCCCCCCAATAACCGGATTTAGCTTTGTGACCCTTCTCGATTAACTCCTTTACATAGGCTTTATGGGCGCTC
The DNA here is from genome assembly GCA_016903695.1 of Chlorogloea purpurea SAG 13.99. Classification (GTDB taxonomy): domain Bacteria; phylum Cyanobacteriota; class Cyanobacteriia; order Cyanobacteriales; family Microcystaceae; genus Chroococcopsis; species Chroococcopsis gigantea_A. Next base: position 26,625 of record JADQBB010000008.1, read on the forward strand.
ACATATTGATCGAATTGTGGCTTTTCTACTATCCCCTTCTCTATCTTGACGAACCAAGGCATATTTTTTATATAAATTAACGCTTTTCCTTTTATATTTTATACCGCTAACTTTATGAACTCTGCTCTTAAAAATCGTTTTTTTATCGCTCTCCTACCTTCTCCAGAAGTACAGCAACTAGCGACAAAAATCAAGAATGATTTTGCAGAAATTTACAATAGTAAAGCAGCTTTAAAATCTCCCCCTCACGTTACCCTACAACCTCCTTTTACTTGGGAGCTAAAGGATTTACCCCTTTTAAAAGAATCGTTAAAAGTTTTGGCCCGTCAGTATGGTTCTATCCCGATCGTTCTCGATGGTTTCGCCGTCTTCGCCCCCCGCGTCATCTATATAAAAGTTCAGAGGACACCGGAGTTATTGGGTCTGCAAAAAGCTTTAGAAATAAGTTTGGAGAAAGATTTCGGCATCAGAAATATGTCTAGTAAGTCCCGTTGTTTCTGTCCTCACATGACCGTGGGTTTCAGGGATTTAACCGTCGATAATTTTCATAAAGCATGGGCAGAGTACCAATATAAACCTTTTGCTTTTGAATTTAACGTTAATGCTCTAACTTTATTACAACACGACGGCACGAGATGGCAGAGCGAGGACAATTATTCTTTCTCCGTGGATTCAATCGGTTTATCATCAAAAACGATTCCTTCATAAAGAGTCTGTAAAGGTACTTCAAACTCCACACTAACTATAATCATATTCTCGTCAGCACCGTAGCTTTGATAAAGCCATGTTCTACCCTCCCCACGTCGGTAAATTTCCACGAAAATGCTTTCGGAGTCGATTAAAATATATTCTCGTAAAGTTTCCAGTTGTTGGTAGCATTTGAATTTTCGGGAGCGATCGTAATTAGCGGTACTAGGTGAAAGCACTTCTACTATAACTGTAGGTGATTGTACGAAATCACGAGCTTGTAAATCTTCAGAGTCACAGGTAATGACTAAATCGGGATAGAAATAGCGATCGTTTTTCTGATCTTTCACTTTCACATCAGCCACGTAAGCCTCACAACCTCTCTGACTTAAATGAGAATACAAAGCCCTGTACAGATTCAGATAGATTTTCGTATGGGGGATGGAGCCTCCCGTCATCGCTAAAATCTCGCCGTCAATATATTCGTGACGGTATTCTTGCTCGGCTTCCCAGGTTAGATATGCTTCGGGGGTCATTTTGCGGGGGTATAACGGTTCTGCAACCATAACGCTCCTTGTGAGAATAGTTGTACTGATAACTATTTTAATGGAGTGGCTACCGGATGGTTACTAACCCCTATGAAGTTTCTCTACGACCCCATCACTAAACCCTATTTGCTAATATTATACGGGTGAATTAAATAGAGTAAAGATGCTGGCAAATTTAAAAAATATCTAGACAATGGTATCGGCTATTAAGCATATATCAGTAATTATATAAGATATATATATATATATTGCGCCGATAATATATTGTAATTTGACAGCTTATTTTTAGAACTATTAAAATTACGAACATTAACAGAAACATTCACGCACTACACAAATACGAATAAAAAATAGCGGCTTTATGATTAAAAACTTTAGGCGGATGGTTTTAGCTGGCACTTTAACCGCCTCAACGGGTCTAGGAATAGTGGCGAGCGTCGTTAATGCCCAGTCTCAAAGCTTGCGCCAGGATCTTAACGGTCTAATTCTCAGACATCCGCGCAATGGTATGATTTTTTGGGTTGATGAAGGACGCATCAGGCACATTTATGGTATGAACGTTTTTGACAATTTGTTTAATAGAAGTGCAATTGACAACGATATTAGCGTTACATCGATCGCTGGTGGGCCTCCTGTGACTAACAAAAACAGACTTGTACGCTGCGAGGAGGCAAATCATCCTTTAAATTATGGGATATATTTTTTAGATCAAGGCACGAAAAGACATATCTTATCTCCAGAAGCGATGCGGCAAAACAACTTTAACGTGAGCAAGGTTCGTAATGTTGATTGTCAAGCCTTAGACGCTATTCCAGATGGCCCTGACATACAATAACGACCTATTTGAAAAGCTACTTTAAACGATTCCGCGCCAAAAGTTTTCCCTACCTGAGTGGCACAGCCTAAATTATTGATTCTGACCCGTTATGTAGCTATTAACCACGTCTAAATCTAACTGTAATTCCTGAGCTATCTGTTGAGGACTTAAACCCAACTTTAATAACAAAGGGACAGTTTTAAGTTTGCCCTTGATTTCGCCCTTGATTTCGCCCTTGATTTCGCCTTTGATTTCGCCTTTGATTTCGCCTTTGATTTCGCCCTTGATTTCGCCTTCTCTAAGGACATCTTGATAAAACCGGGTTTGTTTCCATTGAACTAAATCAAACATAGCTTCTATCTCCTCTCTGGTTTTTTCGGGAAATTTGTAAACAACTATCGTCTCGATAAGCTCGGTCGCTTTTTCTTGTAAAACCGAATCGTTAATCTCCCGTTTCGCCTGAGCGATCAAGGATGGTACTTGTTCGGTTGCCATTGACGGCGGGGCGGTGATGAACTCAATTATCCCTATCCCCAAAGATCTTGGCGTTTCGGGATGTATACGATCTAAGTATATACTCTCAATTGCCCCCTCAACCAGCAGTTCTCGGTATGTTTCGGGGAAACCTACATCTAAATTCTCGCTTCCCCACAAAACTATGCCGTAACAGCGACGAGAAGGTTTATATTGTTTAAGATATAAGAATATCTCCGTGATGAATCGCCAGTAGAAATCCTCGTCTCTTTGAAACTGCACTTCGACAAAATAGAGAGGGGCATCGGGTGTGTTCTCATCGGGTAAAAATACCCCATCAAGTCGAAAAGCTAGTTCCTTGATCTCTATAGACCGAAATTGATAATTTTGCGCCATCTCTGGCGACTTTCCTATTAATTGAAAAAGGAGTTCGGGGAATACTTGAAAGAGAGTGTAAAAAATTTTGTCAGTTTTCATACAGGAGATTGACAATTTGATTACTAATTGGCATTAGCGGGCAGACTCTTTACTTAAATCTACCATCTTCTTCGATTTCATACTCCCGGCCCACCAGCCACTAACCAAAGCGTCCGATGACAGTTTATTAAAGAAAGTGGAAAACTTAGCCCATAACCCCGGATAACGTTTACAACTAATCTATAGGCGATCGAGAACAAACAACTATGGGAAAACCAACCGGCTTTATAGAATTTCTCCGTGAAGCACCGTCAGAAGTAGATCCGTTACAGAGATTGAGAAATTGGGATGAATTCCATCTTCCCATGCCAGAAGATAAATTACGCAATCAAAGCGCGCGCTGTATGGATTGCGGCACGCCTTTCTGTCATACCGGCAGCCTCATCAGCGGCATGGCCAGCGGTTGCCCCATCAATAACCTGATTCCAGAGTGGAATGATTTGATATACCGGGGATTGTGGAAAGAAGCCCTCGACAGACTCCACAAAACCAATAACTTCCCCGAATTCACAGGACGCGTTTGCCCCGCCCCCTGTGAAGGTTCCTGCGTATTGGGGATCACTAACCCCCCGGTGACGATTAAAAATATCGAATATTCCATCATCGAAAAGGGATGGGAAATGGGCTGGATAGAACCTTCTCCCCCGGGTAAACGCACCGGTAAGAAAGTGGCTGTTGTGGGCTCGGGCCCGGCGGGATTGTGCGCTGCGGCTCAATTGAACACGGCGGGACATCAGGTGACGGTATACGAAAGGGCCGATCGACCCGGTGGCCTATTGATGTATGGTATCCCTAACATGAAACTGGATAAAACCGCCGTCGTCATGCGCCGTCTCAAGGTGTTGGAAGACGAGGGGGTAAAATTCGTCTGCAATACGGAAATCGGTAAGGATTTACCCGTCGAAACTCTCCTGAACGAATATGACTCTGTGATTCTTTGTGTCGGTGCTACTAAACCCCGTGATTTATCTATAGAGGGGAGGGATTTAAAAGGGATTCATTTCGCCATGGATTTCCTCACCGCTAATACACAGGCGGTGTTGAACGGCGAGAAAGGCGATAATTTCATCTCCGCCGAGGGGAAAGATGTAGTTATCATAGGAGGCGGTGATACGGGTACAGACTGCGTGGGTACTTCTATCCGTCACGGTTGTAACAGCGTGACCCAAGTGGAGATCATGCCGCAACCACCCGCCCAGAGGGCGAAAGATAATCCCTGGCCCGAATGGCCGAAAATCTACCGCCTCGATTACGGACAAGAAGAAGCCGAAGCGAAATTCGGTGATGACCCACGGGTTTACGTTACTACCGCCACCAAGTTCGAGGGCGACGACAACGGTCATATAAAAGCCGTCCATACTGTACAGGTGTCCTGGGAGCGAAACGAGAAGGGTCAATTCATCCCCAACCCCGTCCCCGGAACCGAAAAGGTAATCCCCGCCCAATTAGTGCTGTTAGCGATGGGTTTCTTGGGCCCCGAGCAACCTTTATTAGATGCTTTAGGATTGGAAAAAGATCCGAGGAGCAATATTAAAGCCGAGTACGGTAGTTATGCTACCAGTATCCCCAAAGTATTCGCCGCCGGTGATTGCCGTCGCGGTCAGAGTCTGGTGGTGTGGGCCTTCAATGAAGGTCGGGGCGTGGCTAAAGAATGCGATCGTTTTTTGATGGGTGAAACGGATCTACCATAAGCCCTGGTGAGAATACGTGAAAGCTGATCACTTCGCCCCGATTACTTGAGTTTGCGAAATATTTTTGCCAGGAGACTTACCGTTTCCGGGCGCGTCCACAACCCTTGGGAGGGGCTGAACAGCACTGCCAACACGAAGAAACCGAAGCTGATCAAGACGATGCAGGGACCCGAAGGAACATTCAGGTAATAGCTAGCGTACATCCCGATCAGGCTCGCCGCAACGCCCAGCAGTGCCCCCAGTCCCATCATCTGGTACAGTTCTTTCACGAGCAAATAAGCCGTCGTGGGAGGGCCCACCAGCAATGCCACGACCAGCACCACGCCAACGGTTTGCATACTGGCAATAATTGTCAGCGTCACGGCCGCCATCAAACCGAGATAAATGCCATCGATCGGTAAACCGATCGCCTGCGCGCCCAAACGATCGAAGGTGTAAAAGAATAACTCTTTGTAGAACAGGCGGATCAGGATTAAAACGGTCACGGAGATGATGGCGGTGCGAGATACATCGTCCCCCGTCACTCCTAAAATATCACCGAATAAAAAGCTATCTAGATCCAACTTGTTCCGTAGTAGGGTAATCAGTAGCACGCCCAACGCGAAAAAACTCGTGAACGTCAATGCCATGGCCGCATCCACTTTGATCCGAGTTTGAGAGCGAATCCAGGCAATGAGAAAGGCGCTGATAATACCAGATACAAACGCGCCTATCAGGATATTGACACGCAAAAAAAAAGCGATCGCCAATCCGGGCAACACCGAATGTGCCATCACATCCCCCAACAGCGCCATCCGTTGCACGATCAGGTACGTGCCCACAACCGGACAGAGGATACCGACGAGAATGCCTACTATCAGCGCATTTCGCATGAATTCAAAGCCGAGCGGTTCCAGCAACCATTGCAACATAAGCGGTTTCGTGAATGTGGTTTAACACCAAGTATATTAACAAAAGAAGTTTGTTTCGATCGCATCGTGAAAATGTCTGGGTTGAGGCGGAATGCCATACGCCAGCTCAATGTTATCGGGTGTCATCACTTCTTTTGGAGTACCGTAAGCGATGAGCCGTTGGTTTAATAGCATTAGCCGATCGTAGTGGTTCAAGATCCCGCCCCATTCATGGCAACTGATCAACAAGGTTTTGCCCTCTGCTTTGAGTTCATCGTAGATTTGAAATATCAGGGCCTCCGTCTTTTTGTCCACGGCCGCCAGGGGTTCATCCAAGAGAAGCAAATCAGCTTGTTGGGCGATCGCTCTGGCGAGGAAAACTCGCTGTTGCTGTCCGCCCGACAGCGCTCCGATGGGGCGATCACGTAGATGGAATAGATCGACGCGTTCCAAGGATTCTTTGACGATTTCCCTCGACTGCCGACCGGGGGAGCGAAACCAACCGGCATGAGCCGTTCGAGACAACATTACTACATTCTGCACCGTCGTCGGGTAGTCCCAGTCAATTTGCGATCGCTGTGGCACATAAGCGACCTGCCGCCGCTGTTGCAGGAGTGGCGCATCCCGGTAAAGCACCTGCCCGTATTGCACCGGGATCAGACCCAGCAAAGCTTTAATCAGGGTACTTTTTCCCGCGCCATTAGGACCGAGCAACCCGACCAGGCAGCCCGCCGGTAACTTGAAGCTGACATCCTCGAGTGCTTTTACATGTCGGTAATTGACACAGAGATGCTGAACCTGTAGCATAATAACTTAAGAATGATAATCATTATCATAACGATACTGGAAAAGCCATGTTCTGTAAACCCACTGCTCCAAGCATCCGCCAACTGAGCAAGTTTGCCGCCCTGTCGCTGCTTTGGGGTCTGAGCAGCTGCGGATCCGCTCCCCGAACACAGTCTACCGACCCGGGTTCTGCGAACTCAAATTTGAGTAGTGCTTCACCGAGTCCTGCCGATCGTCCTCTGGTCGTGGCAACAAACACCGTCGTCTGTGACTTGACCAGGCAAATTGCCGCCGATACCGTCAATCTCAAATGTCTGATCGATCCGGGTTCTGATCCCCATGAGTACGCCCCCAACCCAGACGACAGCAAAGCCATCGAGCAGGCCGGGCTAATCCTCTACGGGGGCTATAACTTTGAACCCGTGCTGATCAAACTTATCAAGGCAACGTCCAATCCAGCCCCGAAAATCGCGGTGGATGAAGCTGCAGTACCGAACCCCCAGCAATTTGAGGAAGATGGCAAAACCGAACCCGATCCGCACGTCTTCCATAGTGCTGCCAATGGTGCTGAAATGGCAAAGGTCATTCAGCAAAACCTGAGCCAACTGTTACCGGACAACGCTTCGCTTTACGCTGTCAACGCCCGAAAGGTAAAGGATGAGTTGACCGGGATCGATACTTGGATCAAATTCAAAATTGCCACCATTCCAGCCGCACAACGGAAATTAGTGACAACTCACGATGCGTTCGGTTACTACTCCAAAGCGTATGGTATTCCCGTGGTCGGGGCGTTGCAGGGCATCGGCACGGAAGAAAAACCGACCCCGTCACGAGTTGCGGCGTTGGTCAAGGATATTAAAACGACTGGCGTACCCGCGATTTTCGCCGAAACTACCATTAATCCCAAGCTCATTGATGCGGTGGCGAAAGAGGCGAACGTCAAGGTTGCAGACCGAGAACTTTTTGCCGATGGGTTGGGCGAAAAAGGTAGCCCGGGCGATACCTACCAAAATATGTTACTTTCTAATACCAAAACTATTGTTGAAAACTTGGGTGGCAAGTACACCCCATTTCCAGCCAAGACCTCTAGCCGCCAGACGGATTCCGTGAGAATTGCGGTGGTGCGGCCGATCGATACGAGAATTGCCCTGCCTTACAAGCCGCAGTAGGATATTATCGTCCTCTAGGGGAAATTGTCGCGCATTGGCAGCTATGATCGTTTAATAGAGGATCGATCGAGGTTCTCCCGTTCACTCCATTTATAAGCCGCGATGAAAAGGATTTTCTTATTAGGTTTCTTGACGCTGATTTTTACGGTTGTTAATGTCTCACCGGTGCAGGCGGAAAAAATTAACTTTCAGTGGCGGGGTGAAGTGGGTTACACCGCTAAAGGGTTTTTTACCTACGATGAAACCAAAGCGGGTGAAAAAATTAAAGAAGCGGGTAAAGGACAGATGCGAGTATTACAATCTCTCTCCGTGTCTTTTTACGATCCTCTCGGTAATCGTCTGGCGGGTTACGATAATGTAGTCGGGGGGGAATCGACGGGAGAATACTTTGGCTTTAACTACGATCGCAGTACGGGTAAATTATTCGGGACGATCGATCTCGGCGGCGAATCTCCGGGGGAAATCTATATCAAAGGAGAAATCAAGGATAAACTCTCGTTATATCAAGTGGGCAGTGCCTATACTGAAATTAGCTTAGATAGAGACCGAGGTACTTTGACCGCCTCCAATCCAGATAGAGAATATTAAGTTAAACTAATGTATCGGTATCAACAAAGCTGACTCTTGTGCAAATTTATGGATGTATTAGTGCCTGAAATCACCACAAAACTTTTAAAGGCGAAAAAAGATAAGGGGATAAGTTTTCAAGATTTAGAAAACCTTATGGGTAGGGATGAGGTGTGGATAGCCGCCGTTTTTTACCGCCAGGCCAGCGCCTCGATAGAGGAAGCCGAGAAAATAATTACCACCTTGGGACTCGAACCGGAAATGGCCGGGGAATTGACCGAGTATCCGACGAAAGGTCAGGGGCCGGTCGTGCCTACAGACCCGCTAATTTATCGTTTTTACGAAATTATGCAGGTTTACGGCATGGCTTTAAAATCAGTTATCCAAGAAAAATTCGGAGATGGCATCATGAGTGCGATCGACTTCACTCTGGATGTGGAGAAAGAAGAAGATCCCAAAGGAGATCGGGTTAAATTAGTGATGTCTGGCAAATTTTTACCCTACAAGAAATGGTAGTTTCTTTGATGGGGCCCCATAGTGTGATTGCGCTATGGGGCTTCTATGGATGACTCTATCGATACCTATAGATACCATAAAACGATAAAAAACCCCATCAGCAGATAAGGGTTTTAATACGCTCAAAACATTTTCGGGCTTGAGAGCCTTACTTCTTCTATTGTCCTCATTTTTTATAAATTAACGCGTGACTGTAATACACTTCTTAATTGATCTTCATCACACCGACCGCTCTCTTGGATAAGATAAAAAACCTTCTTCCACAGAAACATATTCCCGTATAGAGCGATCTGATCACGGAGGTGGGTGCGGTTATTTTGGCGGTTAGTGTGACGGTAATCCCCCGGTCAGATTTAACCAAGAGTGAACCGTAAACGCTACCATAAGACAAGTTATCGATCGACTTACCAATGGCATCAAGTGTGTTCGGAAAATCAAATCAACCTCTAGCATGGATACTCGCTTTGATGGCGGGGGGCTTCGTAACCGTAGGAATCATAACCTATAGAGCCGTGCAAAGTCCTTCCCCGGCGGCGCAGCTAGAGAAATTAACCGTACCCGTCAATCGCCAAACCCTAGCGGTGGAAATTAAAGCCAGCGGTAAAGTAGAACCTATTCAGAGCGTTAATATCAGCCCCAAGAATCCTGGTCGTCTAGTGCGCCTACTGGTAGAACAGGGGATGAAGGTTAAACAGGGTCAAACCCTGGCGGTGATGGATAACATGGAAGTATACGCCCAAGGGATGCAGGCGGAAGCCAGGGCGAAAGAAGCCTACGCTAATTTAGAGTCTGCTAAAAGACGCATACCGGAAGAAATCCGTCAGTATCAAGCTAAATTTTATGGGGCCCAAGCCGGTCTCAAACAACTAGAAGCTCAGCTTAAACAAGCTCAACAAAGAATTCCCAAAGACATCGAACAGTCACAAGCTCAAGTACAGGCGGCTCAATCTCGCTTACGTTTAGCGGAAAATCGCTTGAAACGAAACGAGACTTTAGTGAATGAGGGAGCGATCGCACAAGATCAATTCGACTCGGTGATTAACGATTATCTCGGCGCTAAAGCTAATTTCGAGGAAACAGTCCGCCGATTTGAACAGTTTCAGAAAACCGCATCACCGGAAATCGAGGCGATTCAACAACAGATGGTAAAAGCTAACGCAGCGTTAGCAGAAGCGAAATTCGCCCTCGACCAAAGAGAGAAAACTCAAGCCACGGAAATCGCCCAACTGCAAGCCGCCTTAGCCGGTACTCAAGCCCAATTAGAACAGGTAAAAATCCAATATAAGGATACGGTCATCAACGCTCCTTTCGACGGCATAATAACGCAAAAATACGCCACCGAAGGCGCTTTCGTGACCCCCACCACTTCCGCATCGAGTACGGCTTCAGCCACATCCACTTCCATCATCGCCCTCGCTAGGGGCTTGCAGGTAGTAGCGAAAGTACCGGAAGTAGACGTGGGTTTGTTAAGACTCGGTCAGCCAGTGAAAATCGTCGCCGATGCCTATCCAGATCAGCAATTTGAAGGGCGAGTGATTCGGATCGCACCGGAAGCCATAGTCGAAGATAACGTAACCTCCTTTCAAGTCACCATCGGGTTAATCAACGGACAAGAAAAATTACTCTCGAAGATGAATGTGGATGTTACTTTCGTAGGGCAACAGATTAACGATGCTTTAGTGGTGCCAACGGTGTCGATCGTCACCAAAGAAGGTAAATCGGGGGTGATGGTTCCCGATGAAAATCAAAAACCCAAGTTCAAACCGATCGCCATCGGCTTAGTCCTAGACGATAAAACACAAGTGTTATCGGGATTGAATCAAGGGGATAAAGTATTTATCGACTTACCCGACGCTCCCCCTAATAAAGATAAACCTAATTAAATATGGATCTAGTAGAAAGTTTTAAAATGTCCGTGGCTACTTTAACCTCCAATAAGGTGAGAAGTGCTTTAACCATGTTGGGAATAATCATCGGTAACGCCTCAGTAGTAGCCATGATCGGCATCGGTCAAGGGACACAAAAACTGGCTAATGACCAATTTTCCAGTCTCGGCCCCAATACCCTATTTATAACACCAGGTTCGCGTCGCGGTAGAACCACCAGTTTTGATCTACCAAAAACTCTCGTGTTAGCCGATGCCGAAGCCATAGAAAGTCAAGTGCCCTCTGTAGAAGGTGTAGCACCGGAAATAAATACTCGTAGATTGATAACTTTCCGCAATAAAAATATGAATTCCCAAGTAGCGGGAGTTACCGCCGACTACTTCGGCGTTAGAGATCATAAACTTAAAAATGGGCGCTTTGTTAATAAAATCGATGTGGATAGAAACCAGAAAGTAGCCGTTGTGGGGTCAGAAATCGTCAATAGATTGTTTGCCGGGCAGAATCCAGTGGGGCAACAAATTCGCGTGCAAAATCTCAGTTTCGAGGTAGTGGGAGTATTGCAACCTAAAGGGTCTTTTTTCGGAAGTAATCAAGATGACTTGGTGGTTATTCCTTTATCGGTGATGAGTTCTCAATTAGCCGGGAATAATTCACCCTACGGTATCCAATTATCATGGATCAATGTTAAAGCCAAAGACGAAACTAAGATTAGAGCGGCTAAGTTCCAGATCGAAAATTTACTGCGTTTGCGTCACAAAATAGTCAATGAAGATGATTTTCAAGTCGATAGCGCCAAACAACTTTTAGATACTTTTGGTACTATCACTCAAGGTTTAACCCTATTATTAGCTTTGATCGCCGGGATTTCCCTGTTAGTAGGCGGTATAGGTGTGATGAATATCATGCTCGTTTCCGTCACAGAAAGAACTCAAGAAATAGGATTGAGAAAAGCGATCGGCGCTCAAGAACACGATATATTATTACAATTCCTCATCGAAGCCATTTTATTATCAGCCGCCGGGGGTATAATCGGTATCGCTCTGGGCAGTTCCGCTGTCGTCCTGGTGTCAACTTTCTCCCCTTTAACCGGCGCTGCCGTATCACCTTTTGCCGTGTTGCTATCTTTGAGCGTTTCTAGCGGTATAGGTTTATTTTTCGGGGTTTTTCCCGCCTATAGGGCTTCCAAGTTAGATCCGATCGTGGCTTTGAGAAGTATTTAGTTCATAGGTCAAGTTTTTTGAACAGGGATAACAGCGATATTTATAGGACGGGCGATGAGAGTAAGCGAAAATGCCTTAAGCTTATCTTTATGAGTTTTAAGTGTGATATATGGATTTTTCTAGTTTAGTCGCCAGTCAACTTAATGCAGCCAATATTTGGCCCGAGTTGATAATTGTTATTACTCTCCTAGTTGTTCTCATCGGTGACTTGATTTCGGGAAGAAGTGCCGCTCGTTGGTTGCCCTACTTTGCGATCGCTGGCTTGTTATTATCGGTTTTCGTTCTCTACTCGGGTTGGGACGCGGTAAAACCCATCTCGTTTTTAGGCGCGTTCAATAGCGATAATCTCAGTATCGTATTTAGGTCGATCGTGGCTTTATCGTGCGCCGTCACTATCTTGATGTCGATTCGCTACGTGGAACAATCGGGAACATCTCTGGCGGAATTTATCGCCATCATGCTCACCGCCACCCTAGGGGGAATGTTCCTCTCCGGCGCTAATGAGTTAGCGATGATTTTCATCTCCCTGGAGATGCTCAGTATCTCATCTTATTTGATGACGGGTTACATGAAGCGTGACCCGCGCTCTAATGAAGCTGCTTTAAAATATTTACTCATCGGTGCATCAAGTTCAGCTATATTCTTATACGGGATTTCCCTGTTATACGGATTATCTGGCGGGGAAACCGTTCTCACCAATATCGCTACTAAAATCTCCGATTTAGCCCCCGGTGAATCTTTAGGATTGGCTATATCCTTAGTATTCGTCATTGCCGGTATAGCTTTTAAAATTTCAGCGGTTCCTTTCCATCAATGGACACCAGACGTTTATGAAGGCTCTCCCACTCCAGTAGTAGCTTTCCTCTCCGTGGGGTCAAAAGCGGCGGGTTTCGCCCTCGCTATCCGTCTTTTAGTTACCGCTTTCGCTAGTGTCACCGAACAATGGCACTTTATCTTTACAGCTTTAGCCCTGTTAAGTATGGTATTGGGTAACGTGGTCGCCCTCGCTCAAACCAGCATGAAACGGATGTTGGCTTATTCCTCGATCGGTCAGGCGGGTTTCGTCATGATCGGTTTAACCGCAGGTACAGATGCAGGTTACTCTAGCATGGTTTTCTACCTGCTTATTTACCTGTTCATGAACCTTGGGGCTTTTGCCTGCGTGATACTTTTCGCCCTACGCACCGGCACAGACCAAATTTCCGAGTATTCCGGTTTATACCAGAAAGATCCGCTCTTAACTCTCTGTTTGAGCGTCTGTTTATTGTCATTAGGTGGTATACCTCCCCTCGCCGGATTCTTCGGCAAAATCTATCTATTCTGGGCCGGTTGGCAAGCTGGATTATATTGGCTGGTGTTAGTGGGTTTGATCACTAGCGTCGCTTCTATCTACTATTACATCCGCGTCGTGAAGATGATGGTGGTGAAAGAGCCTCAAGAGATGTCGGACTCTGTGAAAAATTACCCCGGCATCAACTGGAAATTATCGGGTATGCGTCCTTTACAGGTGGGTTTGATACTGGCTCTCATTACTACATCTCTAGCGGGTATTCTCTCGAATCCCCTCTTTAACTTGGCGACCGATTCTGTGAACACGACCCCGATGTTACAATCGGCTGCCGTACCTACTAGAATTTCTCAAGCCGGAGTTAAATAAGTTTCTCCATGTTACTAATAAAGGTGGGCTAACGGCTCACCTTTTTATTTCGGGCGTGTGGCAAAATCTTATATTAAGCAACCTTCTTAAAAACCAAAGAAAAATTGTGGGCGGGCATAGGAATAGTTTCTGTCTGGTGTAATCCCTCTTTTTTAGCCTGTGCCACTACTTCCTCTAAATCTCTCAAACCCCAGAGATGACTCTGAACCAATAGAGAATTATGGAATATTTCATTGCTGTCTGAAGTGTGTCTGCCGTTAATTTTATAAGGGCCGTAGAGATAGAGAACCCCATCATTGGGTAATATCCGTCCCGCTCCCGCCATAAGACCTTCACAGGCTGACCAGGGGGCAATATGGATCATGTTGATATTAACTATCGCAGCGATATTCGTTTCTTGGTTTTCCACGCTCCATTTTCCCTCTTCCGCGTTAATATATAGCGGCGGCTGAAGATTATCGGTGAGGCAGTAATTAGCCCAAGCTTTGATACTTTCTAAAGCTGGATCGTTACAATCGGATGGAATCCAGCGTCGGGGATAAACATAGGGAGCGAAATACAGGGCGTGCTGACCTGTACCGCTGGAAATTTCTAAAATATCTCCTCGCCTGGGTAATACCCGCAGTAAAACTTTTAAAATCGGTTCTTGATTGCGTTCGGTAGCGGGGGCGTATTGACGGGCATCGGTCATGATTGATCTGTATTGGCGGACTTGAGCGCACGACCTAAACGAGTTAAACCTTCGGAACAATCGAAACGATCGAGGATCACTTCTATAAAGCATATCTTATCTTCGATCGCATCGGCTTTTTTTAGCGCCGATTCTAATTCGTCTTCGGTACGCACCACGCAACTCCAACTATCACCGAACACGGCGGGTAATTGATGGTATTTCCACGGCTGTAAATCGTTGTAGAGATTGTCGTTGATCACTCGCTCGATCGTGTAGCCATCGTTATTAATTAAAAATATCACCGGGTTGAACTTGTGCCGGATGATAGTGGACAATTCCTGTGCTGTCATTTGAAAAGCACCGTCACCCACGAAGACGATCTGACGGGTTGCGGGAGAGGCGAAACAGACCCCCAAACAGGCGGGAATCGAGTAACCGATGGATAGATAGAAAGCTTGCCCGATGAAGTCGGTTTTGTTAGGCATCAGCAGATCGATCGTCGCCACTATAGCATCTCCCGTATCGGAAATAACGAAGGATTTTTGAGCGATAAAATGGTTCATCCGCTCATAAAATCTCACATTAGTCAATTTAGCTTCCGGTTTTATCTCGTAAGAACTGGCTAGCAAATCGGAAGCGGGTTTAATATCTAACTCTATGAGTTCTTTTTTCTGTAAATTCTCGATCAAACCATCAATGAAATCACCGAGATAAACAGGTTGGTAAAAATGATGTTTAACCTTTACTTTCTCTGAATTGGCGTTGATCAATTTATTACTGTCCAACTTCGCTGTAAAGCCGCCGAGATTCATATCGGACATGATCGCGCCCAGGCAAAGAACACAATCAGCCCCTTCTAAACGTTGACTAACGTAGTCACGGCTGAGGGCCCCCACATAAGTGCCGATAAACTGGGGGTGCATTTCTGACAGGCAAGACTTACCCAAAAGAGTTGTGGCTAGAGGATAGCCGGTCACTTCCAACAATTTTAGTAACTTATCCTGTAAATTGAACCGATGGAACTCCACACCAGCGAGAATAACCGGTTTAGTGCTTTTATCCAGTAAATTTACTGCTTCTTCCACCGCTTCTTTTAAAGCATCTTTATCGGTTAACTTCTCGGAAATATAGATGCAACTTTCCGGTATTAAACAGGGTTGATTGACAATATCGCAAGGGATTTCTAAATAAACGGGACGTTTATGGTGGATGCAGGCGGCGAGAATTTGGTCTATCTGTAGGGCGGCTTGGGCGGGATTGTTGAGTATAGCGGCTGCTACTGTAGCTTTCTCCATGATGGAAAATTGCAGATTATAATCTCCCGTGGTGTGGTGGAGGAGTAAATTTTGCTGTTTGACGGAACTATTGGGCGCACCGCTGATGACCACCAAGGGAACACGTTCCGCGTAGGCACCCACTACCGCGTTAACGAGACTGAATCCACCAACCCCGTAAGTGACGCAAACCGCACCTATGCCCTTGACCCTGGCGTAAGCGTCGGCTGCATAACCTGCGTTCAATTCGTTACAGGTACATACTAAATTGACGGGACTTTCGATCATTACATCCATCAGGGATAATACATAATCGCCAGGGACACCGAAAATGTGATCTACTCCCAGACTTTTCAAGCGTTGAAATAAGTATTCTCCCACTGTGGTCATAAGTCAGTCCTGGTTTTGAGTTAGCTTATTCAAAATATAGCCTGACTGGAAAAGAAAAATGTTAAATCTTACTTGTTACTTTTTCTCAAAAGCAAAAAGTAATATACCAAAATTCAGTCTTCTTTTGGGATTTTGTAGAGAATTAATCTAAGCAGAAGTAGTGATCGTGTTATAATAGACAAGATCAAGGGCACGTAGCTCAGTGGATAGAGCACCAGATTCCGGTTCTGGTGGTCGGGGGTTCAAATCCCTCCGTGCTCGTTGTTTATGAACCGAAGGAGAGAGAAGAAAATCTTAAAATTTTCGACTGTGGTGTAAATAATAAGATATGATAACAGATTGGTTTAAAAAAACCGACTGATTAGAAGTGATAGCGTTTACCGTACCCCGAAAATTTTATGAACCAATCGATTCGCTTTCTCATGTGTGCGCCCGATCATTATGAAGTGGATTATGTGATTAATCCTTGGATGGAAGGGAACATACACAAGTCCTCACGAGATAACGCGGTAGCCCAATGGCAAGGCTTATATTACATACTAAAAGAAAATGCGATCGTGGATCTCGTGCCTCCCCAGAAAGGCTGGCCCGATATGGTATTCACCGCTAACGCAGGATTAGTTTTAGAAAAAAACGTGGTTTTGAGTAGATTCCTCCATAAAGAGAGGCAAGGAGAAGAACCCTATTTTAAACAATGGTTTGAAGAAAACGGTTTTACCGTCTACGAATTACCCCCTGATTTACCCTTTGAAGGTGCGGGCGACGCTTTATTAGATAGAGAAGGACGTTGGTTATGGGCGGGCTACGGCTTCCGCACCGAATTAGATTCGCATCCCCTCATCGCCAAGTGGTTAGACATAGAAGTGCTATCCCTGCGCCTCATCGATGAACGTTTCTATCATCTCGACACTTGTTTCTGTCCCCTCACCGGCGGCTATTTATTGTATTATCCGGCTGCTTTCGATGCTTACTCCAATCGCTTGATCGAAATGCGGATACCCCCGGAAAAGCGGATTGTAGTGGCAGAAGCCGACGCGGTGAACTTCGCCTGTAACGCGGTCAATATCGGTCAAACCATCGTCATGAATAAAATCAGCGAGGGTTTAAAATCCGCTATCAAAGATGCGGGTTTTGCAGTGGAAGAAACTCCCCTGACGGAATTTCTTAAAGCTGGCGGCGCTGCCAAGTGTTTGACCCTACGCGTCAATGAACCGATCATCCCCGATCATCACGCTAATGTCACGATCGAGAGTAAAATCTTGCAACTAGAAGGACACTTACTCGACGCGGGTATCATGAATAAAGCTCTCGATATAGTGATAGGCAGCGGCGGCAGTTTTAAAGTGTTGAACTTTAACCTCGGTGTCGAGCGTCAAAGTACCTCCAACGCCGAAGTTAGGGTTTCCGCCCCCTCTCACGAGGTGATGGAAGAAATCATGATTCAATTGATCGATCTCGGTGCTGCCGCCCGCCCGACCGAGGTGTGCGATGTGAATACCAACCTGGTGACTCAAGATGGTGTGGCTCCCGATGATTTCTATGCGAGTACCATCTACCCCACGGAAGTAAGGGTTAATTGCGAGTGGGTGAAGGTGGATAACCAGCGCATGGATGCGGCTATCGTCGTTAAACACTCTTCCGAAGGTATTACCGCCCGTTGTACTCTTTTACGAGATTTAAAAGTCGGTGATCAGGTGATGGTGGGTGTAGATGGTATTCGTACGGTTCGCCAAGCCGAATCTCGCGAACAACGTAATAGCTCTCAAGAATTCTCTTTCATGGGCGCGGGGGTATCTAGTGAACGTCGCGTGGAGTTAACTGTAGAACAGATCGCCTGGGAATTACGCCAGATTCGCGATCAGGGCGGTAAAGTTGTAGTGACGGCGGGGCCTGTGGTGATCCATACCGGCGGCGCACAACATCTATCGAGGTTGATTCGAGAAGGCTATGTTCACACTTTGTTAGGGGGAAATGCGATCGCTGTCCACGATATAGAACAGGCGATCATGGGTACTTCTCTGGGCGTGGATATGCAGAAAGGTATTCCCGTTAGAGGTGGGCACCGTCATCACCTGAAAATCATCAACCTGATCCGTAGCTGTGGCAGTATCGCTAATGCTGTAGAGAAAGGGGTATTGACAAAAGGCATCATGTATGAATGTGTGAAAAATAACGTGCCTTTCTCTCTAGCCGGTTCGATCCGCGATGACGGGCCTTTACCCGATACCGAGATGGATCTCGTGAAGGCACAGGAAGACTACGCTCGCCACATTGCCGGTGCTGACATGATCCTGATGTTATCCAGTATGCTGCATTCGATCGGTGTGGGCAATATGACCCCCGCCGGTGTGAAGATGGTGTGCGTGGATATTAATCCGGCCGTGGTGACGAAACTGAGCGATCGAGGTTCGGTAGAATCGGTAGGTGTGGTCACGGATGTAGGTTTATTTCTCAGTCTCTTAGTGCAACAGTTGGATAAACTCACCCGCCCCTTGGTTCATAAATAATGCCACTGAAACCGCCTTCTCGGCGGTTTCGCTCCCGCTTGGTAAAAAACCCGATGCCGAATTATTCGGCGGGTCGATTGGCTCAAAACGACTGTCTCTGTCCCTCGGTAGAAAGTAAATCGATACCTACGCTGTCTGTAATAACTTCCAGCTAACGGAGACGAGAAGCCCGTAAATTAGAACTTGTAGTGCGTTTCGCGGTACATAGCCGCACAATTTAGCCCCCACTAAAACCCCAGGCAAACCCCCGCACCAGATGGGTAAAACGATCGACCAGTCCACGGTTCCCAATCCTAAATGACCGATGGAAGTGCAGGTGAGGAGAATAGAAGCTTGAGACATATCCGTGCCCACCAGCTTGCGGGCATCTAGTTGAAAAAAGGTCATCAATACTAAAGCGAATAGGGAACCGCTGGAAATACTCGTTAAACCTACCAGATAACCGAGAATCGCTCCTAGTGCGATTGCGGTTAACTGACCCGATTTAGTACCGAGGTCTAATTTCGGTAGGGAGATAAAAACCGTTGCCGGAAAAAGGAGGGACAGAGATAATTCCGTCAACGCCAGCAAGGTAACGGCCAGAAGAACTACACCGATCGCGTGAGGTAGAATGCGATCGATCTGGCACACGTCTTTATGGATCTGGCAATAGTGAAAGCTGGTCAAACCCAGCGCAGAACCTGGTACACTACCGAGAGCTAGCCACTTCACCACCGTTAGATCTACGGTTTTTTGTTGCCAATGACGGACGCTACCCACCACCTTCAGCAATCCTGCGGCTACAACGTCGGAACCGACCGCGGTAGTGGCGGGAACTTGAAACAAGAATATGAGCATGGGGGTTATCAGGGAAGCCCCGCCGATTCCCGTCAAACCGACGATAATCCCAACAAAAAAGCTAGATAGAGTCAGTAGAGGGTAATCCATAAATACAGTAAAACTATCGACTTACTTTATTTTAGCCGCAAGAAGTTTTTTAAATACAATAATAAGATAGATTTTTAATGTATTGGACGGGGATGTTTAATCGCCTTAACCACTCGGATTTCCCAAAAACAGTAAGACCCAGTAGGGGCACTGCCTTCAGGACGCATCTTTTCCCGAAGGAATAATCGCCACTCCTAAATTTACGGTGGTTTGTCAACTCTCATATTAATGAGTCCATTAAGGCGACCGAATCATATCTTCAAGTAGCCTGTTTTCACTGCTTTACTACCCTGTTAATATATAGTGGGAAAATATACAGCGTTTCCCCACCTGATGAGGTACATCTAACACCTGCTTCCTGCCGACTGCATTAAACCAGGCTCTCTGTACCTCACAACAGCGAGAAATGCTATAAGTGGCAAAATTGTTAAGATAAATCATGTCTGTATCTCCTATATATAAAGGACAATTCGGTGAATTTACGATCACGGAGAACGACCGCCGGGGCGTTATTCTCTATCGTAGTGGTTTAACCTTTGCGGCTCTAAGTTTCGCCTCCGCCACTTGGTTACTCCTTCAATCGCCCCAACAACCTCATTACCTTAACTGGCTCACTCCACTATACGGACTTTTTTCTCTGGGGTTAGCTTTGAGTCTCTTGACGATCCATATTTATCTGGTTTCTCTCCATCGCCTGTTACAACTGTTTTGGATTATCGGCACTGTCTCGGCTATAATTTTTATTTTCAGCAACCCCGCTCCTTTGGGGGTTTTAGTATATGAAAATCCGTTGACTTTATTGGGTATAGGTTTTACTTTTGCGGCTCTGACCGGTATTTATTTTAAAGAGGCTTTTTGTTTCGATCGCCTTCCCACTAAAGTTTTAACACCCTTGGTGCCTTTTTTACTGTTAGGCCATTTATTTGGCTGGGTTCCCGATAATATTAAGCAATTTCTGTTGATCGTCTGGTCGGTTTTTTTTATAACTTTTGCTATAACTAAATTCTGGCAACCTATAGCAGATGATATAGGGGATAAATCCGTGTTCGCTCATCTACAAGGACATTAGTGATTTATGCCCGTTACATATCAGGAAATGTTTTGGGGCTTATTAGAGTACAAGCCCCAATGGTCATTAACTTGGAAAGCTTGGTTAATTCTGATTGGCTTCCTCTCGGCTTTGATAGTACTAGTTATCAATAAGATACCGGAATTTTTAGCGATTGTGTCTCCCATTGAGGCAGATGCTTTATTGATAGAAGGTTGGGCGGGAGACCCAGTCATAGAAGGAGGCGTGCAGGAATTTTTTCAAGGTAACTATAAATTTATTATCACTACCGGATTCCCCCTCTATCGTGGGTCTTTTCTCCTTCCCTATAAATCCTACGCCGAATTGGCTAAGGTTACGGCGATTAAATTAGGTGTGGAGCCTGATAAAGTAGAAGCTATTCCCACTTCCGTAGTTGATAGAGATAGAACCGCCGCCGCCGCCTTGGCGGTGAAAGACTGGTTGTTGAAGAGCGACGCGAAAATTAAATCCCTCAATATCTACTCTTTCGATGTACACACCAGGAGAAGTTATCTGATCTATAAGAAGGTTTTAGGTGATGACTTTTTGGTAGGTGCGATCGCTTATCTCAATAAGGATTATGACCATCAACGCTGGTGGGCATCCAGTATGGGTTTTCGTTACATCATTGAAGAATCTTTAGCGTACATATACGCTAGATTGATTTGGTACTTCACATTTAGAGACTGAATACCCATCTTTGGTAAGATTTTTGTCATTTTGTCATCTAGGATGCAACGAGTTTTTAGGAATATTGGTAATTTAACTGTACCTTGAAGACTTCTCATCAGCGAAAATTTTTCTCATAATCTTTACAATCGTTAACAAAAGGGGTATGATTGTTAGATAACTTAACTCTAATGAGTAGCGAACTCATCCCTGAGAGGCGATCAAAAATTTTCAAACCCATTGAAACAAAAAGATAGCCGTTGACACCAATAACATTTAAAACGAACTTTTAATCCATTCTCAAGCCTCATCATATATTTCACATTTGTCAATCAAGGAAAATCGCTCTTTATGAAAACTCCTAAAAACCCTACCGATCCAGTACGTGCGTACCTTAGAGAAATCGGTCGAGTACCGTTACTCAGTCACGAAGAAGAAATCCTCTACGCTAAACAGGTACAGAAACAGATATTAGTTGAAAAACAAAAAGAGCAATTAGCAGCAGTATTAGGATACCAACCCAGCTTGGATCAATGGGCGGAGGCGGTAGGTGTAACCGGAGCCGAATTAGAAAAAATAATCGGCGCCGGAGAATTAGCCAAACGCAAAATGGTAGAGGCGAATCTACGTTTAGTCGTATCGGTGGCGAAAAAGTACCTGAAACGTAATCTCGACTTATTGGATCTAATCCAAGAGGGTACGATAGGAATGCAGAGGGGAGTAGAAAAATTCGACCCGACCAAAGGTTATCGTTTCTCCACGTACGCTTACTGGTGGATACGTCAGGCGATAACGCGCGCGATAGCGGAGAAGAGTCGCACTATTCGCCTACCAATCCACATCACCGAAAAACTGAACAAGATCAAAAAAGCCCAGAGAAATCTGGCACAAGAAAAAGGTAGGGCGGCGACAATTGCCGAATTAGCCGAAGAATTAGAACTAACACCCCGCCAAGTTAGAGATTATCTCGAAAGAGCGAGACAACCCTTATCCTTGGATCTGCGGGTAGGAGATAATCAAGATACAGAATTGGGAGAGTTATTAGAAGATACCGGTGTTTCTCCCGAAGAATTCGCATCTCACTCCGCCCTACAATTGGATCTAGAAAAACTGATGGATGACCTCACTCCCCAACAGAGAGAAGTGCTATCCCTGCGGTTCGGATTGAGCGACGGTCAACCCTTGACCCTGGCGAAAATCGGTTTACAGTTAAATATCAGCCGGGAGAGAGTGCGACAGATCGAAAGGGAAGCTTTAGCCAAATTACGCAAACGTAAAGGCAATATCAGGGAATATCTAGCTAGTTAAATCGATGAGTCGGCGAACCAACCAATCAGGTACGGTTCTACCGACTTCCAAGGGGGAAAAAAATTGTTACAGTATAAACATTGATTTGTACGTGAGATTTAGTAAATTGCCCGGTTTAAAGATAGAAACAATTATAGGAGGCAGTACGTGAGTAACGAATTAAATCGCTCTCAAAATATATTTAATTCAGAAGCGGGTTCAAGCGATAATTTATGGCAGTACGTGCAGGGTTTACACCCGGAAACGATCGCTCAATTATCCAAGCCAGAATCAGCAGAAGTGTTTCAAGTGATGGAACGTAATATCATCGGTTTATTAGGTAATCTACCTTCTGAACATTTCAGCGTCACTGTTAACACCAGTAGAGAACACTTGGGGCGCTTACTAGCTTCAGCGATGATGAGCGGTTATTTCCTACGCAACGCTGAACAGAGAATGAATTTTGAAAAGTCTCTCTACACTGTCCAGAATCCTATGGGCGAAGACTAGATAGGTTTATGGATGTTCAGTGTCAGCCCCGGAAAAATATCGGCGTGGCTGTAATTAAAAACTCGGCTGGATTGATATTGATCGACCGTCGTCGGAGTCAAGGATCGTTCGGAGGCTTCTGGGAGTTTCCAGGCGGTAAAGTTGAATCCGACGAAACTGTCGAGGAATGTATTAAACGGGAAATCAAGGAAGAAATCGGGATCGAGATAAGTGTGGAATCCCACTTGATGACGATCGATCATACTTACTCGCAGTTCAACGTTCGTCTACAAGTTTACAACTGCCAGTACGTGAGTGGCGAACCCCAGCCCTTGGAGTGTGAAGAGATCCTTTGGGTTGCCGTGGATGACCTGCATAACTATAATTTCCCCTCTGCCAACCTTCAAATTATCTCTGCCTTACGGCTGACGCTCTAAAATAGCCTCCATGGTGCTATTGAGATAATGACCGTTTAAAATGCCACTGGAGAGATGATAATTGTGATCATTAATGCGATAGAAAGTTTCAAAGCCGCTGCGCCTTTGTCTGTCGCTTAGTACCCAATATCTTTGTATGATCGAGTCCACACCGATCCAACCCTCACCCTCGATTTGACCCAAGAGACTTTGCTGTAAAACGAAGGTATATTGTCTCTCGGCTGAATCCAAACGCCCTCGATATTGAAAGGAAATTTCGTCCCTATCGCTATTGACGAAGATAAGTTTAGTAACGATCGTGAACCAGTTATCTTGACTCCAAGCTATCAACAAACGACCTTTGACAGGTATCGGGGCTTGACCTCTTTCTGACCAAGTTCCCTCTAGTGACCATCTTCCTGGTTGTAACAAAAAAGAGTGAGACAATGATTCAAGCCTTTAAAGCGCAATGCTACTTTATCTTAAACTAATTTCATGACCGATGCCATTTAGTTACGCCCCCTGGTGCGTCGATCAGCGTTATTCCCTGGGATTGGAGATAATCGCGAATCCGATCGCTTTCTTGATAATTTTTCGCCTTTTTAGCCAACTTCCTTTCTTCAATTAGCTTTTCCACTTCCTCATCGCTGATACTTTTTGGAGTGGACGAGGAAGCATTTGCATCTACCACCAAGCCCAGGACGTCGGCTAAAGTCACCAGAGTACGCCATAAGACAGCTAAATCCGTCATGGATACGGTTGTTTTCCCTTCATGGACAAGGATGTTACTTTCCCTGCGTAACTCTTTAGCCGTTTCAAACAAAACTGCCAAGCCGGCCGGGAAATTAAAATCTTGAGCGACGGCTTCTTTAAACTTCAGCACTAATTCCTCATCAATTTCCGAAGTTGTCAGCCCGTATTTATAACCGAAGGACAAACCTTCTTCCAGAGTTTGCCAACCATTAACCGCCGCAGTTAAAGCAGAATCGCTGAAATCGAGGGGTTTGCGGTAGTGAGCCTGTAGGATTAATAATCGCACCGGCATGGGGTGGTATTGCCCCAATAACTCGCGAATGGTGACGAAATTTTTTAAAGACTTGGACATCTTCTCGCCGCCGATTTTCACCATGCCGTTATGAAGCCAGTAACGCGCCAGAGGTTTCCCCGTGACGGCTTCACTCTGGGCGATTTCGTTTTCATGGTGGGGGAAGATCAAGTCATTGCCGCCCACGTGAATATCGATCGTTTCTCCTAACTTTTCCCGCACCATCGCCGAACATTCTATATGCCAACCTGGGCGGCCTTTGCCCCAAGGTGATTCCCAATTCGGTTCATCGGGTTTCGCTGCCTTCCAGAGGGCAAAATCGAAAGGATTCTGTTTCTTTTGAGATTCTTCGTCGAAGGTTTCGACTCTGCCGCTGGCCCCTGCTTGTAAGTCTGCCAATTTTCTCCCGCTCAGTTTGCCGTATTCTGGGAAAGCAGAGACGCTGTAGTAAACGTCTCCAGAGGCTTCGTAAGCGTAGCCTTTTTGTTGAAGTTCGTAGACGAGGCGTTTGATACCGTCGAGAGTGTGGGTGGCGCGGGGATAAGCATCGGCTTTTCTCACGCCTAACTTTTCCATATCCTCGAAATAAGCCTCGATAAAACGATCGGCTATCTCAGCCATCGCCACCCCTTCATTCTTGGCTCTCTTCAAGATTTTATCGTCAATATCAGTGAAGTTCTGGATATAGTGAACTTTATAGCCGGAAAATTCTAAATAACGACGCACCAAGTCCCAAATTACGCAGGTGCGGGCGTGACCGAGGTGACAGTAATCGTATACTGTTATCCCGCAGCAATACATTCGTACGTGACCCGGTTCGATCGATTGGAACGGTTCTTCACGACGAGTTAGGGTATTGTACAGGGTTAAGGTCATTGTTTCTGATCAAGGGCTTTATTGCTAGTTCAATTTTAAGCTTAACTGTACGTATTGGTCATCTTCCGGTCTTGGCTTTTTCCCCCGGTGGAGACCGAACACATAATCTTCCGACCAAATTTCTGAACTGCCCGGACTGTATTCATCTTTGATGAGCCAGTTACGCAGCACTATTTCTCTTTCGTCATATGGCTGGAGTATTTGATATATTTTCGTTAGTTTGTTGTTAATTTTTTTGCTCTTAATACATTTAAGTTCGTGACCTATCAAGTTTAAGAGACGGCGAATGATAGTGATGGGGGTGTTGTTTTTGGCGATGGTAACTTTAGCTATGCTTTTAATGTCGTGACGATGTTTGAGGGCTATCGTCGCCATAGCTTGTAGTTCAGGATCTCGATTGTGTAATTCTCGATCGCCGTCGGCAATTAATACGCTGATTCCCAATACTTCTAACATACCGATGATTGAACCTAACTGGCTATGATTAAAGTCGGGGATGAATAAACTTCCCTCACCCGATCGAATTAATTTTTGAGCGTTTAAAGCTTCCCGATCGCACAAAAATCTCCTGCCGATAGTGAGGAAATAATGCAGGCGTAACTCTTGATACCAACCTCGATCGTCTTTACTCACCAATTGCGGTGTAATTTCTATACCGTAACGTTTTTGTAGCTCGTATTTTCTCACCGATCTTCTCTGTTGGGGTGTTTTCATCAAACATTTTTTTAACCCTTTATATTGGGTTTCTGTAATCGGCGTGGCTGAAGCGATCGCCAAGCACTCATTTTCATAATTCTGCTCTTTAATTTCATTAATCGCCTCGGTTAATCGATTACTGTTTCCATTTTCTTCTACCTGTCCTCTTTCTTTCCAGATATGCCCTTCGCCTTCTAATAAAGTTTTGATTGTTTCTCGGTAATTGAGCATGGCGAGATTAACCCTCACCGCCATTTTCGCCCAACATAAAAGAGACTCCGCTTGAAACCCCGTATCTAAATCGTCTAGGGATTCTATATCTGATTGTTGTAAGAGGCGCAGATTAGTAGCCGTGAGTTTCTCCCCTGATGCTAGTAAATTAGGGATGGAAGTAGAGCCGTTACCGATCTTGTTAAAACCATAGGCGGCAGACCAAATATATCGCGGTACATTCTCTCTAATCCTGCCGAGAAATTGACAGATAGATGTAGGTGTCTGGATTCCCTGGGCGATACACCAAACCGAGGTGAAGTGGGCTTTTAAATCGATACTGATCCCGGTTTCGATCGCCGGACTGGCTAACACCACATCATACGCGCGGAAAGTCCCGTCACAATTTTTCATACATCCGTAAGCTTCATGACTGGGGTCGTTTAAAGATTCTGAATCTATCCTCAGTATTTTTGCTTTAGGAAACTGTTTCTTTAAATAGGATTCTAGATTATAAGTACCCCATTGACTGGTTAATTTTTGCGCCGATAGACAAACAAAAGGCTTGCCTCCCGCTTTAATATGTTTGACCAGATCTTTAACCAATTCCCTAGGATTAGTTTCCGTATAATTATGTACTTGCCATGCTTCTTGATAAGAGGGTCGCCAATCGTTAGCGATAACATAAGTATGTGGATCGATCCCCGATAAAGAAATCAGATAATCGAGGCTAACATCGCTCAAATCCGCATCGGCTATATAAATTTGTCCGGCACCATCTAAAACTGTTTGCACTAATAATTTAAAGCTTTTCAGGATAGCAACTCGATTATTTTTACAAGTTTCTCCGTTTAACCCGTGCCAGAGTACCTGTTCTATTTCATCAATGATGATCACGCTATCTTCCCAATGGAGGGCATTAAATTGGGCTTGGGATTTAGGATGGAGGGAGTCTATACATAATCCGTAGCCAAAACCCTCATTATCGGTGGTTACTTCCGTAATATATGGCAGTCCGAATCTGTGACATAATTCTTGAACTAATCGGACTCGATGCCCGATAACTAATATTTTTTTACCTTGGTCTAAAGCTTGTTTGACTATGTTAGCCAAGTTTTGAGTTTTGCCAGTACCTTTACCGGATTTAATGGCTATTAATTGGGCGTTGTCGGGAATCGTTAATGGTGGTAAGTAGCGATGATTTAACCCTAAATTGGGTTCATAGGTGAGGCGATTCGATTCTCTAGCTTTCCAGTTATCTAAAGTTAAAGCGCTGTCGTACAGTTGCTGGAAATATTTCTCGCCTTTTTTACCGATAACATCATCTATGCCCTTACCTTGTTTGTTATCCCAAGTGATGACTTTGACTTTACAGCCGGCCGCACCCAACAAATAACCTAATTTTTTAATGGCCGTATTCACCGCGCGCAGGGTTTTGGGTTTACAATCTTGGTCGAATACTATATATATTTCTCTTCCCTTGTCCGTTAATTCCTTTAACTGGGGGATAAGGTGGCTTTTACCTACGGCAATACCTTTATCGTCCCGTCTTCTCCTGTAGCCGTTATTGATGCCTGGCAAACCGATACTGGCGTAACCCGCCGTTAATAACGCCCCGGCTTTCTTGGCTCCTTCGGTGATACACAGGGGTACATCGGGGTTATCTTTAAGCCATTGCCAGAAACCTCGATCGGTATCTTCTGCTAATATCGGTTTATTAACTGTCGCCCCTATCTTCTCCCACAGGTGCGAAGGTACTTTCAGGGCGAATATGCCCGTGGGTGTCATGGGTGGATGTTCGTACTTGATGGCTTTGTTTTTCTTGCCGCCGCGGCGGGGTTTATGAGGTTTAAAGCATCCCCATATATCATTCTCGCCCGTTAATACATCCACTCCCGAACACCACCAGCCCCCCAATTCCGTATGGGAATACCTTTTAAGTATATTCGTCTCAACTCTGCCATCGTTCCTTCTCGGCAATTGTTCAGCGTATAATAGATATTCCCCCGCTTCTATCCCTTCGAGGGGTTGGACGTTTAATCTGATTAACTCCTCATCGACACCGCTACTTACCCACTCTCGCACATAACTTTCCATCTCTCTACCCTACATCTAGTGTTCAGACGATCCATTCTAGCTGTAAAGCACTATATGCGGAGATAAACTTTTTATGAGCGATCGCTTGACCTGTAAATCGTCAATATTGATTGTCCATTGTTACCACTACCGGGACAAAAGGCTGATAAGCCGCTTACGAACTAGATCTGCTTTCTTGGTCGTCGCTGATTCTTAGATATATTCGCCATTTAAAAACGATCGTTATTATGACGTGAGCGAGAGAATCTTAAATTTTCTCTTCATCTTGGGATTGGGAATTCTCCCCTTTCATTTCCTCCTTGAAACCACGTAAGGTTTTACCCAAAGCGCCACCGATTTCCGGTATTTTCTTCGGCCCGAAAATAAGCACGACGACCACACCAATAATAGCTAATTCGGGCCAACCTAATCCAAACATAAATTTTCACGCTAGAAAGTAATTAAGATAGGGACATTCTAGCATTTAACCTCAATGCTTACGAACGCAGTCGTATTGTTCTTGGGAGAGACGACCGGATTCAAAGAGAGTATCGGAAATCTCCGAGAGACCTAGGACGGAATAGGCGTTATAACCCCGTTGTTTGAGTTTATCCTTGACCCCTTCCTCGTGGTCGATCAAGACCACAATATCATTAACAATTAGCCCGGCCGATTGTAACTTTTCCGCCCCCTCGATCGCACTTTTTCCAGAAATGAGAATATCATCCACCACTACCACCGTTTCCCCAGGCTGAAAATCACCTTCGATCAAACGGCGGGTGCCGTGGGCTTTCACCTCTTTGCGGGGGAAAATCATCGGGCGATGCAGCAGCATAGACAAGCCAGTAGCGGTAGGCAGAGAACCGTAGGGGATACCGGCGATGCGATCAAATTTTAATTCTTTTAAAATCTCGCTATAAGCCTTGAGAACTTCCTGAAAAAGTTGGGGATTGGAAATGATGCGGCGCAGGTCAATATAGTAGGAGAAAATAGCCCCGGAAGCTTGTACATATTCCCCGAATATTAAGCACCCGATGTCATATAATTGCAAGATTAAATCTTGATGGGGGTGCTGATTGAGTAGACATACATTGGGAGTCCATAGAGTAGCTTCTTCAGGTTTACTAACTCTTTGAGTGCGAATATTGTTAATTTCCTCTCGGAGATTTTTAAGTTTATCCACTAGCCCGTCATCTTTGAGCCAATCTTGAGGCACAGGCAGGAGTAACCCTGAATTTTGTCCGTTGAATCCCGCCAGCAATAAAGCTGATAAATTGTTAGTTTTTGACCAAATACTACGCAGAAGAATCCATCTTTCGGGGGCGATAGAGCGAATTTTAGCGAGGATTTCCGGGGAAGTCGTCCCTACTTCTAGGAAGAGGTTTTCGGGACTCGCCCAGGTTTGCGCTTCGCGGATTACTTGCAGGTAGAAGGGATTGTCGGGGCCGGGATAACCTTGAATATTGACCGCGCCGGGGTTAGAGGTGTGACAGAGGATGAAGACACCCCGATCGGGATAAACTAGAAAAGGAGCCGTATGGTCTTGACCGATATAAGGGTTGAGAGTAACTGCGTCCACATTCCAAGTATTAAAAATAGTGCGGGCGAAAACGCTACTAGTATTTAAATCGCCGTGTTTGGCATCTAAAATCACCGGTATGTTATCGGGAATTTTCTGGAGTAGGCGGATTAATAGATCTAAACCCTTACCACCGAAAGCCTCATAAAAGCCAAGAGTTGGTTTATAGGCACAAACTAACCCTGATGTAGTAGAGATAATCCCGGTTAGCCACGATTCCAGTGCATTAATTAATTCATCCTCGTTACCTTGAAAAGTATCGGCACTTGGCATCATCTCCGGGTTAGGATCGAGAGCGATAACGAGCAGGGATTGATTGTGAGTGATGGCCCCGTTGAGTTTCTCTATAAATATCATTGTTAGTTTTTGGAGTGGGCGGTATTCTTTAAAATTTCCATCGGAGTAAGCTGTTTCAATAATTGAAGTTGTTCTCGATCGCGCACTAATAAAGCACCGGCGAATCCCAAGGAATTGACCGCTATAGACTGGTAGCTTTCTTGACTCCTAGGGATAAGCATCATCCATCGTCTGGTGGTCAATAAATTGTAAGCGCCCGTTTGTTTCTGACCGACTTTCGTCAAACCAACCCGCTGTAATAACGTATCGTAGCACTGAAGGTAAATTCGGGCTACTTCCTCTAAACAAAGGTTCGGGTCAATAGAAAGTTTTTCGCACGCGTGAATATAGGGTAGAGTAATATGGGGAAACTCGATAACTGTTTCTATCGGTACGGTTTTGATTTCGGGAATAAATGGGAAAGGTACTAACTGTAAATGTTTATGAGGTTGACTAGACCCGGCTGCTTCCCCGCCATTATAAAAACCCAGTCCATCTATTTCCTGTAAACAAGTCCAGAGGGCTTGAAAATCTTCTAATGTCAGCCAATCTTCTTGGTCTTGGTAATCACGAGTAATAATTAATAAATGATTTTCTACTACGTTAAATTTATTGAGCAAGCAAATGTGACTAGGCGGAAGATCGGCCACATAGAGATTTTCATCGTAAGGTAGAAAGGGGTTGGTAGATGGCTTGGTCTTTTGCTTATCTTCCGCTTTTCTCGCTAAGTTGGTTACTATACGCACGAGAAAGTTAATGCCATCTTGGGCGATGAATTCATAACTGGTGGGGATAGAGTGTAAGGCCCCGCAAGCGATCGCTCTTTCGGTTCTGTGAATGACTTTTGACCAGAGACTCATGAATTTATCGAGAGACTATATCAAGCATATATTAATCTTCGGGCTTGAGAATAGTTTCTTTGTTTTGTGGCGTTTAACTTTGCCACTGTCCACAAAAGCATGAACACCGGCGTATTTAGCTTGGCAATACAATTTTACTAGCCAACCTGAAAGCATAAGACAAAAGAACTACCCAACAAAAAGGAACTTTTTAGATTAAGATACTTCTAGGTATAAAAGTATTTCTAATTGTTAAGGACTAACAAAGAGTAAGGGGTGGCGAGGAGCAAGCATGGCGAATTTTTCAGGACAGTTTGATACAGAGCCTTACGCGGAACAATTAGAAAATACTTCTCGGATGCCCGATAGCAACAGCAAAAACAGTCCGTCAAAACTCAGAAAATCGCCCCTCCTTCAAGGTATAGCCTGGGGATTTTCCCTCGGATTAGTAGCCTTGGTCTCCGCTTCTCTAGGTGCGGGTTATGCCCTACTCAGTCCCTACTCTTCTTTAAAATCGACTGCCGTATGGCAAAAAAGCGACTTTTACAGCACGAAACCTTTTCTGAAGTCTTCCAATGGCTTATTTAGTTACGAATTATCAAGGCCGGTAAACATCATCGTCATGGGCATCGATCGAGTTTTAGACGCTAAAGACGATTCCAGGAAGATGTTTAACGGACGCAGCGACACGATGTTACTAGTGCGCTTCGACCCTACCGACCATTCTATCCGCCTTCTTTCCATCCCCAGAGATAGTCGGGTGAATATACCAGGCAGAGGTTTCACGAAAATCAACGACGCGAATGTTCTAGGCGGGCCGATGTTAGCTTCCGATGTAGTGCGGCAAACCTTAAATGGTGTAACTATCGATCGCTATGTACGCATTACCACCGACGCGTTTAAAGAATTGATCGACTTGGCCGGGGGAGTAGAAGTAAACGTCCCAGAGAGAATGCAACATCGAGACGTTACCCAGAAACTGTTCATCGATTTACAGCCCGGACTACAAACCCTCAACGGCGATCAAGCGGAACAATTCGCTCGCTATCGCAATAAAATAACAGGTGACATCGGGCGGGTACAAAGACAGCAAGTATTAATGAAAGCCTTACAAAAACAGTTGCTCAATCCTACCCTGTTACCGAGTCTACCTCGAGGGGTCGAGATCATGCAGAAATATACAGACACTAATCTAACAGTAGAAGAAATGTTCGCTCTGGCCGCTTATGGACTCTCTACAAAATCTCAAGACGTGAGGATGGTTTTACTGCCTGGTCACTTTAATGCTCTCAACGAGTATGATGGTCGTAGCTACTGGGTGTTAGATCACGATGAAATTAATAAAGTCGTCAACAACCTATTGGGGGAAAACAGTACGGGGCAAACGGTCAATAACCCCTTACAATTACGGATAGCCGTTCAAAATGGCACGGATCACCCCGGTTTAGCGGGCAAAGTGGTGCGCTATCTGCGACAGCAGGGCTATGAGCGCGCTTATGTAGACGGCGATGCCAGCGAGAAAGTCACAGAAACCATGATCATCGTCCAGAAAGGAAATCTAGAAGCCGCGAGTTCCTTGAAAAATTCGATCGGGATTGGTACAGTAGAATCGTCCTCGATCGGTTCTTTACGGTCTGATTTAACCATCCGTCTAGGCGAAGATGCTCAAGGATTCCAGACGAAATAGAAAATACCCCCACCCATTCGCCCATGAAAAAATTAACGTTACGTTTTTTAAGTGTAATTTTTATTATGATTATGGCTTGCCTCTGGGTGCTTTTAGATGCCCGTAGCGTCGCTTTCGCCCAAGAGAAAAGTATCAATCACACCTACGGACAATTAGCCGAGCAAGATTTTTCCCATCAAGACTTAAAAGGGGCGGTATTCGCGGCGGCGAATATGCGGGGTATCAACTTGGAAAATTCCAACTTATCCTATTCGATTCTCACCGAAGGAGTGCTGTTGAAAGCTAATCTTAAAGGTGCGGATCTTACTGGCTCCCTCATGGATAGAGTAACACTAGATTTTGCCGATTTAACTAATGCTATCCTCACCGATGCCGTAGCCAGTAGAACGCGTTTTTATGACGCTACTATCACGGGGGCTGATTTTACTAACGCCGTCATCGATACCTATCAAATTAATTTGATGTGCCAGAGGGCAGAAGGTGTTAACCCGGTAACAGGAGTGGCGACGAGAGATAGTTTAGGTTGTGATTTATAAAGGATTTTATGTTAAGTACCACCGATGATCGAATAATTACCCTCGTTCCCGCTCCTTCTGAGGAACAAAGATTTCAACAAAAGCGGATGAATGAGATTCAATTACTTCTCGATAGTTTATTTGAAAGGGAAGAAGCAACGGTCAAACAAATCCTCGATTGTCTTTATGATGTGGGTTCGATTAACCTCATTAATAAAAAATTTTCCAATCGCCCTCTAAACCGTTTATTAAAAATGATCTCCCGTTACGCTAAGCCCATATTTAAAATCTTCGCTCTCCGTTGGTTTAAACGTAACTGTCCCCAATTGATCACGGCTTGGTTAAGTACGAAAGTAAATTTTAAATAACCGGTGAGTTTTAAAGCTTAAAAAAGGGTGAAATATGTGGAATTGGGGCAATATATCGGTTATGTTGGGAAAACTATAGATAAAATTTTTCAATGAAAGCTCTAAAATCACTCGTGCCTTTACTGATAATCCTCCTCGCTAGTCCGCTACTCCCCCTCAAAGCTCAACCCCAACCCCCTCAAGCCCCCCCTCAAGAACCACCACCGGGGCCCGGCGGGGGAATTCAGCTTACCCAACAGGATTTACAACAGTATGTGAACGAGTTATCCAGAGAACTACCGATGACTTTAGAATCTTCTATACGTTGGGATTCGATCGCTCTCGCCCCCAGCAGAATGTTGATTTATAAATATACTTTTTTAGACCCGGCAGTACAGAACATTAACCGTCAACAAACAGAACAGATCAGAAGATCGGTAGCCGAAACTATGTGTCAGAATGATGACGTGAAAATCCTCTTGGATAACGACGTGAAATTTAATTTCAAATATCACGCCCGTCAGGGAAAATTTTTGACTGAAGTATTTTTTAATCGGTCTGATTGTCGTTAGGGTCGAGTTTTAACTTTACCGTTATTATTTCCTCCAGAATTGGTATTAACAAAGATGGGTACGGTAAAGCTAAACTTACTGCCATAAGTTTTTCCAGAAGACTCAGCCCAGATTTGTCCGCCCCAACCGGCAACTATCTGACGGCAGATAGCCAGACCCAAACCCGTGCCGCCCGCGCTACGTCTGAGAGCGCCCTCTTCTTGATAGAATCGATCGAACACCGTTTCTAATCGATTCGGTTCGATACCTCTACCCGTGTCCGCCACCGTTACTTTTAAAGCTTGACCTTTATCGGCAGTAACTTCCACTATCACCTCCCCTTCAGCCCCGGTAAACTTACAGGCGTTATCCAGTAACTTGGATAAAACCTCCACCAACCATTCCCCATCAGCCATCACCAGGGGCAAATCCTCGGATACATCGCTGACTATCTTCGGTAGATTACTATTAAGGGTACGACTGCGAACGTGACTCAAAGCTAAATCGACACACTCCCACATGGGTAGAGGTTCGGGATTCCAGTTAACCCGCCCGCTTTCTAACTGGGATAGGGTGAGGAAATCTTGCACCAGTTTCCGCATCCTTTCCGCGTCTTGTAAGGCGGTATTGAGCATGATCTGCCGCAATTCTTGAGGCATATCCGGTTCAGTGGCTAAACTCTCCAAACAAACCTGTATAGTAGAGAGGGGAGTCCGTAACTCGTGGCCGGTAATGGCTACCAAATTAGAGCGGGTACGATCGAGGGCTTCTAATTGTTCGTTAAGATCTTGTAAATTAGCATAAGCTTCCGCTTGAATTAAAGCTACACCGATTTGACTGGCCACCGCATCTACTAACGTTACATCCTCGGCCTTCCATACAGAAGGTTCCGGCCCGCAGTGATGTAACTCCACCATACCTAACAAACGACTTTGATAGAGAATCGGCACTAATAACCACGAGAAAATCGAACAGCTTTTCACCAATTTATTAATGTCGCTGCCTGGAATTCGCGGGTCATGAAATGTATCATCTATCTTCAAAGATTCTCGCAATTCTACCGTTTGTTGAAAGAGGGGATTATTTTTCAGCGGCCAGTTTCGTCCTTTTATGGATTTAATACCTTGATTGAGAAACTCGTGATCGATGACGGCGTTAGTATCCGTTTCCTTACAGCGATACACTAAACAGCGACATACTCCTAACCCCTCACCCAATTTCTGCACTGCTACCTGTAGTATGGCATCGGGGTCGAGAGACCGACGGATGGAAGTGGTCACGGAGTTGATCAGTCTCTCTTTCTGTTCTTTATCGGCTAGAGACCGATTCGCCTTTAATAATTTATACTGCCCCGCCTGTAAGTATGTTACCAGTCTTTGCACGAAAGGATCGGGGTCGTTATCACCGATTTCTTTGAGATATTCGGAAATGTCCTCGCTCAAATAATTTTCGTGGACTGAGGCAATTTTATCTTTTAATTCAGGACGGTATTGTAGGATGCGATTCAAAACTATTTTGGCCGCCTGTTGACTCACTGCGGGGTTAGAAGTCCAAATACCCTCGAAACGACGGTTATTATCCACCGCAGCCATAGTTTCTTGGGCTTCTTCAGCCTGAGTCCTTTCCCGACAGATCAAACAACTGGAATAGTTTTTGCCGATAACTATCAAGTGCCACTCGAAGGAGAGGGCATCGTCGGGGCTGAAAGCGATCGTTTCGTACTCTCGCGAGCGGTTAGCGAATTCCGTCTCCGGGGCCGCTAATACGTACACTTGAGAGCTTTTTTGGGCGATTCTCTGATAGCGATGAGCCTCCTGGCGATAAAAACGTTCTTTTTGAAAACTCGCAATGACTAATGGGTTATCATCCTCCGCTAACACTTGATCCTCCATAGCGTGGGATAAAGCCGTTAGAGAAGCTTTGAAGTACATTTGCGATCGCCAGTTGGGCAGAAACTGCAACAGTTCTGTTAAGACAGAAGTTGAGATGCTCATCGATGCTGTTGTTTGCTTGTTTTTTAAACGTCGAGTCACCTTAAGAAGCCCTTTCTTCTTCCGTGTTCTCTTATCACCTTATCCTACACGGATCAGTCCAGTCATGGAACATAAGGGGGTCATAACTTAACTATTAACAATTCTTAATAATATCCCGGCGATCGCTGATGACCCTCCAGGTTCACCCACTCTTTCTAAGCCGTTGCACGAGCATAATTCCCTATAATTACTATCTCGTAAAAACCGTTGTAAAACCCCCGCCCCCCGGGTAAACATCGCCGGTGTTTTCGGTTTTCTATCGATCGTCACCACCGAATCACCTAACAGACGCATTTGCGCTTCGGCGAAAGGATAGGTGAATTGAGGGCCGGAACCAGGAATTTGCAGTACGGGTTTACCTAATCCCACGGCTTGTTCTACGGCCGTGCCCGCCATTCCCACCACAGCGTCACAAGACTGTAATATGTCGGGGAAAGCCCCCCAGTAACCCCTCACCATCACGCCATTCTTGACCAATTTACCTTCGCCGTGATATTGCCAACCCTGTTTCATCCCCGAATCTTTTAACGCCCCCTCATCGATACCGGCAACTAAAGCGATACAGAATTGTAAGGGCTGGAGTTTCGCCGCCTCCTCGCACAGGCATAACTGTAAACTCAGATTATCGAGGGCTTCGGGGAGACGGCTACCAGGTAATAAAGCGATAACGGGAATATCGGGCTTTAGTTCTAAATCCCTACCGGAGGGAGTTAACACGTCCATGATGGGATAACCGGCGAATACAGCTTTATCCAGGCCCCTTTTTTGTAAATCCCGCGCGGTGAAAGCGTCTCTGGTGAAAACTTGTACACATCGATCGCTCTCTAAAGCTAATCTAGTAATCAGGGGTAAACGTAATCTGCCCTCGTAGTAGGAAGAAGTGGAGACGATGAAGGCGACGAAGGGGCGGCGGGTAAGCCAGGCGATGGAGATGGGGACAATATCACCCACGGCCACCAACAAATCGCAATCGCGACTGTAGTTAAAAACGGCTTTGATTTGGCCTAAGGTGAGGGCAATCAAGCCGTTAGCAATATCTTTGACCCAATTAAGGGGATTGGTATAGACGATACCCCCGGAGGGAAGATTGGCGGTAGGGGCGATGATGGGTACTCCCAGATCCAGGTAAGCTTTGCCGTCACCGACTATAGGCAGCGCGGCGATTTTCAGGGAGTCGGTGGCGAGAGATTTGATAATCAGGCTGGCGTTTAAATCTTCGCCGTGTCCGTTACTGAGAAAGAGTATTTTTTTATTCATATAATAAATAACACGATACTTATCGTAGTTATTGGATACTACACCTAGTGCCGGGCAATAATTGTTAATGATTAATTATTCTATTTTAGGACACAGTGAAGCGATGACCACATTTCCCATTTCTCTAAAAGCAAAAGCGCCACCTATTAAATCTCAAGGCATTAAAACTAAGCTAGTGCCATTCATATTGAGTAGTATTCAATGGGATGGGAAAGGGCGGTGGATAGAACCATTCCTAGGTTCTGGCTCCGTTTTACTCAATGCGAAGCCGGATAGAGCTTTAGTTGCCGATACCAATAAACATATTATTAATGTATATAAATATATTCAATCGGAAATTATCAATGCTAATTCTCTTAAATATCATTTAGAAACAGAAGGTTGCCGATTAGAAAAACGAGGGGAAGATTATTACTATGAAGTTCGTAATAGATTCAATAATAGCGCTAATCCATTCGATTTTATCTTCTTGAACCGAGCTTCCTTTAACGGAGTTGTAAGATTTAATTCAAAAGGTGGTTTTAACGTTCCCTTCTGTAAAAAAATAGGCCGTTTCCGAGCAGCATACGTAACAAAAATTTGTAATCAGGTGGCTTGGGCGGGAGAAATTATCAGCGGCAGGAATTGGATTTTTGAAGTTCGAGATTGGAGGGACATACTGGATAAGGCAGAAAGAGAGGATTTTGTTTATCTAGATCCACCCTATACCGGCAGACACGCTGATTATTACAGTCAATGGAAAGAATCTGATGCGTCGGAATTGGCCGAACGGGTTAAAAATCTTCCCTGTGGTTTCGCCTATTCTATGTGGAAGAAAAACGTTTATAGAGAAAATGAACATTTGAACGTACACTTTCAAGGGTTTCCCTGCCTTACTTACCAACATTTTTATCAAGTAGGGTCGAGAGAGGATTTCAGGAATGCGATGGAGGAAGCTTTAATAATAAGCCCGATTTCTTTACCTGAAAATATACAAGAACTGAACAGCTCATAGGTTAGTATCAGTCCTCTGTTGTTTCCAACTCCGGTACTCTCTAATGTTGCTAAATTTTAGTTTACGCAGTTCTGCTGTTTTTTCGTAGTTACGCCAATAGTCTAAAAATTCCGTTTCCGATTCAAACGGTGTATTTCCCAATTTAAAGTCATCTAAATTTCCGTAAATACTACCTATGTTAGTTGTATTACCGCTCCCTGGAGTATCGCTGGCCATACGCCACTGCCTCTCTTTCCCACCCCCCGCTTTCATATCAAGGAAGTGCGATCGCACACGAACACGAAAAGCGATTACTAAACCGCCCATCCGCAGAGCGCGATCTTACTTTCAAGCCAAAATAAAATAAAATTGAAAATGTTACGATTGAGGGAAAGTCGATCTCTTTAACTGCAGAACAAGCTATTAAATCTGTTGAGCTTTGTCAAAGTCTCTCCGATCTTCATCAGAATATTGTATTGTTCCGTTTTGATGAGATAAAGAGAGAAATTTATATTTTAGCCGATTCAAATATCGAAATTGTGATTTATTCCTCTGGAAATTGGGAGTTTTTGCTAAATGAAACCGAATTTTGAAACAATGAATAAGACTCAATTGAGAGCTTATGTTTTAGAAAATAGAGAAGATCATGAGGCTTTACGAGCTTTGATGAGTCGTCGTGACCCTAATGGTGTTCAATATAATTTCCCTAATACAGAAGAGGGAAGAGAACAAACAAAAGCGGTGATCAAGCGTAAAATCGAAAGCAATTTAGATAATTTATCCTGAAAAAGAACCATAAGCTGGCGTTGACGACCAAACTAAAAACTCATTTATCTTAAGGGGACAAAATTGTTATATCCTATACCCTCTAGGAGTAATCATCCAGTCCTCGTGAACGCGAGTATTACTATTACCGATTAAAACCACCGTCAGCATATCGATCGAATAACTTAACATCTCCCCTAAAGTAGTTAAAATAATCGCTTCTTCTTGACGATATACATTACTAACTATCGCCACCGGTGTCCCAGCATCACGGTATTTTAATAATATATCCCGCCCTATGACGATTTGTTCTTGACGATTTTGAGAACGAGGATTGTATAAACCCACCACGAAATCACCCGCCGCCGCCGCCTCTAAACGCTTTTCAATAGTGGGCCAAGGAGTCAATAAATCGCTGAGACTAATGGCGCAAAAATCGTGCATCAGGGGCGCGCCGACTCTCGCGGCCGCCGCCTGCATAGCGGTAATACCTGGAAACACTTCCACCCCCGGATTATTACCATCCCATCCCGACGCTTGTAATTGTTCTAGAACCAAGCCGCCCATAGCGTAAATACCGCAGTCACCCGAAGATATTACGCCCACTTTCAAACCCCATCTCGCTAATTCTATCGCTCGATCGGCCCTCTGTTGTTCTCGGGTGATGGGCGATGCTTCGATAATCTGTCCGGGGCGCAATAGAGGTTGGATTAAATCTATGTATAGTCCATAACCGATGATCACATCGACTGCTGTAATCGCCGTCTTCGCCGCCGCAGTCATCTGTTCCAGTTTACCCGGCCCGATACCGATAAGATATAACTCCCCTTTCTTACCAATATATTCTCGATTCGCTTTCGCTATGGCGATCGTTACTTCTTTTCCCTCTATCTGTTTTGTCACCAATAATTCCCCCATCCCGGCGGCCGAAAGAGCGGCCGCTTCCGCTACACTGGCTGTGCCAACTTCCTCTGCTACTACGGGCGAGGGATTTGGTACGGATACCCTCTGTAGGATTTCAGCGCTAAAAGTTTTCAGGGGTAAATCGTGGATTTGACAATATTCCAGAATACCAACTTCATCGGCTTTTAAATCTATGGTAGCTAAACCAGCGATCGATCCCCAAGCCAAACCATATTTCTGACAAACCCCTTCAATCGCCCTGGTGATTGTTTCTAAAGACGCGCCTCGAATACAGCCAACCCCCACCCACAATACTCGTGGATGCCAACAAACTTGGGGTTTCAGGGCGGGAGGATAATATTTATGAGTGATTAGAACTCTCGCCCCTGCCGACTCGCCGCCGCCCGCGAAAATAAAATTATGTCCCGCCGGTAAAGTCTTCTGCCAGACAGTAGATCCGCATTCTTGTAAAACTTCTACCGGTTGCCCCCTGACTATAACACTACTGGTTTCCGTCCACTGACCGGGCCCTTTACGCCAGCCGAAAGTCTTACCGAGAATATCGATACCGGGAAGATTTAACCCTGTCGAGGCACTAGTGATAATCGGCGTTAGTCCTAATTGATGAGCGACCAGGCGCGTTAACTCTTCTCCTCCCCCTTCATGACCGCCGCAGAGATTGATCGCGTAACTACCCTGTAAGTCTAGTACAATTACAGCAGGATCTGTGGCTTTATCGGTCAATAGCGGCGCGATCAGACGCACCACCGCCCCCATAGTCAAATCGAATACTAACGCCTTGTATTTGCCCCAGAGAGAAGGCAAAAGATTTTTATCTACAGGGTAAAGACCGATCTCGTGTTCTTGACAAAAAGCACGAAGGGTGCTGTTAGAATGGGTAGCGATAACAGCGAGGGGTTGATAAGAAGCGAGAAGAGTCAAAATTTCTGGATTGCTAACACGTACTTTACCTAGTATAGAAGCTATGAGTCTTGTGGAATCGATCGTAGTTACCGCAGCCGAAATGCGCGAGATAGAAGAGGCTATCTTCGCCGGCGGGATGCCCGTGGCCGCCCTGATGGAGAAAGCGGCTTTGTTAGTAGCCGAAAGAATTATAGCGCTGACTTCTGACTTCTCATCACTTATAGGCGTGTTAGTCGGCCCCGGTCATAATGGCGGAGATGCTTTAGTAGTGGCGAGGGAGTTATATTTGAAGGGTTATGATGTCGCGGTTTATTGTCCTTTCGATTCTCTCAAAGATTTAACAGCGCAACATAGTAACTACGGCATTCGTTTAGGGATACCCTTCGTCCTGAAATTAGAGGATTTGCAGGGTTGTGACTTCATCATCGACGGCTTATTCGGTTTCGGATTGGAGAGGGAATTATCGGGGAGGATGGGAGAGGAGATCGATCGCATTAACTCATGGCGTAAAATAGTCATCAGTATCGACCTTCCTTCGGGCATCCATACGGATACGGGTAAGGTTTTAGGTACGGCGATAAAGGCGAGTCATACCCTCTGCCTCGGTTTGTGGAAGCGGGCTTTCTTTCAAGACCACGCTCTAGAATATATCGGGGAAGCCCAAAGAATTGATTTTGGCATCACCGAAAGTCAATTACCCGCGAATATATCCACAGAAGTTATCACCCCGGATATTTT
The DNA here is from genome assembly GCA_016903695.1 of Chlorogloea purpurea SAG 13.99. Lineage (GTDB taxonomy): Bacteria > Cyanobacteriota > Cyanobacteriia > Cyanobacteriales > Microcystaceae > Chroococcopsis > Chroococcopsis gigantea_A. The sequence goes on from JADQBB010000008.1 coordinate 68,061, forward strand.
TAAAAACTCTTTACCCCTACCCCGTCACCCCCTCACTCATAAGTATAAACAGGGTCATGTTCTGTTAGTATGTGGTTCGGAGCGTTACGCGGGCGGAGCGATTTTAACCGGTTTAGGCGCGCGCGGCAGTGGGGTGGGAATGCTATCTATGGCAGTGCCCCTTTCTTTTAAACCTTTACTCGTCAATCATCTACCCGAAGCCTTAATTATCGGCTGTGAAGAAACCCCAAGCGGTGTCATCGCTTCCCTGCCCCCTCTAGACGGTTACGATATAATCGCCTGCGGGCCCGGTTTGACCACCGAAAACCCCGCCTTACTGCAAAAAGTTTTAGGGGTGGAATGTCCCCTGATATTGGATGCAGACGCGTTAAATTTGCTGGCTAAAATTGGCGTTGAAGTATTGAAGTCTAGAAAAGGAGTCACAGTATTAACACCTCATGCCGGGGAGTTTAAACGGTTATTTCAGGGAATTGATTTACACGATCGTATCCTTGCTACACAACAGGCCGCGTCTATCAGTGGGGCTATAGTGTTGCTCAAGGGAGCGAGAACCGTTATCGCCCATCCTGACGGTACTATATGGCTCATCGGTGAAAGTACACCCGCCTTAGCGAGAGGCGGCAGTGGCGATGTTTTGACGGGATTGATGGGAGGATTGTTGAGTCAAATGACCCATCAACCGGTAGAGAAGGGGGTGGCCCTATCGGCTCACTGGCACGCTAGGGCGGCAATTTTAGCCGCATCCCAAAGTAGTGAGATGGGCGTGGATGGGGTGACTCTGGCTCAATATTTAACTAAGATACCAGGCTCTTTTTGAATCGGTAGGATATTAACCGAATCGATTTGGGCGCAATATTTTAAGTCTTCGTCACAGTGTAGACGTAATAGACGTTGCCCGTGACTACAACTGTGGAACATTTTTAACAGATCGTCTTTCCATTGAGAATAGAGAGCGATCGAAGCTAATACCTCATCGTTACCGATCGTGATCTCATCCGAACCAGTGGTCAAGGCGTGAGCGATCGCACCTGCACAACAAGTATCTTCGAGAGAGTAACCACCTTCCCAACCAGACCCTAAAAGCCATACAGTTTCCGGCTTCTTATCTAAAAGATATTTAACCGCACTGCCACGATTAATAATCGCCGCCGTGATCACATCGGCTGACTCTTCCACTCTCTGTAGGGCCCTCGTGCCGTTAGTGGTACTGATGAATAGACGCTTACCGCCCATCAGTTCCGGGGTACAATCGAGGGGGGAGTTACCCAGGTCACAGCCTTCTACTTTGGCCCCACCCCTTTCCCCGGCGCGCAAACGGTTTTCTGGTAGCCAAGCGTCGCTAACTTCCATGAGAGTTGTCATATCACTGAAGGCTTGTACGGATTCGGCACCGGCGTTTAAAGCTGTGGCGATGGTCGTCGTGGCTCTTAATACATCTATCACCACGGCACAATCGGGCAAGGTCTCGGCGGGAGTTAGTTCGGGGGTGTGATATACAAAAAGCTGCACAGAATAACTATCCGTAGTAAAGATAGGGGAAATTTTACCATAGTACAGGTTCGCTTTTAGTTACAATAATTCAATCACACTCTGTTGTTATCGTCTATGTTCCGAGATGAGGTTTTGGCTTGGTTACAGGATAATGTGCCTCCCCGCCGCCTGACTCATATTCTCAGTGTCGAAAAAATGTGCGCCGATTTAGCCACCCGCCACGGTTTAGAGCCTTCACGGGCGGCGCGGGCGGGTTTATTACACGACGCGGCTAAGTTTTTTCCACCGCCTCTATTGCTGACTATGGCGGAAAGCCACGGGGTGGAAATAGATGATGTGTGCAGGAGTCATCCTCACCTATTACACGCGGAGGTGAGCGCCATCGTAGCACGAGATCAATTCGGGGTAAAGGATGAAGAAATATTATGGGCTATCAGGAATCACACCCTGGGTAGACCGGGGATGAGTGACCTCAGTTGTATCGTGTTTATAGCCGATGCCCTCGAACCCGGAAGGGGCGACACGGGAGAATTAGAAAATCTACGTCTGCTAAGTAAGGAAAATCTTTATAAAACCGTTCTCCAAACCTGTGAGTATTCTTTAAAATACTTATTAAATACCCATTGTCCCATACACCCCCGCACAATTTTAACCAGGAATTGGGCTTTACAAATCGTTAAAAACTCTCATCAAGAGCGAAACTGAATGACCAATACGCAAATTACAGACACTGATACCACCCTCCAATTAGCCTACACGATCGCCCTCGCTGCCGACGAGAGAAAAGCCGGGGATATAGTTATTCTCAAAGTGAGCGAAGTTTCTTATCTGACCGATTATTTCGTCATCATGACGGGTTTCTCGAAAACTCAAGTGCGGGCCCTATCCGATGCTATCGAAGCAAAGGTGGACGAAGAATTGGGAAAACTCCCCCAAAGAACCGTGGGCAAGGGGGAAAATAGCTGGATAGTCCAAGATTACGGCGATGTGATCGTACATATTTTCCTACCGGTGGAAAGAGAATTTTACAGCTTGGAAGCTTTTTGGGGACACGCGGAACGTTTGCCCCTACCTTTTTCTTTAGTGCGAGAATGAGATAAAAGCCATGAAAGAATCCCCGGTTAGTTTTTGCCCCGTGCCAGAAGAACAACAGCCAGTCAACGAATACGAACAATTAAAAGACTCTTGGTTTTTCAGTTGGCCGACTTTAGAGCCTTGGGCATACGGTAAAAAATTAGCTTGGGTATGGGGCTGGAGTTGGTTACTGGTCGGGCCGATCGTGGCGGCCAGTTTCCCCATCAAGAAACATCCCCTAGAATTTATATTATGGGGGCTCATCGGCACTCTTTTGTCAGTGGGTTTAGTGCTGGCGAGATTATATCTAGGGTGGAATTATATTAAAGACCGCCTGAACGCTGATAAAGTGTTTTATGAGGAATCCGGTTGGTACGATGGGCAAACTTGGACGAAAACCCCTGGAGTGTTGACCCGCGATCGCTTAATCGTGGCTTATCAGATTGTACCGCTCCTCGATCGATTGGGAAAAACCGCTCTGATTGTCATCACCGTAATTATCTCCAGCGGCCTGCTCTGGCTGCTCATCACCCATTAATCCTTATTGACGAAAACACATGACCAGGGGAAAACGTACAAGTTCACCAAAATTAGAAGTTCACTTACTGCGGGAAGGTATTGTCGAATCTGTTCACTGCGTGGAGGCGGTAGTCTGCGATGAAAAGGGACGAATCCTTACTACAGCAGGCAGTGCGGAAACCACGGCTTTTATTCGCTCGGCCCTAAAACCCTTTCAAGCCCTCGCCGTAACCAACACGGGTACTCTAGAGAGGTATGATCTAACCGATAAGGATTTAGCGATTATTTGTAGCTCGCATCAGGGCACAGTAGAACAAGCGAGACAGGCTTTTAATATCCTTTGGCGGGCTGATATTGATGCCAACGCCCTACAATGTCCCATCCCGGCAGGTAAACACAGTAAATTAGAATACAATTGTTCGGGAAAACACGCGGGGATGTTAGCCGTGTGTAAACAGCGGGGTTGGCCCTTGAATAATTATCTGCGCCCTTCGAGTTCCATCCAACAGCTAATTTTGGATAAAGTAGCCGAATTATTGGGAATGCCGGGGGATGAATTGATCGGCGCTCACGATGATTGTGGGGCACCCACTTACTCGATGCAATTAGGGCAGATGGCTCACCTTTACGCCCATCTAGCTTCCGGTAGACATTTGGATTTAGAAAGGGTTGTCAGGGCCATGACCTATTATCCCCGGATGGTAGCGGGCGACGGCGCTTTCGATACGGAGGTGATGCGTCTCACGGAAGGGGAAATCGTCAGTAAAACCGGGGCCGAGGGTATTCAATGCGTGGCGAAGGTGGGCCAAGGCGTGGGCTTGGCCATTAAAGCCCTCGACGGTTCAAAACGAGCGAAACACGCCGCCGCCCTCCAGGTGCTGAAACAGATGGGTTGGATTTCTCCCACCGTGGCGGAAAGCCTCTCGGATATGTTCATGAAACAAGGTAGTTACACCCGATTAGAAGTAGTGGGAGAGATGGCTTTCCTTTAATTGAAAAACTGCGATTTGCATAAATCGCAGTGGCACTTGACAAGTTCGATCGAACTTTCGATTAGCGGAAACTTTCCACGGATTCTTCGGCCGCTAATCTTTCTTCCCTAGTTTCTTCAAAAACTTTATTGTACAGGAAGCCAGCTAAGATAGCCCCTAGAATTGGTGCTATCCAGAATAGCCACAGTTGAGCCACTAACTCCATGTTGCCGCACAGTAAAGCTACACCGGTGCTACGAGCCGGGTTAACCGAGGTGTTGGTAACGGGGATACTGATCAGGTGGATGAGTGTTAAACCCAAGCCGATCGCCACGGGAGCGAAACCCACGGGGGCCCGACGATCCGTCGAACCTAGAATGATCATCAAGAACATGAAGGTAAGAACTATTTCTGTCACCAAACAGGAGAATAAGTCATAGCCACCGGGTGAATGAGTTCCAAAACCATTGGTGGCTAAGGGATTACTGCCACTAAGAGCGAAACCTTGATTGCCGCGGGCGATGATGTAGATGATCACCGCCCCTAATGTAGCGCCTAATACTTGGGCGACGATATAGGGTAATAATTCAGAAGCCGGGAAACGTTTTCCCGCCCATAACCCGAAAGAAACCGCCGGGTTGAGATGACACCCGGAAATATGCCCGATAGCGTAAGCCATCGTTAATACCGTTAAACCGAAGGCTAGAGAAACACCGACGAAGGCAATACCTAAATGGATATTAAAATCAGCGCCGTCTACTACCCCTTTCGTTTTGCCCGCGAAGACGGCGGCCAGTACAGCACTACCGCAACCTCCGAGCACTAGCCAAAATGTTCCAATAAACTCTGCAAGATACTTTTTCATATGTTGTTATAAGGGTTTAGTTTGCGTATATATTATAAAATCATAATCTTCAAAAAAAACTCATTAAAAAAATCTTTATTTTCGTCAATATGGTTTATATTTGACTTATAATGACCTGCCTACCTCTTATTTCTGAATTGGCAAGTTTCCGCCGTCAGCTTATGTTTAGCGATCGAGGGAATACAGGGATGATAAACGCTAGGATTATTCCGCCAATTACTAAAATCTCTATAATAGTTAACAGTAAGTTCTCGGATTTCATCAGGTTTTACCTCCGTCTATTGAACCACAACCCATTTATTTTCTCTCGCCACAGTCGCGGTGAATCAGATAATTCTATCTTACCGTTGAACATGGACGTAATCAGAGATAAGCCCCCAACTTTTAAAGCCATCACCAGATGAAATAATAGCCCCGGAACTAATATCAACTATGCCGATAGATGCAGATAATACCAGATATGTTCTAACTCCCCCGCTTCAAACCATTCTTCTTTGACCTATCCTGCCATCGTAGGTATTGTACACCCAGAAAGCGGTGATGATCGCCAACATACCCACGATCGCTATGACTCCATGCAATATCCTTAATATCAACGGTTGATAATGCCCAGAACGGTTCATGCTATTTTGTCGTTTAGGTTTCCCCCATCCTAACTTTTCTTGAGGTTGACAGTTCCTCTTTTTTTTTGTTAGCTTAAACGTAGTCATTACGAGTTCATATAAAATGAAAATAGTAGGAATTAACGGTAGTTTACGCCAAGGGTCATACACGGCGAAGGCCTTAAACGCAGCGGCTGATAGAGTTAGGGGTTTAGGTGTAGAAGTAGAGATACTGGACTTGAGAACCATGACCCTACCATTTTGCAACGGCGAGGACGCGTACCCGGACTATCGGGATGTAGACAAATTAAGAGCGACGGTAAAATCGGCAGACGGATTAATTTTAGCTACCCCCGAATATCACGGTAGCGTCAGTGGTGTATTGAAGAATGCCTTAGATTTGATGAGTTTCGAGCATCTATCGGGGAAAGTAGCCGGGCTGGTGAGCGTATTGGGGGGACAATCCAACAATAACGCCCTCAATGACCTAAGAATTATTGTCAGATGGGTACACGGCTGGGTAATCCCGGAACAAGTAGCGATCGGACAGGCGTGGAAAGCGTTCGATGAACAAGGTAAACTATTAGATGAGAAGTTGTCCCAACGATTCGATCAATTCGCGGAAAGTTTAGTGCAGAATACTCGTAAGCTCAGAAGTTAAACCACATTCAAGATATGATTCACATCGAAAAGATCGATCGACTGGCCGTAAGTGTGATACTCTTCCTGAGTATCATCATAGCCATTCTCATCTGGGGGGGTAATAACTGCACGGGAAGCCTGTGTATTGTCAGCACCAAACCGGAAATCAAAGAATTTAGTTGGCAGGATGAAAGGGTGGGTGTGGAAGACAAAGCGTTTATCCTGACGTTCGATCGACCGATGAATCATCTAAGCGTGGAAAAGAATCTGGTGATCAATCCCCCCCTACCTGGAAAAACCAGTTGGGCGGGGCGTAGACTCGCCTACACCCTGACCAATCCCATTCCCTACGGAGAGACCTACGAAGTTCAGTTAGAATCCGCTAAAGAGCAATTTCGAGGTAATAAAGACAAAGGAGAAGACATAAAACCTTTTGTGAGTCAATTTAAAAGCAGAGATAGAGCATTTGCCTATATAGGCACAGAAAAAGGAGAAGAAGGTCAATTAATAATCTACAATCTCACGCGCAAACAAAAATCGATTTTGACCCCACCTCAATTAGTAGTTATGGAATTCGAGTTTTATCCTCACGGGGACAAAATTTTATTTTCTGCGACCGAGAAAAGTAAGGGCGTGGACGCAATTCGGGAATTACAACTTTACGAAGTGGCAACAGGCTTAAACGATGATACAAAAGGATCGGTGTCACCCCAGATAAAACTAGTGCTAGATAACATCGACTATCAAAATAACGGGTTTGACCTGTCGGGCGATGGAGACAGTATCGTGGTGCAGCGCATCAACCGGAAAAATCCCGCCGATTTTGATTTATGGCTGGTAAAATCGGGACAACCGCCGGAGAAGTTAAATACTCAGGGTGGGGAGTTTAAAATAGCCCCCGACGGTAAAACTCTAGCAGTGGCACAGGGAGAAGGCATTAGTTTATTACCCCTGAAAAAAGATGCCAAGCCCCTCGATTTTTTACCTAAATTCGGTCGGGTGTTGAGTTTCTCGAACGATGGTAGCGCGGCGGTGATGGTTAACTTCAATACCGATAACGCTAAATTACGTTACACTCGCTCTCTAGTTTACGTGAACAATCGGGGTTTACAGAAGACTTTGTTAAACATACAAGGATCGATCCTCGACTGTCATTTCAGCCCGAACCAAACCGATCTATACTGTCTGCTAACTCAATTAATACCTGGGGATCAATACGTGGAAAAGCCGTATTTTGCCAAGATAGATATTAATACGAGCCAAGTCACGCCTTTACTAGAATTACCGGATTACCGGGACATTAAAATCAGTTTATCTCCCGATGGTTTAGCCATTATTTTCGACCAGGTACTGACAAATCCTAATGGTAGCCCCAGCGATACTTTAACCACCGATAGCGGTGAAACCATCGCTAGCGGGCGTTTATGGATGCTAATTCCCCCTCTCAAGGGCAATAGTAAAGTAGCTAAAGCCGATTTAGAAGAATTACCCCTCGCCGGTGTGCGCCCCCAATGGTCTCCTTGATACAGATGGCAAAACTGGATTTTCTGAGGAACAATAGAGAATATACTCTCGGTGATAACAGTTGTGGATAGTTACGATCTAGGTAAATATATATCAGCCACCGACGGCGTTTCCAAGCCCTGGTTATTAGTACAACTACGGATTAAAAAGCTACAGGAGAGAAGATTAGAAATCTCGGCACAGGAATATATACAGGAGTTAGAAGATATTCATAAAGACCTGATGAATTTAGGAGAATGGTGGGTGGGCAGAGAAGAAGAAGTCTTTGGTAGCCAAAACCATGGGTTTTAACCGATCGATCTATGAATTTAAAATATCTTCTAGTCTGTCTGATTGGTATCTTGTTTTTTTTCAATCCCCGTCGGGCATTGTGCCAAATTAAGTGGTTAATTGATCAACAACGTTATAAAGAAGCAAGAATTTTAATAAGTCGATTACGTTGGTTACGTCCCTTCCCCGACTACGAGAAATTACGGCGACTATTAAGTATTTTGGAAACGGCCCGGAAAGGTCATATTTCCGAAGCTATCGCACAACTACAAACTTACCCAGAAAATGATTATCAAACACGTATACTGAGTTATGTTATTAAAGCTGATTGGGAAAATTGTTTACTTTGGATTGAGGCGAATATTCCCCCGTCTATGTTATGGGCAAATCCCGACCTATTGCTTTATTATCTACGGGCTTTAGGAGAAACGGGACGGCTGAATGAATTACTGCAAGTGTTTACTAATAACCATCGTCGCTTACAAAAAGATAGCGTATCTAACCAATATAATACGGCTCGTTTATACGTGCTTGTTTTTTGCGGTCAGATTTTACAGGTAAAGCAGTTATTAAATAACTTCTTCAGTTTTTATCCCCAATCGTTACAAAAATTTTGGTTTTCTACCGCTCAATTAATCGCGGGGAAAAAGTACGTGGCACGGCATCAATTACTGGAACTTCGCCTAGATAAAGATTATATATTAGGTAATGCGATCGATTGGCGTTTGTGCTATCCTCCCATAGACCCCACTTCGGTTCTCGATGCCCGCTCTTTCGGGATATTACAGCGTCTCACTACAGAAATCAATCAAGAATTACGTTTTCATCCCGCCCATAGCAATAAAGCTAAAATTCCTTACATTACGGTTTTATTCTTCTTGATTAATAGCGGGGTTTTCGCATGGGAGATTTGGCTGGGAGGCACTCAACAAGATGTAGTTTTATATAATTTGGGCGCTTTAGTTCCGCAAGCAGTATTTTCAGGACAATGGTGGCGATTGCTCACTGCTAATTTTCTCCATTACGGTTGGCTACACTTCGGTACTAATATGTTAGGTTTACTGTTTGTCGGTCAAGTAGCGGAAGCGATTTTAGGGCGGATATTTTTTTCTATTCTCTACTTGTTTAGCGGTACGGGTGCCTTGCTAATTTTTACTTTATTGGCACGACGGAATCAACTGTTAGACGCGATGCTCGTGGGAGCTTCAGCCGCTATTATGGGTTTAGTGGGCGGTATTTTAGCTTATTATCTTTGGGATTGGCTACGAACTAAATCTGCCTCGGCTTTCCAGAGAATGAGCTTCATCGTTCTCATCTGCGCCTTACAATTTTTTACCGACTACTACACTCCCGGAGTGAGTTTATCGAGTCACGCTTGGGGATTATTTCTAGGTTTTATTTTGACTTTTTCTCGATTTTTCTATCTCAGGGGCGTGAAAACCTTTTTCTAAATATGTTCGCCGGTTAGAAACCGGCAGCGTTTAATTTAATTTTCGATGTCTAGAATCCATGTGCCCACATACAGCCGCACCGGGATATTACCTGAAGCTAATACATCACAGACAAAATAATAGGTGCCGAAGTTGGGGTTTTTGACGTTAGAGAACACTACCTCTACACTGGTGTTAGGATCGATCGCTTTTTCGAGGGTGAGTTCGATAATTCTACTTTCTTTATCTACAGCCACGTCTTTGAGTGGCACGGCTTTACCCTTAACTCGGACTTCCATCTGCTGTTTATCGAATTGCCCGTCGAAATATTCGGGGTAGCTGATAAAGAAACTGGCCGCACCCTGGGGGAGTTTTTTCGAGGGTATATATAGCTTATAACGATCGGTCTGACGAGGACGACCGCCGAATTGTAAATAATAGTCTAATATATCTTTGCGATCGACCCCGCTGAATATGGTCAATCCTGGATTACCGTTGGCATGGGCCGATGTTTGTAAACCACCTACCGCACAACCGGCTAGGACAACACCCGCTAATACATATCTACTTATTAATTTAATTATATTCATAATATCAAACTTAGCTCTACAGTCTCACTGTAACAAAAATTGTCTTCATCTGATGAATGACGATTGCCAGTCTCGTAAGTGTCTGGCTTATTAATCATTGTGAAGTACCTATCCCAGAATTAACCCTATCAACCTAGAATCAATCTAATTATTGAGAGGGTTTATACATCTCTTTGTTTCTCAAAGAGATGTATTTTGGCTTTATCCCCCCAAAAGACTTTAATTTTTACTAGGATCGGAACATTCGCTCGAAGATAAAGATTATTTTGACTTCGTACTCTCCATTATCGCCATAATATATGGCTATTTTCTGGATAAATTCTCGAAAATAAAAGCGTCTTTCTGCTTCTGATAAATCCTGCCAGAATTGAGGCAAGCTGACGGCTGATACGATCGTTTTTAATTCTCCGGGGGGTAATCGATCGAGTTGTAGCTGTAATTGGGCTATTTCCGTCTTCAAGTTATACCGGCGCAAATTTTTACTGTCCTCGTCCAGTATGCCCTCTTTTTCTAACTCTAGCAATCGTTCGATAATGATTTCCTTATGAGTTATTTCTTCCAGAATTTTATTTCTAATACCTTCCAAATTAGGTAAAGTTAACTTGGCTACTTCTGCGGGTAATTGTTGGCAGATACCGTTAATTACTTCCGAGAGTACCCGTTGATAATTCAGACTCTGGCAGTGGGGCTCACGGGTACAACCAAGAGGGCGAATATAGAGATATTCAGTCTTTTTACCCTTGGGTTTGACTTTAGTGACCGTGAAACGAGATTCACAGGCCCCGCAGAAAACCAACCCGGCTAAACTCCGTTTGGCGGAGGCGGTTTTCGGGGGTAATTTCCGGTGACTGCGGAGAAGTCGATCGATCCCGGCTGCCGTTTCTCGTGAGATAATCGGGGCGTGAGTATCGGTGATGATCTCGCCGGTGTTATAAATTAAATCTCCCCGGTAGACGGGATTGGTAAGCCACTTTCTGCCGGTGGAGACGGCGATTTTTTTGCCGAAACGTTTCTCTAAAAACCTTACCGCACCCCGCAACGACCCGAAGCGCAAAAAGTGTTCAAAAAATTCTCTGACCACTGGGGCCGTACTTTTATCGATGATGTATTTATCTTTCCCCCGCCGATAACCGTAGGGTGCTTTACCAGGCGGCGGTAACATACGGATGCGGTTGCGGGTGTGTCCAGCTTTTTTGGCGGAGTCGGCACGGTTAGGGTCATTATCTCCTACCATATAATTACCGCAATTTATCAATACATTTGTACTACTCTACTGTGACGCTTTTGGCCAGGTTACGAGGCTGGTCTACATCTAGCCCCCGTTTGGCGGCTATATGATAGGACAACAACTGCAGGGGAATCACCGATAAAATCGGCGACAGAATTTCATCTACTTGGGGCACGTATAAAAGATTATCGAACACCTCTGCCGCTGCCCGATCGTTATCGACCACGACACCCAACAATCTCGCATCTCTCGCCTTCGCTTCTTGAGCGTTAGATAAAACCTTATCGTAAACCTTACCTGGCATAGCTATGGCGATTACAGGTACTTTAGCATCCAGGAGAGCGATCGGGCCGTGTTTCAATTCCCCTGCCGGATAACCTTCCGCGTGGATGTAACTGATCTCTTTCAGTTTCAACGCCCCTTCTAAAGCGATGGGAAAATTAATCCCCCGTCCCACGAAGATAAAATCTTGAGTATCATTAAACTCGTGGGTCAATTCCTCGATCGATTTAGCCTGTCCCTCTAACAGGGTTTCTATCTGCCCCGGTAAAGCTTTCAGTCCCTCGATCAATTCTTCTAGGCGTTGCAGGGATAAACCCCGCCGACGATACGCCAGATCCAAAGCTAACAGATAGAAGCCGATCAATTGGGCGGTAAAACTCTTCGTCGCCGCCACCCCTACTTCTATCCCCGCCTGAGTATTAATAATCTCATCTACCATATTCGCTAGAGTGCTTTCGGGGCGATTGGTAATCCCTAAAATTCTGGCCCGGTATTTGTCCTCTAAACCGACGCGGCGGTATTTTTCCGTTTCCAATGCGGCTAGAGTGTCCGCCGTCTCTCCCGATTGGGTCACACCGATCGTGATCGTATTGGGTAAAATCGGACTGGGGGCGTAACGGAATTCGGAAGCGTACTGCACTAGGGTGGGAATCCCCGCCAATTGTTCGATCAGGTACTTACCGATCAAACTGGCGTGCCAGCTCGTGCCACAGGCTAAAATCTGCACGTATTCTAAATTTTCGTAAAAGGTTTCCGGTAGATTCAATTTAATCGGATTGACATTTTTGCCATTTTCTGAATTCCACCCTAACTGTAAATAGGTGTCCAGACAAAGACGCACGACATCGGGTTGCTCGTGAATTTCCTTGAGCATGAAGTGACGATAACCCTGTTTCTCTACCGTACTATGACTCCAGTCGAGGATTTTGGGGGTTTTCCGTAATCTCTTACCCTTAAAATCGTATATCTCCGCACCCAAGGGAGTGAGACGGGCGATTTCCCCATTTTCTAAATACAGGATAGCGTGAGTGTGGGGTATTAAAGCGGTGACATCGGAGGCACAGAAAAACTCACCCTGCCCGAAACCGATAATGATGGGAGCGTTTTGACGTACCACGATCAACTCATCGGGATAATCAACACCGATAATCGCCAGGGCGAAAGCACCTTCGAGACGGTTAACGGCTTTAGTTACCGCGTTCAATAAACCATCACTATCGTCGCCCTCTTCAGGGAGGTACTCGGAAATAAGATGGGGAATCACTTCCGTATCGGTTTCCGATCGAAATATATGACCCTTGGCGATTAATTCTTCCCTGAGAGATTGATAATTCTCGACAATACCATTCTGCACCACGGCTACAGATCCGTCATTATCCCTGTGAGGGTGGGCGTTATGTTCTTCAGGTTTACCGTGAGTCGCCCAGCGCGTGTGTCCTATACCTATCCGGGCCGGATTAACATCGTGTTCTAACTTTTCCCGCAGATTGTAGAGCTTGCCTTTAGCACGAACGCAGCGTAATATTCCTTCATCGATCGTAGCGATGCCAGCCGAGTCATAACCGCGATATTCCAGTCTTTCCAATCCGCCGAGAAGAATGCTCACGGCTGTTTGAGTTCCGATATAGCCAACGATTCCACACATTTTCTGACTTCCGTAATATCTCATTCATATTATCATTAATTATTTAAAACCCCGGCCCGCCCGATCGAGGGACTCAACTTTCCAACGGGGCCTCAAAGGCTTAGCCCGACGGAAGCCCTGTAAACTAATAACAGTTTTAAGGCAATTTTTTGTTAAAATTAACTGTCTCAGTAAGTTAAACAGATAAAGAACATGGCAAAGGAACAAGGACAAGGGTTCGGCTTCGGCTTAGGTAAGATCAAAGAACTTCAAGAAGCATTCAAAAAGGCGCAACAGGTACAAGAAGGGGCCAAGGTGCTTCAAGAAGAGTTAGAACAGATGGATATACCGGGGGCCAGCGATGACGGATTGGTAACGGTCTATCTCAGCGGCAACCAAGAACCTCGCAAAATCGATATTAGCCCCGACCTATTACAAAAAGACCCTGAAATCATATCAGCCACAATTTTAGAAGCGATGAAAAAAGCTTACACCGCTTCTACAGAAACCATGCGTTCCAAAATGGAAGATTTAACCTCCGGGTTGAATTTACCCGGTCTTTAAGGAGACGAACCCGTGCTGACTCTAGGTGTTAATATTGACCATACTGCCACGATCCGACAGGCGAGACGCACTGTAGAGCCAGACCCGATAGCGGCAGCGGTTCTAGCCGAATTAGCTGGCGCTGATGGCATTACAGTTCACCTGAGAGAAGACCGTCGCCATATTCAAGACCGGGATGTGCGATTATTGCGCCAGACGGTGCGAACCCATCTTAATTTGGAGATGGCCCCCACGGAAGAAATGATCGCTATCGCCCTCGATATTAAACCCGATTACGTGACTTTAGTTCCCGAACGTCGCGAGGAAGTGACGACAGAAGGGGGTATCGATGTTTCCGGTAATCTCGATCGCTTTTCCGAGGTGGTAGCGCGTCTTCAAGGGGGCGGCATTCCCGTGTCGTGGTTCATCGACGCCGAACCGAATCAGATTCAAGCCGCGTCTAAAACCGAGGCCCGGTTTATCGAACTGCACACGGGAAAATATGCGGATGCCAAAAGCGAAACGGAAAGAGAAAAACAACTAGAAGTTCTCAGAAGTGGTTGCGAGATGGCTAATTTCTGGGGTCTGAGAATCAATGCAGGTCACGGTTTAACTTACTGGAATGTTTACCCCGTGGCTTGTTTACCCGGCATGGAGGAACTCAATATCGGTCATACCATCATCAGTCGGGCCGTATTGGTGGGTATGGAAAGGGCTGTCAGAGAAATGAAATTGGCGATGAAAGGAGAGTTATGACGACTTATTATTATGTATTGGCGAGTCAGAAGTTTTTATTAGAGGAAGAACCGTTAGAGGAAGTTCTCAAAGAGAGAATCCGTAACTATCAGGAACAGGAAAAAGAGATAGATTTCTGGTTGGTCAGACAACCTGCATTTTTGGAGTCTCCCAAACTGGCCGAAATCAAGAAAAAATGTCCCCAACCCGCAGCGGCGATTATTTCTACTAACTCCCAGTTTATTACCTGGTTAAAGTTACGTTTAGAGTACGTGATCGTAGATCAGTTTGAAGCCCCAACGGCGGATATTCCCGAACCTTTAGCTTCTTTAACTTCTGTATGATGGTTTGATAGCGAACATGGGGCGGGTCATAATTTCCCCACCCCATAGGGAAATAATATTAATGTTCTTTTTTATTGTCCCCGTCCGGGTTTACAATCAGCGAAACTTAGTGCCTCTGTATGGAGGAAAGTAGCGATCGCCATCTCGATCACCGCTTCAACAGGATAATCGATTTTGGTAGCGCGATCGATGAGAGCTTCCCGAATTTGAGGAGGTAAGAGTCTTAATATAATTTCCCCATCTGCGGGCGAGATTTGCTGAGAAGGTTGTTGTACTTGCATGGGCTAGGACTCCATAGGAATTTGAACATTATAGGGTGGCTCAGTCGCTCTTAAAATGATCGCCTCTAGTTCTAATAGTAGTGCGGGGTTTTTCGAGTAAGGTATTGTCTGCACGGCAATTCGTACATCTTTATTGTTGTATTGATCGAGCCAAGCCCACAAAAAAGCTTTGTGCCCGCCTTTAAAGCGACTCCGTAAACTTTTAGTTTTACCGATGTAAAGCAGTCCCCGATATTTATGCCTGACCGCGTAAATGCCGGGACGGTCGGGAACATCGCTAAAATCACGGGTCAAAGGTTGACATTGCTCAAAGGGAGTAAACGCAATTGCATCCAAAACCGCTCTTGCTTGGTTCTGTATTTCAGAGTTGTTCGTTGACACGGAAAGCTAATCGAACATGAGCCGTTGTTACATATTGGATATTACCGTTGCTTTACGGTATTCCAGCATTATAATATAAACATTTGTTAAGCAAATATTGAAAATACGACTATTTAGTGTAAGCAAGTTCGAGGGCATTGCCAAAACTATTGAGACGAATCAGCAAAGCATTATAGTAAGAGTACAAATTAGAGCAAGCCGCGATAGCGGATGAAAATTAAAATTACCGCCCAAGAACCGAGAGCAACCTTGACAGCGACCAGAAAATTAAGAATGGGAACGATGCCACCGCTGACCAAAGCCCCTAATTCACCGTGAGGCAATTCAAAACCCGATAAAGTGATCACCGAGAGGACGATAAATAGAAGTACGGAAATCTTTTCCCAGGTAGCTGCGTGCCAACGCTTATAAATAGCCTGCATCCATTCGGGAGAGGAAGTGATAGCGATCAAACCGATGGCCGTACCCCCGGCCACACCGGCGGCGAAGCCTCCACCTGGACTTAAATGACCGCGTATGGCTAACTCTACGGCTACAAGAGCGGAGATAGTCGCCCCCAGACGGGCTAGAACGAGCGATGGCTGATCCTGAAAGCGATGGATCTCTAAGGCGGGCTTGTCGTTAGCTAGTAAATAACTGGCTCCTAGTATGGCGATCGTGAAGACGATGACCTCGAATATAGTGTCGTAGAGGCGGTTACGCAGGATGATGGCGGAAACCGAATTAACCACGCCGCTCTCTCTAACGATCGTATCCACGATCGAATTGGGCCCGAAATCCGCAGCCGGGTTGGGCAGGAATAGCATTTTCAGGGCGAGGATCACACCGGCTGCCAGATAAACCCATTTCATGACTTATGATTTCCTGTATAAATAACGGCGGGTGTGTTCTCTCTTACGAGGTTGTAGAAATCGAGAACCCGGAAAGAGGTTTGATATACTCCAGAGGCGGGAGTGCGAACACAGCGGGCGTGAATTTCCTCGTCTTCATAGGCTTGCATCAGTGCCACCTCGTCGTCGTAGGTGACTAATTCCAAGCGCAGGTGATGTTCGCCCGCAGCCGATCGTAAATCTGCCACCAATCGCCCTAAATCCTCGTCCTTCTCGCCGGTTGATAGAACCCCCAGGCGTAACACCAGCGAGGAACGGATGGCGATCGCGTAGAGAGTTACGGCGAGTAGAGTGCCGACTAAAGCTTCCGTTAAAGCCACATCCGGGGCCCCGAAAATCGTATATATTAAAGCCGCCATCGCGCCCAGAATACCCCGTAGCACGATCGTTTGATAGGGGTTGGTTTGAGATACCGTCATCAGGGCCGTCAGGGGCAGGAGAGGCACGAGGAAATACACGTAAATATCACTCATCTCCCACTACCTCCTCTTGAGAACAATAGGCGAGAACGTAACCTAACATCGTGTTCCAGATGGCGAGAAAGATAATCCCCAACAGGAGTAAGGGCCACTCTCGCGGGATCTTCAGGAACAATCCCAACATGAAAGCCATCGAGCCGAGAGTGTCGGCGATCGAGAGACTGTGCAACTTGAACAGGACAGAGCGATCTCGCGGTAGGGCGGAAGTACCCCAAACCCAGAAAACTATACCCACCCCCATAAAGAGATAACTGAAAAAGTCGATCATACTGCCCCCAATCGTTTGAGAATATGTGCCAATAACATCAACCCGGCGTTACCGACGCTGAGAATGATCACCGCCGCCATGCCGATCATCCAATCGTCTCTGAGTACGGAGACGAATAACATGATGATCCCGGCTTTCGAGGCGATACTAGCCAGGGCCAGTAGCCGCTGCCAAAGGTTCTCATCACGCCATGCCTGGTAAATAGGTATTAATAAAGTCAAGATCATGGCGATCAGTAGTAGATTCATGATCATGGCCGGCCCCTCCTCACCCGGTGGACTTCATACCAGCCGTTTTCCTGATATTTGAGAACGATCGTTTTCGGGGTGAAAGTGATCAGGAAAATATCCATGAATATCAGCCCTGGTGTTCTATGGGGCGGCATTTTTTCGTGGATGATCTCCTCTCGCTCGTGGGGGTGAAAAAGCATCTCGAAGGCTTCCATGTAAGCTTGAGGGATGGCGAGGAGAACTTTTCTCGTCATCGACCACCAATCCTTAACAGTTTCCCGCCCCGGATAGGCTCGGGGGATGAGGAAGGCAACGAGCAAACCGATAGCGATATTGGTGATGCCGAAGTTGTCCGTAAGTAGCAACCAGAGAGTTAAGCGCAGGATTATCTGTCCGATCATAGAAGCCTCGATCAATAATTAGCCGAAAATATAGGAACTACGAGAGAAAGCCATCCAGAAAAGGGCGATCAACATTAAAGTCATCGCACCCGTTAAATGCTCGAATTTCTCCCAAGCTGTGGGTAATTTGAAACTCGTACCCCGGATGAGGAACCAGTAGGCGGCCCAACCGGCGGCGATCGTCAATAGGGGTTTAAGTACATTAGCGACGTTATAAGCGTCGTAATAAGCGATATTAGCCGCAAAGAGTCCGCCGATCAATAAGGTGGCGGCAGGCCAGAAACCTGGTTTGGTTTTGCCATCTCCGCCCCGGGGCAGGAAGATAAATTTGGCAAAAGAGGCCGCAGTTCCGAAAGCGGCTAAATTCATGCCGATTACCTGCCAGTCCAAGAGATTTTTCATGGTCAGGACTTTCGCCCCGAAACCGGATAACATGGGGAAACCGGAGATGGAGAAACTCGCCAGAACCAGAGCTATCCAAACCGGGGTGGCTATGGGGGTTTTCTGTAATTCTTTGAAATTCCGGCCCGGTAATTCTCCCGCCGTCAAGAATAGAGAAGATTTAACCAGTCCGTGTGTCAGGGCGTAGAAGCCTCCCACCTCCGGGGCGGCGAGGATAAAACCCAACTGGGAGACGGTATGAAAGGCGAGCATTCTTTTCGTGTCCTTTTCAAAGCAGGCGTAAAATACTCCCAAAAGCGCCGTACCCACTCCCAACACCCTGATTATCGGCTCTATCTCCGGTAATAATAGGGCGAAACGTACCATCGGGTAGACTCCCGCTTTGACCACGATTCCCGACATCATCGCCGAGACGGGGGTTTCCGACTCGGAATGAGTCATGGGCAACCACAAACCGGAGACGAAAACCCCACCCTTAACCAGTAAACCGAGGAATATCAAGGCGAAAGCTTCGAGGGGTGCTTTGGCTAAACCTTCAAAACTGAAGGTATAACTGGCTTTATAAACTAATACCGCGCCGACTAGATAAAATAGCATCGCCGTGTTACTGACGAATAGATAGCGCAGCCCCACCCAGAGAGAACGATCGCCCCTGGGATAGGCTATCAAGAGAAAGGCGGCGAGCCCGCTTACTTCCAAAGCCACGTACAGACTGATCAGATCGGTACATATGAACGCAGCGTTAATACTGCCGTGTAAGATGGCTAATTGAGCGTAAAAAAACTTGTTCTTATCGCTGTGCCAACAGTAGAGGACTACGCCGGCCGTCACTAGAGCGTTAGTGAGGATGAAGAAGGCGCTCAACTGGTCGGCTACCAATGTCACCCCGAAACTGTTTAACAATTGAACGCTCAAGGGGGCTTTTTCCAAGAATAAAGCACTGGCATAGGCAGCGGAAATAATCGCCGTCATCAACGCCAGAATTTTCTCGCTTCTCGGTATTAAATAGATCGAGAATCCCAAACAGAAGGGAATTACCAACCAAACCAGACTGAGAAATGTCACGGGGTATTACTCCTTTCTATGTGGTCGGTGTCCAAGGTTGGATGATTGCGCGACAGTTTCATCGTGCCTACTAGCATCACCGCTTGAATCGAGAAACCGATAACGATCGCCGTTAGGATTACCGCTTGAGGTACGGGATCGGCGTAGGCGATATTTTTTACATCGGAGACGATCGGTGTGAAGGAACCATCTCTAGCCGACATGAGGACGAAATAAGCCACCACTCCCGTACTCATCACATCCATAGAAACGATTTTCATGATTAAATTCTTTTTCCAGATTATTCCGAAAAAGCCAGTTAATATAGTCGCAAATATACAAGCTTCTAACACAGAAAATCCCCTACTACTAAAGGGTACTTAGAGCCAATAGATATGTTTAATAAAATTTTAATCCATTTTAGCTTGTTTTGAAATTTTTAACGCTACTTGTTCTTAATGATTTTGGTACTCAAATATTGCCAAGCTGGTTTATTTATATCTCTATATAAATATGATAGAGATCATTAAATACTCAAAATTTGCATCGCACATCGATTTTCAATTCACACACCATATTGTCAGGATAGATAGTTTTAGAGAATATCTTTGCGCTTTTGTAGCCAGCAGGTTATGAGTAGATAAACGATCGTATGCACCCCTAATATTCCCCAATTTATCGATAAATTACGCCAAGAGAGGTCATACACCCCGTTAGGGTCTTCAAAGGGAAGGGCAACGCCAAAAGAGTTTAATTGTTGGGCTTTAGCGATCATCTTCTCAACGCCGACCAACACCCCGTAAGCACCTATAGACCAACGGCTGATCATCAACCACGATAAATATTTACCGATATTATCGAGATTGAATAACACCCCGGCGAAGATAATTTGCGGGATGAGTAATAAGGGTAAAGCACTATTAGCCTGGGTTATATTTTTAACCGCTGCCGATACCATCAAACCGAGATTAATGGCTGAAAAAATAGTCAAGAAAGTAGTTATAAATAATCCTAAAAACCAGGGTAGCAATGAGGGGTTAGGATGGTCGAAAGCAATTAACACGGTCAGGGTGATTAAAAGAGACTGCGCCGAGCAAACTAAACCTAATACCGCTAACTTAGAGAGAATATAGTTGAGCAATCCTAAGTTTATCAATCTTTCACGCGTGTAAATAGCCCACTCTTTAACTATTTCCTGTAGAGAACTCGCTAAACCCACCCATGAACAAGCCGAAGAAATAACGAATAAAACCCTTAAAGCGAGGGGGGCGGCTTTACTGGCCAGGTCTAGAGTCGCGTTATCCGGTAACGAGAAAGGGTCTTGACCTTTCAAAACCAGCCCGATGAGGACAATACCGATCGGTGCCGTGATCAAATAGAGTATTAAGCTGGTTCTATCCCTGAGTGTAAGGGTGAAATAACGCTGACTCAAAACCTTTATCTGACGGATGACAGAACTTTTAACCTGTTTCGGTGTATTTTGGTTAGTCTGAAACTTTTTATTGAGTTTTGCCTCTATATTATTGGCGTAGTCGGCGGAAACTCGGAAACGCTCTCTCGCTAATTCTACTTCTTTTTTATCTTCTAATTGTACGTATATATCCGCGAAGTCTCGATCGTTAACTCCAAAATATTGCAGACAATCGGTCGGCGAACCGAAATAGCAAAGATTACCGCCCCCACCCAAGAAAGCAACTAGATCGCACAGTTTAATATTATTAGTAGCGTGGGTGACTAGAACGATCGTGCGCCCTTGTCGCGATAGTTTCCCTAATAGTTCCATCATCTTTTTATCCAAACCCGGATCTAATCCCGATGTGGGTTCATCTAAAAAGAACAATTTCGGATCTGCTAATAACTCCAGGGCGATACTAACCCGCTTTAATTGACCGCCGCTGAGGTCTCTTACTAAAGTGTTTTTCCTTTCTGTCAGTTCCACTAGCCCCAAGTTTTTATCGATGACTTCCTGAAAATCAAGGTCGGGGGGTAAGCGTAATCGGGCACCGTAAAGCAGCACTTCTCCCACCGTTAAATCCTTATGGACAATATCGAATTGGGGCACGTATCCTATTTGAGTCCGGTAGATATTGAAGTTATTTCTCAAGTCCTCACCGTTTAGATAAACTTTACCCGAAGTAGTGACTTCTATACCCAATAAAGTTTTCAATAAAGTGGATTTTCCCGCACCGCTACCGCCGACTATAGCGACAAATTGACCTGGTTCGATCGGTAAAGAAATATGATTGAGGATGACGAGGGGATTGTTAGCTCGATCGCGGACGATTTTCACCACATTTTCCGCGTCGAGTCGGATGTTATCGCCTTGGTCTATTAATACTAGATCATCGCCTTGGAGAACGAAAGTAAAAGGCCCGACGCGTAAAATATTACCCCGGTTTAATACGCCCTCGCCTGAGACTTTCTGCCCGTTGATGAAAACACCGTTAGCGCTGTAATCCTTGACAATGTATCGCCCCTGATTATCTCGATCGATCGTAGCGTGGCGACGGGAAATAGTGGGCGCGTCTAATACTAATGTAGCGGTGGAGTCACGACCGAGTAAAACCGATCGATTCAGTAAAGAGACCGTTTTCTGTGTAGGGGGTTTGGTAGAGTCGAAATTATCGGGATTGTAATAAGTTATTGTCACCCAGTTTTGGGGGTCTTGACCGATGCGGATTTCATCGCCGTTTTGCAGTTTGTAACCTTCTCTGGGAGTGATGACCCTGTTGTTGATGAACAGTTGATTGGAACTAGGATTAGCGTCGTCTTTGCCGTCGTATATCCAGTAATCTTGCCCGATACGTTTAAAACGGGATTGAATCCGACTTACCACCCCCCAATCATCCGGCACGAGTAAATCCACCTCTTGAGGGTCTCGACCCAGTTTATGATAGGAACGGGACAGGTTGAAAGAGGGTAGGGCTGACCCTTGGTTATTGAGGATTATATAGGGGTCGCGGGCGATTTGGGTTTTATTGGGGATGGGATTGACCATTAATAAAGAGATTCAAGAAAAAATTCGTGCGATCGTTCCTAAACGGTAAGATAGAAATAATGTCTTTAATGTTACAGTCAGTTCCCCTAGACGCTCAAGAGTAACAAAGCATCGTACTCCATGACTTAATTTTTATCGAAATGGTTAAGACTCCTATTGTGCCAACGCGGAAACCGTCAAAAGTTGAAGGATTAAAAGAAAACAGCGGTTATTTAAAGCAACCTCTAGCGACAGAGTTATTAGAGGATACAACTCATTTTAACGAGGATACCGTCCAGATTCTCAAGTTTCACGGGTCTTATCAACAGGATAACCGCGATCATCGGGTTAAAGGACAAGAGAAAGATTATCAGATGATGCTGAGAACCAGAAGTCCTGGCGGCTACATCCCCCCCCGATTGTATTTAACTTTAGATAAGTTAGCCGACCAATACGGTAACGGGACTCTGCGGGTGACTACCAGGCAGGGCTTCCAGTTACACGGGATTCTCAAACGAAATATGAAAGCAGCCGTCAGCGCCATCATCCGCAATATGGGTTCGACTCTCAGCGCCTGCGGCGATGTGAATCGCAACGTGATGGCCCCGCCTGCGCCTTTCAAAAATCGTCCCGAATATGGTTATGCTTGGGAGTACGCGGATAATGTGGCGGATCTATTGACTCCCCAAACGGGCGCTTATTATGAGATCTGGCTCGATGGCGAGAAAGCCATTTCCGCAGAGGAAAAGCCGGAAGTGAAGGCGGCGAGAGCGCGTGATCTCCACGGGGTTAATACTGACGATCCGATCGAACCGATCTACGGTTCCCTTTATATGCCCCGCAAGTTCAAGTGTGCCGTCACGGTGCCCGGGGATAATTCCATCGATGTCTACACTCACGATGTGGGCTTGGTGGTGATTACCGATTCGCAGGGAGAGTTGCAAGGGTTCAACGTCTATGCCGGTGGTGGCTTGGGGCGCACTCACGGCAAGGAAGAAACTTTCGCCCGCACCGCCGATGAGATCGGTTATGTGGAGAAAGAGGATGTTTACGATCTAGTTAAAGCGATCGTGGCCACCCAGCGGGATTATGGTGATAGAACCGATCGCCGTCACGCTAGAATGAAATATCTCATCGCCGAATGGGGCGTGGAGAAGTTCAAGGCCACAGTAGAAGGTTATTTCGGCAAGAAAATTCAGCCTTTCCAGTCTTTACCCCCTTGGAAATATCACGATTACCTCGGATGGCACGAACAGGGAGACGGTAACTTATTCTTGGGGATTTCTGTCGAGAATGGTAGGGTGAAAGATGAGGGCAGTTTTCAATTAAAGTCGGCTTTACGGCAGATTGTAGAAAAATTCGACGTGCCTCTGCGGTTGACCCCGAATCATAATATTATTGTTTATGAGGTGAAGCCTGGCGATAAAGGGGCTATTGAGGGAATATTGCATCAGCACGGGATTGTAACCGATCCTGGCGAGATCGATCCTTTGGTGCGCTACTCTATCGCTTGTCCCGCTTTGCCTACCTGCGGACTGGCGATTACGGAATCCGAGAGGATTTTACCGAGTATGATCGATCGTATCCGTCTCCTGTTAAACAAATTGGGGATGGGAGAGGAAGAATTCGTCATCCGTATGACCGGTTGCCCCAACGGTTGCGCCCGTCCCTACATGGCAGAGTTAGGATTCGTGGGTAGCGCCCCCGATTCTTATCAATTGTGGTTGGGCGGCACGCCGAATCAAACGCGGTTGGCCGAGGCTTATATGGATAAGATGGCGATGGGAGATTTAGAGAAGATTCTAGAGCCAATGCTCGTTCATTTCAAGCAGGATAAGCAAAAAGGCGAAAGCTTTGGCGAGTTCTGCCATCGCGTCGGCTTCGACAGTTTGAGAAATTTTTCAGCTACATATCAATCAGGAGTGATTATGACTAATACCGTAGAAACAAGCAAAGACACCACGAAAGCTAAAAGGGTACGCAAGAATCAAAATCGCGTCAGCGTGCCCGATGATATGTTCCTGCGCCTGAAACAAGCTTCTGAATCGGAAGCCAGACCCATGAATCATATTATCAATGAAGCTTTAGAGGCTTATTTCGCTAATAAATCCAAGTAGTTATTAGAATTGAACACTCTCTATAAGTAAATTATGGGGAGTGTTAAAATTATGTCATCAAGAGCGAAAACATATTTATAGGAACACATTATTATGAGCCAGACACCTATAACTGTTAGCTACGACATTAAAGAACTATTCACTAATTTAGAAAAAAATATCAATGCCCGACTTGAAAAGCTCGAAGAAGGGCAACAAGAGATTAAATGCAAAGTCATGGCTTTAACTACTGAAGTCGAGGTCATAAAAAAAGATATTGAATCGATGAAAAGCGATATTGGCGAGATAAAAGGGACACAATCAAAACAATTGTGGGCATTAATAATATTACTAGGGGGAGCGATTCTGACGGGAATAGTCACCACATTTCGTATATTTTTTATCGACAAAATTTAATAGCGATTATCCGATCATCAGGCACATAAAAATATTTTTAGCTGTTAAGATCGAACTACCAGATTGAACGGGGAAACGATGACTGATTTACTCATCAAAGAATTGAAGGGCCCGCCGAAAAGTCCGCTTTTACTGCGTCGCCTTCGAGGATTGCGGTTCATTTTCAACCCGTTAGAAGTTTTAGAAGCTCGTACGGCAGTTTATGGGAATGATTACCGAGTCTCTCAACCAGGAGTTTCTTCGCCTTTGATCTACTTCAGCAGTCCAGAAGCCTTAGAGGCTCTTTTCACCGCTAAACCCGACCAGGTGAGTGCGGGAAAAGCCAATCAAATTCTGGAACCACTCATAGGCGAACATGGCATCGTTTTACTAGAAGGGACGGCTCATCAGCAACAGCGGCAACTTCTCACGCCACCTTTTCACGGCGATCGCATGCGCTCTTACGCCGAAGTTATCATGGAGATAACGACCCGCACTATTGCCGGACTGGATGTAGGGAAAACCCTGACGGTGCGGCCGATTATGCAATCGATCTCTCTGGAGGTCATCTTAAGGGCGGTATTCGGATTAGATGCCGGCGATCGCTACGAGGAATTAAAACAAACTTTAAGCGCGATGTTAGATGGCTTCGGTTCGCCCCTTGGTGCGATGGTTCTGTTTTATCGTTTTCTACAGAAGGACTGGGGTGATTGGAGTCCTTGGGGCAGATTCTTACGTCTGAGAAGGAGAGTAGACGAATTACTTTACGCCGAAATCACCTTTCGCCGCTCCCATCCCGACCCATCGAGAACCGATATTCTAGCCCTACTGATGATGGCCCAAGATACTGAAGGAAAAACGCTAAGTGACGTGGAATTGCGTGACGAATTGATGACCCTCCTTTTCGCAGGTCATGAAACTACGGCATCAGCTTTAGCTTGGGCCATATATTGGATTACTTCTCTGCCCGATGTTCGACATAAGGTTTTGCAGGAAATAGAAACTATAGAGGGGAAGAGCGTTTCAGATCCTATGGTAATCTCGCGACTGCCTTATTTGAGCGCCGTCTGCCAAGAAACTTTACGTCTTTATCCTATTGCGATCGGCGCTTTCCCCCGCGTGGTCAAGCAACCCGTCATCTTAGCTGGATACGCTCTCGAACCTGGTACGGTAATCATGCCTTCTATTTATCTAGCCCATCATCGTCAGGAAGTATATCCAGAATCAAAAAAATTCAGACCAGAAAGGTTTTTAGAGCGTCAGTTTTCACCTTATGAGTATTTGCCCTTCGGAGGCGGAAACCGTCGTTGTATCGGCTCGGCTTTCGCAATGTTCGAGATGAAATTAGTTCTGTTCCAGTTTTTGTCCACATTGGAGATGAAGCCCGTCCATACTCAACCCATCAAGCCCACGCGCCGTGGCTTGACGATCGCACCGTCCGATAAACTGAAGTTGGGTGTAAAACTAAGGTATAGCCAGATAAAAAGCGAAAATAGTTATTTAAAGCCCGAATTAATATAACAATGATTGATTACACCTTCAATCTTGACAAACTCGCAGTTATTCTCACTAAATTAACCATAGCAACTCTTATCGGAGCGGTTATCGGGCGGGAGAGATACCTAGAACGCAAACCGGCGGGCATGAGGACTCATATACTCGTGTGCCTCGGCTCGACGATGTTTGTGATGTTGCCGTTTCAAGCACCCTCGGTAATCACTCCCAGTCAGGTAATTCAAGGAGTCGCCCAGGGAATCGGCTTTTTAGGTGCGGGGGAAATCCTTCACGAATCTAACGCCAAACAGGGGGAAATTAGAATCAGGGGTTTAACTTCCGCCGCCACTATCTGGACTACGGCGGCGTTAGGTGTTACCGTGGGCGCTGGTTTTTACCCCATCGCGGTGATCGGCACTGTCTTCGTGTTTTTTACCTTGAAATTCCTCGGTAAATTCGAGTCTTAAATGTAAGGGGAAATATCTTCTTTACAATCTTCGGCTAAATAAGAAAGAGAGCGAAATCTTAAACCCACTAACTGCTCGTAAAGAGGATTGAGCTTACATAGAGGGGGGATGTGTAGAATCTTATGGCCGAATAGGACTATATCTCTCTCGAAAGGACATTGAGGGGGTATCATCTTACAGAGAAATCGGGCTAAACGCGGGTCGTGTATTTCTAAGTCATCCAGCCAATCTTTCAGGGGATAAAGTACATCAGGATGGGGATGGGGTGGACTTACCAGGTCTTGACGCGCAGGTGATACCGCTTCTTCGTGATGGTCGCACAGGGTATGTTCGAGACCCTGTAAAGCCTCTATATTTAAACCTAAAGCTTCTCCGTATTTATAGATCAGATCAGCTTCCGGCTGCGAGTATACTCCATCGGCTATCGATACCAGCACCGCCGTCCGTAAAAAGTTCTCTCCGGTAGTACCCTCTCCCCCTAAAACCGCGGCTAGATCTTCCGGGCTGATGGACTCGTACAGTACATCTTTATCTCCCAACTGCAAATCATGGGCCATCTGCAAGATCAAAGCTTGTTCGGAACTATCATAACTACCGTCAGCCCAAGCCACGCTTAATAAACCCCGTAACCAGACGGCCATTTGTGCATCGGTGTATTTCATCTTTTTTCCCTCGCATATATCACGATAGGGGCTTTTTAGCAACTTTATAAATCAATATAATCGCCATACTACCGTGCTATTTATAGTTTAGTTCGATCGTTTACCCGTGGACAAGGCGACCACTCCAGACAATTTAAACCCGGCATTTTTTAGAACCGTCGCCGCCTCTTTCACCGTCGTCCCGGTAGTGTATATATCATCCACCAAGAGAATAGAAACGTCACGGGAGAGTCTTTTTAAATCCTTACCTGGTTCAAAAACCTCTTTCATGGCAGTTTGTCTCTGAACCAGATTCAAACCGTATAAAGCCACTGTATCCCGTTGCCTGACCAATCCCGCCGGCAGGATAGGTATTCCCGTGACTTCCGAAAATCCCGCCCCCAATAATTGCGCTTGATTATAACCCCTCGCGGCGAGGCGATGCGGATGGAGGGGGACGGGTATCAGGGCGCAAAGAGCGAGTTTCGGTAGGGGATGGGATTGATTCCAAGCGCGCCCCATAGCCACGCCCAAATGAGTGCCGATAGCGGGTTGGGAGTCGTATTTTAAACGGGCTATAGCTTGCTTTAATTTCCCCTCGTAACGCCCCCAGACGAATAACGGTAATTCTTCCCGCCAATAAACGAAAGGGTCCCGAAAGGCGTAAGTTAGGAGAGTTCGATCGCAATCCCCGCATAGGGTTCCATCGCAAGGGCGTTGACAGAGGGGGCAATTATCGCGTAAGAACAGAGAGAGAAAATCTTTCCACATCCGACTCGAAAAAATTAAGCTAAGCTAAAAAAATTAATAACTGTCTTTCTAAACTACCTGTGGATATTTCACCCCAACAACTTTGGTATCAAGTCCTAGAGCGTTTAAAGCTACAGTTAACCCGCCCGACTTTCGAGACCTGGATCGAAACCGCCTCGTTACACAAGTGGGAAGATACCCACATCATAATCCAAGCCGCCAATCCTTTCATCCTCAATCACCTACAAAAAAACTATTTAAAAACCATATCCGAAGTCATCCAAGATATACTCGGCTATCCCGTGGAAATTGGATTCACTACGGCAGACGGGAATAATCTAACCATCTTCGATGAGGAACATAACCCCAATCCAGATTCCGCGGACATAACCGCCATAAAAGTCAATCCCAAGTATACTTTCTCTCGCTTCGTGGTCGGCCCCACCAATCGTATGGCCCACGCCGCCGCCTTGGCAGTAGCGGAATTACCTGGAAGGGAATTTAACCCTCTCTTTCTCTGCGGCGGCGTAGGTTTAGGAAAAACCCATTTAATGCAGGCTATCGCCCATTACCGATTGGAAATGTTCCCCCAGGGAAGAGTTTTTTATATCTCCACCGAACAATTTACCAACGATTTGATCACCGCTATCCGCCAAGATAGCATGGATAGTTTTCGCAATCACTATCGTTCCGCGGATATTCTCTTAGTAGATGATATTCAATTCATGGAAGGGAAAGAGTACACCCAAGAGGAGTTTTTCCACACGTTCAATACCCTTCACGAAGCTGGGAAACAGGTAGTATTGGCTTCCGATCGACAACCTAAACAGATTCCCAGTTTGCAGGATCGTTTGATCTCTCGCTTCTCCATGGGATTGATAGCTGATATTCAAGTTCCCGATATTGAAACCCGTATGGCCATTTTACAGAAGAAAGCCGAATACGAGAATATGCGTCTACCCCGCACTGTCATCGAATATATCGCTACTAATTACACTTCTAATATCAGGGAATTGGAGGGGGCGTTAATTCGTGCCACTACCTACATCGCTATTTCTGGATTGCCGATGACACCGGAAAATATCGCACCGATTCTCAATCCTCCCAGGGAGCAGATTACTACTCCCCCAGAAATAATTCTTCAGGTCATATCGGAAAATTTTAAATTATCGGTAGAGGAGTTAAAAAGCCACTCTCGACGACGAGAAATTAGTCTGGCCCGGCAGATAGGAATGTACTTGATGCGCCAACATACGGATTTAAGTCTGCCCCGCATCGGTGAGGAATTTGGAGGGAAAGATCACACCACCGTCTTATACAGTTGCGACAAGATCAATCAGTCCCAACATCAAGATTGGCAATTGAAACAAACTCTATCTCAATTGAGCGATCGAATCAATCTTCTCACTCGTAGTTCTGGTTATTCTCGTTAATTCTGAGAAAGTTTTCCACAATAATTAATTCTTTTCTCTAGGTGTCAAATTCACTGGAAACTATTGATAATTGACGCTTTATACCCTGATAGGCTTTCTCTTACCGGTGAACTTTTCCACAGGTTTTCCACAGATGCCGACGATTTAAAAAACCTCTTGGGTCATAGTGGATTTGAGGATTTCTAAGCCTTTTTTCACGCGACGGGAAACGGTGACTACGCTGATGCCCAATTGCTCGGCGGTTTCCCGTTGGGTTAAATCCCGTAAGAATACGAATTCTAATATATGGCGGGTTTTATCTTCTAATTGTGATAACGCCTGTTGTAGTCTTAAACGATCGTCTTGACCTAGCTGAAAACTACGATATTTGGGGTCGGGGACTAAATCCGCCAAGGAGGTCTGCCCATCGTCTTCGTTACCGATGGGCAGGTCGAGACTGATCGGTTCACGATTTTGTAAGGCTAATTTCACATCTTGCCATTCTTGCAGGGAAATATCTAGAGCGACGGCGATTTCTCGATCGCTCGGTTGACGGTTATATGAAGTTTGAAATTCACGGCGGATGTTAACGGCGTTCCTGCCTAGATCCAGCCAGCGTCTCGGTATTCTCACGCTATAGCCTTTGTCCCTGAGATAATGTTGAATTTCGCCGCGGATGTAGGGGATGGCGAAAGAACTAAAAGCGTGACCTTTATCCGTATTAAAACGTTCTATCGCTCGGATCAATCCGATCGACCCCACTTGTAACAAGTCTTCGTAACTTTCGTTACATTGATTAACCCAGTGGTGTGCTTCCTTACGCACCAGTCCGAAATTTAATTCCATGATTTGATTGCGAAGGGCGTTATTAGCGGACTTGCGATATTCTTGGAACAGAGTTAGGGTTTCTAATTTGAGATTATCTTTATTGGCGATGAGCATAGCAACAAAAGTCATTGATAGGGACTGATCTGGTGTATAGATATAAACCCTCTAAGGACGGAAAGGACTTATCTCCTACTTCACTTCAGCTTAGGAGGCTAACCATACTCGCTACAACGACATTTTTACCATGATAATCGCAGTTTTTAAACCAAACATTTGCATGATTGTACGGACATGACGGGCGAGACCACCCCAGAAATAGAGAAAGGCAATTCACTTTGTGGAAATTGCCCTTCAATTATAGCTTAAATAGACGACTACGCTCTCGATTCGATCCGACCGTAGAAAATACCGCGGACTTTAACATCCACGGGGTCTTTAGCGCCTAAATCCGTATCCGAGGGTTGTTCGCTTTCAAACACACCGGCGATCTCACCGGTAGCGCCGTCAACTTTGGTAATCTGTAAAGACATACTGCCTTTACCTAATTCGGTGGCTTTGACGTTAGCGCGAGCGAAAGCTTTATTATCAGTACCCGCAGGTAAAGCGACCGCGTTGTCATAACCCGTGACCACGCCCCGACCTTTAGGATCTAAGAAACCCGCGCCACGATAGGAAGGCACTTTAAAATCGCCTTCAAAATCCGTGGAACTGTTAATAGAAGTAAAACCCGCTTCCGTGGTGCCCGTGAATCCCTTCATCGTGAAGAAGAAAGGTACTTGCTCGCCGCCAGGTAATTGCACCGTGATCGGCTGAAAATCGATGCCATCTTCTTCAATAAACGTTAAAGCACCATCGGCGCTAACTTTGAGAGTAGCGCTGATCTGTTCTAAGCTCGTAGTAGAGCGAGTCAGCAATTTCCCCGGCACATACTCGGCCACATCCCTTTTGTTGAGGGGTTCTTCTTTAACGAAATATTCTTGTGGCTCTAAGCATATATCGGTAACTACATAGCTCGCACCTTTTTCAATAGGAATATTGCCTCTGGTAAATTCTGAAATCTGGGGACACTTATTTGCCAATCCCGTATTGAGAATTTCATCGTAGGTAAGTTGGTCTCTGTTAACGACCGTATTTGTGCCGTCACTACAGGCTGTCAACATCCCTAAACATAATGCTACAAAAGCGGCCACTAACGCACGGAATTTCATTTATGTCAACCTCGCTTTATCAATCTTATAAATTATTACCCCTTGTCCAGGGCGGGCCAATTCACTCCAGACAAGTTGCGCCAAATGTATCGGGATCTACTGTATCAAAATTTAGATACTTATCCCTACATGAGGGCAATAATAAATAATCTTTAAGACTGCTTGAGATTAGTTCTCCATTATGTATCATTCCTTAAGGTTTGTGTCTAGTAAGATAAAAAGGATTTTGTTAAACAAAAAGTATGAATCAGCCGTCATCCGGGGATAAGATTAACCTCCCAGAGCAACTAGATTGCTTGAGAGCCAATGTTAAATCTTTAGCGAGTCAACAAGAGGGCAACACCAGAGCCCTGTTAAGTATATTGAGAACCCTAGAAATGTTACATAGGGAGATCAGGGTGGATATGTTCGAGCCGATCCTACCGAACACGCGTAAAGATTTGTACAGCCTCTTGAAAGATATAGAAGAAAGTGGTGGCTGGCCTTATATTGAACGTATGAAATTACAAGCCTTACTATTACCTTTATTGAAATGGGAAGAAAATAAAGCAGAGAATTTTGAAAAATGAGCTTTAAGAAAGCCGCAAGGCAGGTTAAAGTAATTGGAAGTAGCGCTGGTAGTAATATTCATGGCAGGTGTAAACCCGATTAAGTTTGGAACCGATGGCTGGAGAGGGGTGATAGCCGCAGATTTTACCTTCGAGCGAGTGGCTTTACTAGCTCCCCTCGCCGCCTATGTTCTAGCAGAAAACTACGCCGCCCAAACCGGCTCCCGTCTCATTATCGTCGGCTACGATCGCCGTTTCCTAGCCGAGGACTTCGCACGCACAGCGGCCGAAGCCATACAGGCGGCCGGTTTCGATGTTCTCCTGTCCGAATCCTACGCTCCCACACCCGCTTTCAGTTGGGCGGCGAAAGCATTGAACGCCCTGGGTGCGATCGTCCTCACCGCCAGTCATAACCCGGCCAAATACCTGGGACTGAAAGTGAAAGGATATTTCGGCGGTTCTGTATCCCCGGAAATCACCGGTCAAATAGAAGCACTTTTAAATAATCCCCCGGTTTTCGACGGTCCCAGTGGCAGTCTGGCTCTTTTCGAGCCGTGGGAAAGCTATTGTCAGGGTTTGCGGGCTAAAGTAGATGTGAACGCTATTAGAGAAGCGATCGCCCGAGGCCAATTAGAAGTTTACGCCGATGTGATGCACGGTTCGGCCGCCGGGGGTTTAGAACGATTATTGGGATGCCCGATAACAGAATTGAACAGCAACCGTGACCCCCTCTTCGGCGGCGGGGCCCCGGAACCTTTACCACGCAATCTGGGGCGCATTCTCGAAACTATCCGTCAAGCTTCTTTACTAGAGGAGGGCTTGAGAGTGGGTTTAGTATTCGACGGGGATAGCGATCGCATCGCCGCCGTCGATGGTAAGGGTAATTTCCTCAGCTCCCAGATCCTCATCCCGATTCTCATGGGGCATTTCGCCGGTTATAAAGGACGAAGGGGGGAAATCGTCAAAACCGTGAGCGGTTCCGATTTAATTCCCAAGTTGGCGAGTTTATGGGACTTACCCCTATTTGAAACGCCGATCGGTTATAAATATATAGCGGACAGAATGCTCACCACTCCCGTCCTCATCGGCGGTGAAGAGTCCGGGGGCGTGGGTTACGGGGATCACATTCCCGAACGGGACGCACTCCTATCGGCTCTCTACCTGTTAGAAGCGGTGGTGGAGTCGGGTAAGGATTTAAGCACCCTCTACGCCGAGGTACAGGATAAGGTGGGGTTCCATTCGGAATACGATCGGATCGACCTGCCTTTATCGGGTATGGAAGCTAGGGAGCAATTAATTAATACTCTTGCGTGTGAGCCTCTAACGGAAATAGCGGGGCGACAGGTGATCGACTGTATCACGGTGGACGGTTATAAATATCGTCTCGCTGATGGCAGTTGGTTATTGATTCGTTTTAGCGGCACTGAACCGGTTCTGCGCTTGTACTGCGAGGCGGATACGATCGATAATGTTCAAGCCGTGTTGGGTTGGGCGAAAGATTGGGCCAGTTACGTTTAGCGGCCAGTGACTAGTTACTAGCCACTAACCACTAACCACTAACTAGCGACTATATATTCCTTAACGTTGGAACGGCGGCGGCGCAGATGGGTGAGGGCTTGATGCTCTAATTGGCGAACACGCTCACGACTGATGTTCATCTGTTGACCGATTTTAGCTAGAGACAGTTCTTTGCCGTCTCTGAGTCCAAAACGAAGATAGAGAACTTCCCTTTGTTGGGGGGTTAACTCGGCGAGAAGATTTTCTAGATCTTGCTTTAATAACTCTTGAGTTATAAAGTTATCCGGTGAAATGTTCTCGTCTTCTAAGAGTTCCGATAATTCGGTGTCTTGATTGTCCCCTACCCGCACGTCTAAAGATATGGGCTGGCGTGCCATACTCAAATACTCGCGGATTTGACTCGGTTCTAGTTCGAGGGCTTGAGCGATCTCACCTGGTGTGGCACTGCGCCCCAGTTGTTGGGCTAACTCCCTCTGCGTTTTCTTGATCTTGTTCAGTTTTTCCGTGATGTGTATCGGTAGGCGGATCGTGCGGGCTTGTTGAGCGATCGCTCTCGTGATCGCCTGACGTATCCACCAGTACGCGTAAGTAGAGAACTTATAGCCTTTGGTGGGGTCGAATTTCTCCACACCTCTTTCGAGTCCGAGGCTTCCCTCTTGAATGAGATCGAGGAACTCCATGTTGCGCTTTTGATACTTCTTAGCGATAGCGACTACCAAGCGTAGATTAGCTTCGATCATTTTCCGCTTCGCCCGCTCACCTTGCCCGATGGCACGATTTAGCTCCTCCGTCGTCATTTCTAACGCGGTAGCCCACTCACTCAGATTTGGTTCTTGTCCCAGCTTTTTAGCTAATTCTTCTTTTTTCTCTAACAAGAGCATCATTTTCTGCACTTGTTTCCCGTAGACAATCTCTTGTTCGTGGGTCAATAGTGGTACTCGTCCGATCTCGTGCAGGTAGGTACGCACCATATCGGCTGAGATCGTCGGTTTTTGGTTGTTTTGGTTGTGTTTGGCTGTGGGCATCTTTTTGGTCGTGACTCCTTGTAACACGCAGAAAGTCTGTCGCTACCTTTCCCTTTCCCGATCCTTGCTCCCTATGCAGGAAAGTGCTAAAGGTGAAGTCGGTACGAGTTTGTTTAAAACTAACCCGATCTTATCTTACATAATTAGACGGGAGCAATCGCCTAAAGGTTCATTAACGGTTCATTCTTAGGTATGAAGCTTGGCATTAAGAGGACGCGGGTAAAAGAGCTTCTAATATCATAATGACCGATCGACGGGAGAAAGGAAATACTCTATAAATAGAGATTGCCCCACCATCGGATTAGAGTTATCATCACTATCAATATTCTCCTGGAGAAAGAACAGGTTATCCTAGAAGAATCCATTAATTCTGAGATAGGAAAGAACGGAGAGGGTAATGGTAAACTTTGGGCTAAACTCAGCCAGTATTTTAGGCATCTTTCTGGCCGTCGGCGGGGCTGGGTTGTACTTCATGCGATCGATACGCCCAGAACTTTCGCGAGACCACGATATATTTTTCGCCGCCGTCGGCTTATTGTGCGGTCTGATCCTGTTATTCCAGGGCTGGCGGCTCGATCCGATTTTACAGTTCGGTCAATTCTTACTCACGGGCGCTGCGGTGTTTTTCGCAGTGGAAACAGTGCGCCTCAGAGGACTGACCACCGAACAGGCGCGCCGTAATTCCCCTCTAGTCGATGAACGTCCGGTAAGTCGGGAATATCGAGCGG
This sequence comes from Chlorogloea purpurea SAG 13.99, assembly GCA_016903695.1. Taxonomy (GTDB): domain Bacteria; phylum Cyanobacteriota; class Cyanobacteriia; order Cyanobacteriales; family Microcystaceae; genus Chroococcopsis; species Chroococcopsis gigantea_A. The sequence continues at coordinate 103,259 of JADQBB010000008.1, forward strand.
AATTAGAGCAATTAGAACCCTACGACTACGAACCAGAGGAACCTTACGAGACCAATAACCGCCGCTTGAGGGGCTACGAAGATCCCCGCCCGAACCGGAGTAGTAGTTATAGCGATGAAACACCCCGTCCGTCGAGGAATACCGCCAAACGGCCCAATGATGCCACCGGTAAAAGAAAGCGTCCTAGTAAACCAAGTGAGGCAGCAGGCGCTCCCAGTAGCTACGATGACTGGTCTGATGCCAATGTTACTTCCGAGCGACCCCCGACTCGCCGCCGCCGCCCGTCCGCGGAAAGTACCACGGAAACCACCCCGAAAAAGCGCCGCCCCCGTCCACCCATAATGGATGATGAACCTTTTAAAGGGGAATATGTAGACTATCAACCTATTAACGACAGCAGCGATGATGGAGAAGACTGGGATAAACCGGCATCGGGCCGGGATGATAATCAAGATCGCTTTGATTATTAGTAATACCCTCCTCTTGACCGGCTTGTTGAGTTCCTGTACCTTCAACCCCGAAAAAAGTGATCTGGCCGGTCTTAATAGCCGTTATAACGAGGAAGATCCGACTCTGAGCGGTGACGGACGCTGGCTGGCTTTCGTCTCCGGCCGTCGGGGCAGTCGGGAGATTTTGTTATACGATTTACAAGAACGAAAGTTCGATGATCTCGATGGTTTGTATACCGGTCAGGAAATAGCGGATACTCCCAGTCTCAGTCGCACGGCTCGCTATTTAACTTATCTGGTGACGATCGATGGTCGCCCCGAAATCGCCCTCTATGACCGTCTCACCCGCAGATCTGACCTACTCACCCAAAACTATCGCAACAGCGTCAAAAACCCACAAATTAGCCCCGATGGACGCTATATTGTCTTTTCATCGTCGAGGCGGGGACAATGGGATATAGAAGTACTCGATCGAGGCCCCAATATAGAATTAGATATAGCCGACGGCACGCTCGTGGATGCCCCAGATCAGTGAAAGCCTCTTTTTTAGTTCTCCTACCTTTAATTTGTAGCCTGTTGAATGCCTGTGGCGGCTACCCCCGTTTATTATCTTTTCCTTTCGATCGGGGCGGGAGAAGTCTCAATAGCCCGGCGGCGGAGTCGGATGCCCAGATCAGGGGGCGTTTTATCGTTTTCGTGTCCGATCGTAACGGGTCACAGAGTGTATATTTATTCGATGCTTTCTCCCGCCGTTTGCTCGATCTACCCGGACTCAATTCTCTCGATCAAATCGCCGCTCACCCCTCCATTTCTGAAGACGGGCGATATATAGTTTTTCGGGGCACCCGTCAAGGTAACGCGGGTATTTATCTTTACGATAGGGAAACTCAACAGAAGCGGGAAATCGCCCCCGATTTAGCCGCTGAAGTGCGTAACCCTAGTATTAGCGCCGATGGTTCCCGTATTGTTTTTGAAATCGGTAAAGATGGTCAATGGGATCTCACGGTTTATGCTCGAACCGGCGAGAAATTATTCTAAATCGTGAAAATATATTAATAATTGCCAAGAACTTTAAGTATTTATGCGCATATTTTTTGAACAAAGTGATTTTAATCACTTATTAAATGTGATTGAAAACAAACTGATAGCTCCCAGAATTGTTTATAATTTCACATATATGTCACAATTGTATGCTCGAAAAAAGCACTCGAAAAATTCATTAACCTACTAAATTTTCTCTAACCACTTTTTTTAACTAACGGGCGTATGGTACAGCGCCTTAAAAAAATAAGACTATTTGCCAATATCAATACTTTTTAACAAAATTATAGAGGAACTATGTTTCAGAACAGTACAGCGATCGAGCTACGGCAAAAATACGAAGCTGGAGAAAGAGACTTTACAAATCTACAACAAAGAAGGGGGGATTTAAGAGGTCTTAATCTCAGTGGCGCGAATTTGAAAGGAGCCGATTTAAGCTATGCCAACTTGCGGGATGTAGATCTTAGTAATGCGGATCTGCGGGGTGTGTACTTTAATGAAGCAGATTTGAGCGGGGCGAATTTAGCGGGTGCGAATTTACAAGGCGCATCTTTAATCAAGGCTTATCTAATCAAAGCCAACCTGAGTTCGGCTAATTTACAAGCTGCCTATTTCACTGGAGCTTATCTCACCAAAGCCAATTTAACGGATGCGGATTTAACGGGAACCTATCTCAACGGAGCGCAATTAACCGGGGCTAATTTAACAGGGGCCCATTACACATCCTGCACTCACTTCGACCCCGGTTTTAACGTACAGAAATTCCAACTGAAAAAAGAATACGGTCAGGGTCAAGAGGTGGGAAAAATAACTTGGCAAGAATTACTCGACAGCTTCAATCATCTGAGCGAGATCAGTAGCCGTTATCTCGGTAGTACCATGACGGTCAAAAATTGGGAATCTACCAAGCCCCCGGGAGAAATATCAAGGGAAGTTACTATTAATAAAAAAGCTCAATTTACCGGGGATAAACCGCAACAGGTCTTAACTGACTTGCAGAAACAACAGGCCAAGGTGTGGGTACAAAGTTTCGTCAAATGCTGTAGCGCGATCGTGCAAGATTTTCCTAATCTGATCGATACGAAACAGATGGTGTTCCCCCTAACGGAGGCGGAGAAAGATTTGCCGATAATAGTCCAAAAAAAAGCGAATCCCGGTAATCAATTACAACTATCAACCATATTCTCTTGAGAGCAACAGAAAGAGGGTGAGTCGTGACTCACCCTCTTGTTTAGTTGGGACGTTCTTCGATCACTTTATCGATCAATCCGTAAGTCATCGCTTCTTGAGCGGATAAGAAATAATCACGATCGGTATCTTTTTCGATTTTCTCTAAAGTTTGCCCTGTACGATTGGCGAGAATATCGTTTAACAGTTGACGGATACGGAGAATTTCTTTCGCTTCGATTTCAATATCCGAGGCTTGACGGCGGCCGGTGCCACCGAGGGGCTGATGGATCATGATGCGGGCGTGGGGTAGGGCTAAACGCTTACCAGGTGAACCGGCAGCGAGGAGGAAAGCACCCATAGAAGCGGCTAAACCGACGCAGATGGTGACGACTTCCGATTTTATATACTGCATGGTGTCGAAAATCGCCATACCGGCAGTTACGGAGCCACCTGGAGAATTGATATAAAGATAAATAGGTTTGGTGGGGTCGTCGGAATCCAGATAGAGCATTTGGGCCACGATGGCGTTAGCTAAGCCGTCGGTGACTTCTTGACCGAGGAAGAGGATACGCTCGACGGACAGACGGCTGTAGATACTGATCCACTGCTCGTACTGACTACCAGGAAGACGATAAGGAACTTTGGGTACACCGATAGGCATAGTTTTGTCCGGGGGTAAAGGTTAACTGATTTGGGCGAGGGGTTTCGGGAGTTCTTTTCTGCTTTCGAGAACTCGATCAATCAAGCCGTACTCTTTAGCTTGTGCGGGAGTGAGATAGAAAGTTCTATCCATATCTTTAGCTAATTTTTCCGTGGTTTGTCCCGTATTAGCGCTGAGAATCTCCAAGAGAGTCCGCTTATTGGCTAATACTTCTTTGGCGCGGATTTGTATATCGGTGGCTTGTCCTTGGGCCCCGGTGCGGTTCTGATTGAGAACTATGGTGGCGTGGGGCAGAGAGGCGCGGAAACCTTTAGTACCCGCCGAGAGAATCATGGCGGCAGTGCCCATCGCTTGGCCGATACAGATGGTGTGGACGGGAGGTTTAATGTAATTAATAGTGTCGCAAATGGCGAAAGCTTCGGTTTCAAAGCCGATGGCATCGCCTGTATACCAGGATGTTCCTGTAGAGTTAATGTAGAAGTAGATCGGTTTTTCCGGGTCATCGAACTGAAGATATAGTAACTGGGCGATGATCAGCTCGGTTACGTCTAAACCTACGTTCCTTTTAACATCATCGGAGGAGAACAGTGGTAGGCCGAGATAGACGATCCTTTCTTTGAGTAAGAGAGATTCTAGATCTGGCGGCGGTGTTCGATAGTACGCATCGCCGTAAAATGCACTCTGTACGGCTTTGATTGGTGAATTCATCTTCTGTTATGGTTTTTCCTTAAAGTGCGTCCTGACTCTGATTCTAACGCAATTACGGATTTAACCGGCGCAGGACTTCAGTACCCAACCTAATAGAACTCCCAAGCCCCCGAATCGCACTATCTGCCAGAATACTTCTCCTAGTAATCCTCTTCTAATCCCGTCCCAGAAGATTTTTTTCAGTTCCTGATTTCCCAAGAGGTTACTTTCGAGGATAACTTCCAATTCCTCTAGTTGTTCTTTGATCTGTTTGACTTCTATTTCTAACTCTTTGAGGGGATTTTCCGCCCATTGGGCTTCTAGTTTCATTAATCGCTCTTGTAATTCTTCTTTTTGCGGTTGAGCTTCTTTGATTTCCGCGTAGCGTTGTCTGATCCGGCTCAGTGTCTCCTCTGCTTTAATCAGTTCCTCTTCAAAGAGGGCCTCTTCGTTGTCGGTGGTTTGGGGTGGTTCTGAAGACATTCGATCGACTGACGCAGCCTGGCAAAAGTGAAGGTATATTTTATCTTATCGAAAAACCGGGTTAAAACCCCGTCGTGGAACGACGGCTTTCCGGTATAATTAAACTCAAGCGGAAAATCAGATGTGTAGTCGTGGCACGCGAACTGACCGTTGTACAAAGGCTAGTGTCACCAATCCTTTTAGGGTTGCCCCAATACCTCACTGCCTTCTTAGAAAATAGGGCATAGGTGGGAGACCAAAAAATTAAATAGGGTAGGGCATACCCGAATTCACGCTTGGGGAGTAGTCCATCAGAGCGCTTACTGTAAAAGGTGTAGTCGGACTAGATATGAAACTGTAAGACCAAAATCAGCATTGCTAGTGGAGGCAGGATTCAGCCCAAGAATCCCCGTACTTTCAGGTCGGGGAGTGTCAAATCCCCATTGTTTTTTTTTTCTATGATCTCTCCGGGTTCCGAAACCTTACAATCGTTCACCACTCTGGAATTAGCTCAAGCTCTAGCCGCCCGTCTGGCCATCGCTCCCGAAGATTGGCACCGTCTCAAAGCTAACCGTCAGGCTCAAGCCGGACAGCATCTAAGTTCGGCCTTGATTTTCCTTCTGGGTGATCAGCCACAGTTGGCTCTGCCCCATATCAATCAAGCTGCGGGATGGCTCGATCGCTCGATCTCCGCTCCTCCCTGCCCCTCGCACGGTCACAAATCCTCTTAGATGTGGTTACTGGGGAATTGCCAACGGGTGCGTTTAATCTGTTTTGATAGCCTCAGTTGGGTTCCCTGGGCGTTCCAATGGACTCCATCAAAGATTTGTTGTAGCATACATAGTCCCCGTCCGTTTTCTGCCTCTTCAGGGGGTAAGTCAGGGCAACAAGGGTAACGATGCTCGCAGGGGTGGTCGAACCCTTTCCCCTCGTCCGTAATTACCCAAGAATATTCATCTTTGCTGATCGAAAACTGTACTACTACTGACTTACTGGGATCTAGTTTGTTACCGTGTTTGGCTGCGTTCACTAAAGCTTCTTGTAATCCCAGTCTGATTTCTGCTTCTAAATCATCGGGAATATTGGCTGTTAGCAGGTCAAGAATAGGACATAAATAGAGGGTAGAAGCGAAACTCATTGTATTCCAGTTGCGTTTTGTTGCGGGCAGTGAAATAGCGATCACACATTTTACCTCTAACTAGTGAATGGGTTTTCAATTGATCTTCGGTGTTAACCGTGACTTTTATCAGTTGATTAACTTGACGGTCGAGGATTTTTTCTCTGACCATCATCATTTTTTATTTATTTCTAATACTCTTCAATTTTCTACTGCGGTCATATTTGCCTTTTCTCCAACCTAGATAAGCTTTTCTCTATTTTTACCATTTTTAGTTTCTCTAACTTAATCCATTTGGTCAGCATCTATAGATATTTTTTATATTACTTGACAACATCCGGGCCAGCCGTGATATTTTAGGAGTCCGAACAATTTTCTGTTAGAAAAACAACTTGAATTTGCCAAGTTTATCCTAATTAAATAATAACATATTTCACCCCTGTTTCTCAAGAAAAGCACAACACTCCAGATGGGCTGTTTGGGGGAAAAAATCAGCAGGTTGAACAAAATTGAGGGTATATTGTGCCGAATCACAAAGAATTTTCAAATCTCTAGCCAGGGTGGCCCCCTGACAACTGATGTAAACGATCGCGCGTGGTTGACATTGGAGGAGAGATTGGAGCACCGAGCGATCGCATCCCTGCCGGGGAGGGTCAAGGATAACTACATCGGGGGTGAGATTCAAACCAGGTAGTATATCTTCCACCGTACCGCTGTAGAAAGTAGTATTAAAGAGAGAATTCAACCCGGCGTTGAGACGGGCCTGCTCGAGCGAATGAGCGTGAATCTCGATGCCGATAGCCCGTGCCACCTTTTGCGCCAAGGGTAAAGTAAAAGTGCCGATACCACAATAGGCATCGAGGAGAGTTTCATTGGGTTTTAAATCGAGGCGGTCAATAATCACATCTAACAAAGCTTCGGCAGCCTCCGTATTAACTTGAAAGAAAGTATCAGCCCCCAGACGATAAGTTAAGCCCCCGAATACCTCCGTGAGATAATCCCTACCCGCCACGAGTTGATTTTCCTTACCGAAAATCACATTACCTGGATCATGATTGATATTCAACACCACCCCCGCTAAATCCGGGTAATCCGTTAACCATTTTTGAGCTTGTATATCTATGTCAGTGAGGAGGGGGTCAGTGGTAACTAAAGTGAGGAGAATTTCCCCTGTACGCCTACCGATTCTCAACCCCAGATGTCTTAATTGACCTTGACGGGTCTTCTCGTCGTAGATAGGCCAGCCACGCTCTTTTATATCATTTTTAATCGAAGCTAGAAGGGGATTGAGCCGTACATCCTGCACGGGGCACTGATTGAGGTTGATGATCTGATGAGTACCGCGGCGATAGTATCCAGCCTGTACTTTCCCCGTGGCGGACATACCTAGGGGATAAGTCACCTTATTACGATAACCGAGGGAAGAAACACCGGTTAATACTTCTCCTACCGCGGGGGCGGAAAAGCCGCCAATTTTTTGCAAGGATTGCAGTAACTGACCCCGTTTAACTTCGGTTTGATAACTATCGTCGATATGTTGCCATTGACAGCCGCCACACTTATCCGCCACGATACAGCGGGGGCGGATACGATACGGGGATGGCTGAATGAGCCTAGTGGTTTTGGCGAGGCAGTAATGTCGCTTCACCTGTCCGATCCGAATTTCCACGGTATCACCGATAACCGTATCGGGTACGAAAATAACCTGCCCTTGATAGCGTCCGACTCCATCACCGGTGTGATTGAGATCTTTTATACTAATTTCTATGAGATCGCCTTGTTTGATTACCATTGGGGGGGATTGAGAAGGAACGTTTCCGTCGCTTGTGAATCGAGGGGTTGAGAAAAATAATAGCCTTGCCCGGAAGCGCAATTAAGTCGAGTTAACTCGTGGAATTGGCCGGGGGTTTCGATACCTTCAGCGACTACTTGTATGCCTAAAATATGGGCTAAAGACAGGATAGCCTGAATGATCTGGGAATTTAGGTCATGGGGTTGCAAGTCCATGAGGAACGATCGATCGATTTTTAAAACATCGAAGGGAAGACGGCGAAGATAGCTCAAGGAAGAATAACCCGTACCGAAATCATCGAGGCATATTCCTATTCTACTCCGTCGCAGTTGCAGGAGGATTTCTGTGGCTCTATCGATATTCTCGATTAATAAACTTTCGGTTACTTCTAGTTTGAGGGTTTGGGGATCGAGATCGGTTTGTTGCAAGATGGTGGTAATGGTCTGTATCAATAAAGGGTCACGTAGTTGTTTACTGGAGAGATTAACGCTGATTTGCAACGGATAATTAAATTGTTTCTGCCAAGTTCTGGTTTGACTGCACGCGGTTTTCAGTATCCAGTAACCCAATGAAATAATCAAACCCGTTTCCTCCGCTATAGGGATGAATTGATAAGGGGGGATCAAGCCTTTATCTGGGTGTTGCCAGCGGATGAGAGCTTCAAAACCGACGATTTTTTTAGCGGCGAGGGAAACGATCGGCTGATAGTGAACTACGAATTCTCTTTTTTCCAAGGCGCGTCGTAACTCGCTCTCTAATTGTAAGCGTTCTAAGGCTTGTTGGTGCATGGTACGGTCGAAGATGACGTAGCAGCCTTTGCCTTGAGCTTTGGCTCTATACATAGCTGTGTCCGCATCCCTGAGAATTTCTTGGGGTTGCTCGTAGGCGGGATTGCTGAGAGCGATACCGATACTAGCGTTGATAAATACTTCGTGGTTATCGAGTTTAAAAGGAAGTAATAACTGCTGATGGATTTTTTCGGCCACCCGGATGGCGGCTTCTGAATTTCCTATTTCTTCTACCAGAATACTGAATTCATCGCCGCCGAGTCTGACGAGGGTGTCTTGAGGTTTGAGACAATTGCCTAAACGTAGGGAGATCGCTTTTAGTAATTCATCACCCGTTAAATGTCCCAAGCTATCGTTGACGATTTTGAATTCATCCAAGTCGAGGAAAAGTACAGCGAAAAGGCGGGTGTAATTTTGCCGATAAGACTCGATCGCGTAGGTCAGACGGTGGAAGAAGGTGACTCGATTGGGTAATTTGGTAAGGGAATCATGAGAAGCGTAATACTCTAGCTGGGCTTCTACTTGCTTGCGTTGGGTTATGTCGGTCAATAGTCCCAAATTGCCCATATAATTGCCTAGAACATCGTGCAGGGGACTGATGGATACGATCGCCCACAGGTTTTCCCCGTCTCGTTTTTTTAATTGATAGTCGTGATGGAAATTAATGTGGGTTAAATCCAGTTTGCCGCCGTCAACGACGATAAAATCCCGGAGATTGGCCCCGATTAATTCATCGGTTTGGTAATCTAGCATTTGGGCTAGTTGCTTATTGACGAAGGTGATAGTGTCGTTATGGTCGCTGATCCAGATGCCTTCCGCCGCCGTCTCTACTATCTGTCGGTATTTTTGTTCGCTTTCCTGTAGGGCTAATTTCGCTTGGTAACGTTCTGTGATGTCGCATAAAGAGATTAGATGGGCTTGCTCTCCCCCCCAGAAGATTTCCCGCACTCGCATCTCGGCTATGACTAGTTTGCCGTGACCCTGATGAATTTCTACTTCTGTAATGGGATGATCCACGTAGGGTATGCCCAGGTCATGACCGATTAATTCTAATTGGGAACGGTTGAAGATGATTTCCGCTGCCGGATTGGCAAAGGTAATTTTTCCTTTTCTATCTATGACTATTAAACCATCGGATATGGTGTTTATAATATGGCTCAGATGTTCTTGGCTATTTTTAATCGCTATTTCCGCTTTTTTTCGCTCGGTTATGTCTGTGGTCAATCCGTTCAAACGTAGGGGGGAACCTTCTTTGTCGTAAATGACTTGCACTCGATCGTTAATCCATCTGATTTCTCCATCGGGGCGGATAATTCGATACTCTGTATCTTTATATCCGTTCTGCACTAAAGAGGTTGCAGTTGCTTCTACATGGGAACGATCGTCAGGATGGACTATATCTATCCATATAGATTGATTTTTTGTGACTTCTTGGGGTAAATGCCCGTATATTTCCCTTACGGCTTGATTGATGTAAATTAATTCTGATTTTCTCATGTCTACTGACCAGACTATATCGGTCAAAGAGGAGAGTAAAGAGTTAAAGTCTTCCTGGCTGCTCTCTAGTAATCTCTCCATCTGTTTCCTTTCCGTGTTATCGCGGACGATGATGAGAATTTTGCCGTCATCGTCGAGCACTAGCCTGGCTTCGTAGTCTGCTGTTTTTTCCCCGACGATGCTTTGATATTCAAAAGTTTGTGTCTTACGGGTTTTCAACAGGCTTGCGATCGCAAGCCTCGCTTTTCGGGCCACCTCTATCGATAATACCTCTTCTATTTTTTTACCGATCAGTTGTTCCGATGATACTAACGTTTTCATCGTCGAGGCACCTGGTTGGAAATCAACGAAGGTGCCGTCAGCGAGACAGACAAAAATAGCGTCTGGAATGATTTTCAGGAGTGTATGAGTCAGGGATTGACTATTGTGTAAAGCTTGCTGTAGCTGTTTTTGTTCGCTGATGTCCCTCGCAGTGGCGTATATTAAATTTTCTTTGAGATCGGGGGTTGCCGTCCACGCTAGCCAATAATAGCAACCATCGGCAGCCAAGTAGCGATTTTCAAAGGAATGGATCGTTTTTCCTTCTTTGAGTGCTCGTAAACATTCTTGGGTACTCACCCTATCATCGGGATGGACGAAATCAAGGAAAGGTTGAGAGAGTATTTCCTTTAGTGGATAACCTAATGTAGACCCGAAAGCCGGGTTAACTTCTCGTATATAGCCTTTAAAATCGGCTATACAGAGCATTTTGATAGAGGTATAAAAAAACTTGTAGTATTGATCGTCAAGCTTTGTTGGCGATTTTTGGGCTTTCAGATGAACTATTGCCCAAGTTACTCCTATAATCAGGAGTATCCATATTGCCAAGTTAAAAATCTGCCAATAACCAATATCTATCATTATCGGGCTATTTAGGTGATACTCTCTATTAAAATCTATTTCTGTCCTTATGATAAGATAACCGGCAATCAATTTTACAGACAAATCTAGGTATTTATTATGAGTAGGGGTATATATATTACCGTTAACGACAAAGTGACCGAACAGACTTTAGCCTTTATGAATAGTCTGAGATTTTATGACCCTCATGTTCCTGTTGTTTTGATACCCTATGACGAAGATTATCAAAAAATAGCCCAGATCCTAGGAGAAAAATATGCAGTAACAGTTTATCCTAATTTGGCTCTCGTGGAGCAACTATCGCAAAAAATCTTTAATATTTTTGGCTCTAATTTATTGGCTCGCCCCAATCAGTTCCGTAAACAGGCCTGTTGGTTCGGAAATTTTGAGAGATTTTTATATATTGATACGGACATTATTGTGTTTGAAAAGATTATAAATAATTTAAAATACCTCGATTACTATGATTTTTTATGTTGTGATTACCAACATAGAGGGGGAATCACCAATGTTTTCAGTCCGATAGTAATTGAAAACAATATTTTCAGTAAAGAAGAATTACAAGACATATTTAATGGTGGTTTCTGGGCCTCGAAAAAGGGTATATTCACGGAAGAAAGTTTATTTACTGCTTTTGCAGAATGTGCTAAACACTTAGAATATTTTGATTTTTCTCAAAAAACATCGGATCAACCTATCATTAATTACACAATTTTGAAACGGGTTCCGAAACGGTTAAATCTAGTGCGAACAGAAGGGAATAGCGCTGGTAATTGGGCTGGTAGTCCTAATTTCAAACGAGACGGCGATATTTTAAAGGATATAAAAAGTAATTTACCTCTTAAATATTTACACTGGGCGGGAATCAGGATCGAGCCTGGCTGCCCCTATTGGGATATATGGAAACACTACCGTTATTTAGGAGACCCGAACCCACCGGAAGATATGATCGGGCCGACTCAACCTCAATGGCAGAGGTTTCTCAATAAAGCTTTCGCTTTTGTCAGAAGATAGAAACTTAATTATCAGATAATCCCTATATTGCTTTAATACTAAACACCCTTACCATAGCCACTTTTTCTTTAAGCAGTCTTTGATAACCGAATTTATTATGATAGCCATTCCCTCACGGAAAATCTTGTGAGTTCGAGATTAGTAAAAGTTTCCTACTTCTTATTTTTTTCCTTTTGTTTCGACCGCTTAGCTGCTTCTTTAGCCGCTTTTTCGGCGGCGAGTTTATCCTGCTTGGCTTTTAATTGTTCCTCCTCTAATTTATCTAAATAGTAGTGGTAGTCTCCTCGATAAACTCTCAGATCCCCGTCACGAATTTCAACGATCTTATTGGCAATCTGAGAGATGAAATAACGATCGTGCGACACCACTAATACAGTGCCATCATAATTCTGTAGTGCATCTTCTAACATCTCTTTCGCCGGTATATCTAAATGATTGGTCGGCTCATCGAGAATAAACAGGTTAGCCGGTTGCAGTAGCATTTTCGCTAGAGCCAGACGCGCTTTTTCACCACCGCTCAAGGCGGCAACTTTTTTGAATACCGTATCACCGGTAAAAAGAAATCTACCCAATAAGGTGCGTACTTCTTCGTTTTTCCAGTCCGGCACTTCATCATGAATGGTCTCCATCACGGTTTTTTCTAGATCTAATGCCTCGGCTTGATTCTGTTCAAAATAGGCGGGGATAACATTATGTTTACCGATGGCAACTGTTCCCTCGGCGGGTTTCTCTATACCCATTATCAGACGGAGGAGGGTGGATTTTCCAGCTCCATTGGGGCCTAAAAAGGCGATTCTGTCGCCTCTTTCTATCTCTAAATCAGCCCCTAGAAACAAAATTTTCTCATCGTATACGTGGGTTAATTCTTGAATAGTTACCACTTCCCGTCCGCTTCGGGGGGCAGGCTGGAATTGAAAGCGCAGGGTTCTAACGTCTTTGCCGGGGGCTGAGATCAATTCAACTTTTTCTAGTTGCTTTTCCCGGCTTTTCGCTTGGGTACTGCGGGTGGCACTGGCTCGGAAACGTTCGATGAATTGCTGTTGTTTTTCTAGTTCTTTCTGTTGTCTTTCAAACGCGCTTTGCTGGCTCTCTTTATTGAAAGCTTTCTGCTCCAAGTAAGAAGTATAATTCCCTAGATAGGTGCTAGAAACTCCGAACTCTGTCTCTACGATTTGATTACAAAGACGATCGAGAAACTCCCGATCGTGAGAAACTATCACCATCGGCGTATTTAACCCTTTCAAATAAGTTTCTAACCATTGAATGGTTTCTAGGTCTAAATGGTTGGTCGGTTCGTCCAGTAATAAAATATCGGGCTTTTGTAGTAAGATCTTGCCTAAACTCATACGCATCTGCCAACCGCCGCTGAAGGCACTGACGGAGCGATCGCCATCTTCGAGGCTAAAACCCATTTCTGGGAGAATTTTCTCGATTTGCGCTTCTATTCCATAACCGTCGATAGCTTCAAATTTGCGCTGTAAGCGATCTAATTGATGAATTAATTTATCCAATTCTTCGTGGCCCGCCTTTTCCATCTCGTGCTGAACGTAGTGTAATTTATCTTGGATGTCGTTAGCGAATTGAAAAACAGTCCAAAATTCTTCTCTGACGGTGCGTTTCGGATCGACTTCAAATTCTTGGGTTAAATAGGCGATACGCAGGCTAGACGGACGAATAATCTCCCCGGCTGTGGGTTCGATTTCCCCGGCGATGATTTTTAATTGGGTAGATTTTCCGGCGCCGTTAACGCCGACTAAACCGATTCTGTCACCTGGCTTCACTTCCCAATTAACATCTTTGAGAACTTCACCGGTAGGATAGATTTTATTAATATGTTCCAGTCTTAGCATAATTATTTTTCAGGGTCTATCGGGGATAGAAAAAATATAGGAGTACCATTCACTCTTGTATATTATGACTTTACGATCAAAAAAAGCTAATATGGGCATCATACAGTAGAGTTTAGCGACGGTCTTTCGATTCTGAGCGATGCCTTTATTACTTGATGTCCTGATGGATAACCTGACTCGTCTGCGTTTTGACATCCACCCCCACCGGTCGGACGGGGGATTCCTAAACCTCACGATTTAGGTTTCTGCTTCTTCCCCAGAGGGGATTTCGCACCAGCCTTAACAGATTTACTCTGTTCGGGTCTTACGGTCGCTCCACAGACTGAAACGGCGAGTCCCGCCGCCAAAATATTTTTACTGGCGTTAATATCTCTGTCATGGGTTGCGCCACAGGTACAACTCCATTCCCTGATATTTAATGGCAATTTATCCGCAATATATCCGCAACTACTACACCGCTTAGAACTAGGGAACCATCGCTCGATCTCGATGTAATTTCTCCCGTACCAACGGCATTTATAGGCTAATTGTCGGGTCAATTCCCCCCAAGAGGCATCAGAGATGGCTTGAGCCAGTTTGTGGTTCTTGACCATGTTTTTTACAGCTAAGTCCTCAACTACTATCGTTTGATTTTCCCGAACAAGTCGAGAGGAAAGCTTGTGTAAATGGTCTTGCCTGCAATCAGTAATCTTGGCGTGAATCTTGGCTACTTTGATTCTTGCCTTCTCCCTATTTTTAGAGCCTTTCTCCTTTCTAGAAAGATTTTTTTGAGCCTGCCTGAGTTTTTTTAAGTGTTTTTTTAGGTGTCTGGGGTTGGACACCTTTTCACCATCAGACGTAATAATCAGGCTACTGATACCGCAATCTAAACCGATTGCTTTATCTATGGCGGGTAAGGGTTTAATCGTCGGGTCATCAAATCTAATCGAGATATGCCAACGTCCTGACGGATGGAATCTCACCGTTACCGTAGAGGGCTCTACCCCGAAGGGTAACTGTCTTGACCATCTAATAGCCAATGGTTCCGAGCATTTAGCCAGATATATCTGCCCATCCTTAAATTTAAAAGCGGACTTGGTAAACTCTGCATTCCCGCCATTTCTTTTTTTCTTGAAGCTAGGATACTTAGCCCGCCCATCAAAAAAGTTAGTAAAGGCTGTCTGTAAATGCCTTAAGCTCTGTTGTAAGGGAACAGAGCTAACCTCACTCAGAAAAGATAGATCCTCCTGTTTTTTCCATTCGGTGAGCATAGAGGAGGTCTGATTGTAGGAGATCCTCTCTTGTCGCTCATACCAACCCTGTGTCCTTTCGTGGAGGGCTTTATTGTATACCAATCTTACACAGCCCAACGTGCGCCGCAATAGCGATTCTTGTTCGGGCGTGGGGTAAAATCGGTACGAGTAAGCTCTTTCCATGTCTTACATTATAGCAGATATTTTGTAAGGATGTGAGAATATTAATATAAAGCCGCACTTTAGTGCGGGGTTTGTGCGATTCGTTTAGCGTGAATCACGGTGAAAGCCCGTAAATAACCGCTAGAGCAAAGTCTCCCAAGACTAGCTTAACTATCCCTTTGATGAGGGTGGAAGCCCCTCTCCT
>JADQBB010000021.1 GCA_016903695.1 Chlorogloea purpurea SAG 13.99
GTCGGCATAGCGTATTAATGCACAGTTTCCCTGTTTAGAAGTGCGGCGACGTTCCTTTTCTTTACGGTTGAGATTGCCATATTTATTCCACCAGTATAGGTCTAGCTGGTGTAAATAAATATTTGCCAATAAAGGGCTGCATGGAGTAGGAACAAAGCGCACCTTTATATCTTTCAATATATGTGTTTCTTTATTCCTCTCCCCAAACCGAACGTGACAATTTCTCGTCATTCGGCTTTCCATCATTGTTGCTTCCTGCGACCGAAAGACGGGGTTAATGCGTGACATTTTCGGCAGAGTAACTGAAGGTTTTCTTGTTCAGATTTCCCGCGAATTTTACGTGGGATTATGTGATGCAAATCAAGATTTTCTGTGCATCTATCAAGTGATCATTATCTTGACCGAAACGAACATTACAACCGCCCTTTTAAAAAAGCGATCGCTACACCAGAAAAACAGGGGTTAGCCTCTCTAGAACTCAGATGGAGGGAGAAGTTGAGTAATCGACGCTCAAAACAAAATTAGAAATCGGCGTGAGGGCGAGTAATGTTCGCCAATCGGTCAAGATAAAATTCGTTAGATACACCACTACCGCCGGAGAGCGCAAAGAAATGCTCGGTTTACTAATCAAACAAGTTGCCATTACCCCGAGAGAGAGTCCGACTCGTCAAACTCATATTGCCATTCTCTGGCATACGGGAGCGACGGACGAGTTAAGTTCCTCTCGTCCAAGTCAGGCACAAAAGCTCGCCACCTCCGGTGAGGTGATTGCCGCCGTTCGGGTATTAACCCCCGCTCATAATGATGCCGCCATAGCGGTTGAACT
This sequence comes from Chlorogloea purpurea SAG 13.99, assembly GCA_016903695.1. Classification (GTDB taxonomy): domain Bacteria; phylum Cyanobacteriota; class Cyanobacteriia; order Cyanobacteriales; family Microcystaceae; genus Chroococcopsis; species Chroococcopsis gigantea_A. The sequence continues at coordinate 827 of JADQBB010000021.1, forward strand.
CAACCGGCGCGGGTTGTTAAGTGGCAGGGGTCGCGCTTTCACCGCCGCATCCGTGGCTTGGATTCGGTGGAAACATCAAATTCCCAAACCGGGGGCTAGCAATGTTTTTGCCGCAACTGAAGGTATTCGGGATGACGGATGCTACTCGACCTCTGCACTAGCCAAAAAACTAGGAGTGGGAATTCACACGATTCACTATTGGCGATCTCAAGGAGTGCTAGAGGCTTTTCAGGATATTCCTCACGGCCCCTGGTGGCATCGGGTCACAGCAGAGGTTCTCCAACTTCTGCGGCAAAAAATTCGTCGCGTGCCCGTCAACCCTGAATAATTCCGATTAAAGCCGGGAATTTCCCTCGTCGTCCCGGGCGAAGGAGAGCAATTGTTCAAGAACTTTTCGAGCTACTTTATATCCCGGCGCTTGTTTACCCAACCTTAAGCCTTTGAGGGCTCGAGCGGCTAAAATTTCTAAATCTTCGGGACTCAATCCTGCTTGGGGTGAGGGTTGAGTCTTCTCTAGCCAACCTTTTCCCCTCTCATCAGGTATTACCATCGACTCTTCTATCGGTGTATTACACGGACGGGGTTGTTCCTGCCGGCTGAATAGTTCCTCAAGCCAGTCCGCCCTCGTCATCCCCTTAGCTTGAGCCGCGATACCGATTTTTTCCCAAGTCGAGTCGGTTAATCGTAGTGAGCGAACCGAGCGCAGTACTTCACCAATGAGTGCAAATTTTCCTTGCCCGTCCCTTTTCATCAAACCCCTCGTCCATGTATTACACCGTCAGTTTAACACTGTTCCTGACTTTACATCCGCGTATTACATGGGTCTGTCCAAGAGCGGAAACCCTGCCATAATCAAAATTTTTTTGATTAATTGAGCCATCATAATCGGCTGATTCTTCTTCGTGACTTGTTATTTGCTCAAGAATGACGCAAGATAACAAGCATTACTCGAACATTCCCAAAACCTATTGCAAGAGGTGCAATATGAATACACAGTCGGTATTCCTAAAGGACGTTTCTTGCCATTAGATTTTGGGATATAGACCCGTTTTGTGGGTTTTGCTTCTGGCAATTCCCAATTATTGACAAGTTTCACTCGCAGTGCAGGTGTATTAATGACCTCCTTATCAATTCCTGCTGTACGTTTACCATCATTGATTTGAGTGATTTGTCTAACACTAAGCAATAGATTTGAGCGACTTCTTATTAAAAGTTTCTGCAATCGTCTTAGTTGCTTCCACTTACCAAGTTTTCGGGCGAGAAAGATTCTTTGACGCAGATTCTTAACAGTTTTTCGGGCTTGTTTCCAGTTAATCTGTGACCAGTCCTCTAACTGTTTGTTGTCTCCATTTATCAATCAAGTATTGCCTCGACATCAAACTTATGACTCCATTTAGTTTCTTTATCTGGTTTCTTTCTCATAAAACCCAGAGCAAGTCGGCTGTTCCTTTCGGTCAAGGGCAAATTTTGAACCCTTATCCTGTCCGTTACGGTCAAGCTTTCGCTTTTTGCTCCATCTTCTGCCCTCCAGAGAATTAGGTCTTTGTTACCTCGGACTTACTCATAATTTTCGACCTATTATGAGACTCTGTAGGGTTTACCTTGTCGTATCACTTGAATCATTGAATAGGTTAGGATGGTTATCTTTTCTGCGGAAGGATTTATGTTTCCACGCTTGGTGAAAGGTCAAATCACCTCGCCACCTTCTTACCTTTTGGTCATAGCCTGTCAGGGATAATTTGGCTATTTCCTGAATAACGCCGTTTAATAGATAACTTAGACTATGTTCATCCTTTCTATTCTCCCTCTAGCTCCTTACCGCTTAATCCCTAGCAGTTTCGGCTACATTTGTGACCTGCAGTCCATCTTTTTCATTACTTACTCGGATGTGGTCGGACTCTGGTTGAGTCTTTTACACGAGGGTAGGGGATGGAAATTCCCCTAGGAACGTCGGCGTTCCGTTCCAAGTGACCTTTCAAGTCGCACCGACCAGTTCAGGTCGCGCCACGCTAAACGAATCGCACAAGACCCTCGCTTTTACCGATGGGATGAAGCCCGACCAGTATAGAAACAGCTCTGCACGATTAAATCTTTGACAATTTAGCCACCAAGGTTTAACATAGTAAATATAGTTTGGTAAACAAGATGTTAAAAGCCTTCAAGTACAGAATCTATCCGACAAGTGAGCAATCAGTTTTGCTCGCCAAGTCGTTTGGTTGTGCTAGATGGTTTTACAATTACGCTCTGAACTTAACCAACCAAACTTACAAGGAAACCGGAAAAGGGTTGAGTAGAAATGAAATAATCAATCTTCTACCGAACCTTAAGAAAGAGTATGAATGGTTAACTGAAGTACCTTCGCAAATTTTACAGCAAGTTGCTTTGAACCTTTCTAGTGCTTTCCTTAATTTCTTTGAAAGTAGAGCTAAATATCCTAGTTTCAAGAAAAAGCAAAATAGACAGTCGATTAGATTCCCTCAATACTCTAAGTTAAAAGATGATGTTCTGGTATTACCTAAGATTGGTGAAGTCCATTGCCAAGTTTCACGGCGACCCGAGGGGAGCTTAAAGTCTGTTACGGTTTCGGTTAATCCATCGGGAGAATACTTTGCTTCCTGTCTCTACAATGATGGTAAAGATTTACCAAAACAGTCGTCTGAAGGGAAGGCGCTCGGGGTAGATTTAGGTTTGTCTCATTATGCTGTTACTTCTGATGGAACAAAACATGGAAACCCCAAATATTATCGAAAATACGAGCTAATATTAGCGAGACGACAGAAGCAATTAAGCCGTAAACAGAAAGGGTCTAACAACCGTAATAAAGCTAGGGTTAAAGTTGCTAAAGTTCACGCCCTTATTGTTCGTTGTCGTGAAGATTTTCTCCACAAACTAAGTCGTAAATTAGTTGACGAAAACCAAGTCATCGTTGTGGAAAATCTGGCAGTCAGAAACATGGTGAAAAATCACAGTCTAGCCAAATCAATCAGTGACGCTGGTTGGGGACAATTTTTGACCATGTTAAAGTACAAAGCCGAATGGGATGGGAAAACCTACATTGAAGTAGATAGGTTTTATCCAAGCTCTAAGACTTGTAATAACTGCTTGAATCGAGTTGATAGTTTACCACTAGATATTAGATTTTGGGACTGCAATAACTGCGGAACTAAAAATATCGATAGGGACATCAACGCCGCTAAAAATATCAGGGATGAAGGTTTACGAATTCTGGCGGTAGGGCATACCGCTACTGCTTCGGGAGGGAGAGTAAGACCAAGTAAAGGCACTGCTTTTGCTTCAGGCATCTCCCCGTGAACGAAGAATCCCTCGTGATAAGCGATGGGAGTGTCAAAATCCCGCCTTTAGAGAAAAACCTCGGTAAATGTCCGAGGGTGCTAATGTAGGAGAACTCAAATACAATACAAAAGGAAGATGCCAAAACAATTGGGGTATTAGCATTTACCTCCATAATTAATATTACAATTTTTTTAACTGATTGTAAACAATAGTTGACTTTTATAATGCTATGTGTACAAGATCGATACATTAAATAACATTATCTATCAATCCTAATGCCGTCAATTGAGCTTGCCCTTTCTGTAAAGATTCTCGCCACTCTTTATTCGGGTCACTATCAGCCACAATTCCCGCTCCCACTTGACCCCAGACGTTATAAAATCCATTAGCGGGAGTTAATAACAAAGTGCGGATTAAAATATTGAGATCCAAATTGCCCCTAGTATCTATGTAGCCGCAGGATCCGTAAAATAAACTACGGCGCAGGGGTTCCAATTCTTCGATGATCTCCATACAGCGTACTTTAGGACAGCCGGTGATAGTACCCCCTGGAAACATGGCCCGAATTAAATCCACGCCATCGTATTGGGGCTTTAATGTGCCACGAACATTACTCACCAAGTGCATTACATGACTATATCGCTCTATAGTTAATAACTCATCTACAGCGATCGAACCCCACTGGCACACCTTACCCAGATCGTTCCTCTCCAAATCCACCAACATGATATGTTCGGCCCTTTCCTTAACATTAGCCAGTAAATCCCCTGCTAATCGGGCATCGGTATCAGCATCACCGCCTCTGGCCCTCGTCCCCGCGATCGGACGGGTTTGGGCCTTATGGGCCCATAATTGCACCAATCTTTCGGGAGAACAACTGATCACTATCCCCGCCGGTGTTTGCCAATAACTAGCGAAAGGAGAAGGATTGATTCTCTGTAGCCGCTTATATATTTCCCAACCATCAGCAGTAGTCGCCGCCTGAAATCGCAGAGATAGATTAGTTTGAAATACATCCCCCGCTTTAATATACCGCAGTGCCTTTCTCACCGCCTCTTCATAATCATCTTTGTCGGTACAAAATCTCAATTGGTTGCCATCAAGAAGCGACGGGGCTAATGGGGGCGAAAGTTTTGCGCCCGTATGCGCTTCGAGAAGGTTTTGATAATAATCCAAATCCTTAACATTACTAACCGCTAACCAGAGGATTTGTCCAGCGTGATCTAAGACGGCGAAATCTAAAGGCTCATACCAATAAGCCACGGGAAAGGGCAGAGTATCAGGATTGATAGCCGGTATATTCTCGATCTCTCTAGCTAGATCGTAACTTAACCAACCCAACCAACCCCCGCTAAAAGGCAAATGAGGACAGGGCGACGGGGGCGGTGATGAATTTAATAACCCTTTGAGAAAAGGCAAAATATCACCCAGGGGCGGTGTCCATAATTTCCCCTGTCGGGGCGCACCCGCACAGATAGAGTAGCGAGAAAGATGGGGGTAATCGGGGGGAGTAGGATAGGGACTTTCTAAAAGAGTGCCGACGCTTCCGGGAGCGTAGAATAGGGACTCGAATATCTGTGAGCCGGTACGCCCTTCTAGAGGTATGGCTCTCCAGTGCCAAGGTTCCACCATCGCCTACTCTAAGCCCCCTAGAACGAACCGCGCCACCCAAAAAGGAATCAGAGTAGCCAGAGCGATCCAATCAGGGGTTTTCAGGCGTAATTGATGCCACTGCACTCGATGTTCGTTGGGAGAGGTAAAGCCCCTCACTTCCATCGCCACGGCTATTTGTTCGGCGCGGCGCAGTAAGTTTTCAAATAAAGTTTCTACTACCGTCAGCCACACCTTAGCGCTGCGCTTCCACCCCAGTTTACGCCACTCGATCGCCCGCGTCTGGATCGATCGACCTAAATTCTGTACCTCTTCTAACACCAGGGGTATAAACCGGAGAGATAGGGTGAGGGTGAGAGTGATTTCGGTAATCGGCCAGCCCAGTCGCCGTAGAGGACTCATCAAGTCTTCCAATCCCGCGGTAATTTCTTCCGGCGCGGTGGTCAAGAGAAATAAATTCGTGCTGTAGATCAAAGTAAATACGAGAGTGCTAACCCTCACCGCCAGATCTAAAGAGCGACGGGTGATAAAGATTTTACCCTTATCCACCAACACATATTGATAATCGGTGACGGGGGGTAAAGTGAGGGAAGCATCGGGTAGACGGGGAACCGAATCCACCGACAAGCCATCGGGGGTAATAGCAGTGAGGAACAACACCAACACCGATAAGAAAACCAGCCACCCCATCTGCTGCCGCCAGACTCGCACCGGAATCCTCGCGGCGAAAGTTAGGACGATTAATAAACCCGCTATGACCAAACGCCACCAAGCATTAGCCAGTAGGGGGGCGGCCAGAAAAGCCATCAACCAGGCGAACTTCACCCGCGAATCCAGTTTATGTAACCATGTAATGGGTTTGTCGAGATAAAGACCGATGGGGAGCGATCGCAATAAATCCATAGTAAACCGTTACTTGACTTTAATGGCTCTATTGGTAGTTCTCTCCACCTCCCGGGCCGGCTTCCCACGCCAGATCAAGCGGACGGGAGTACCGACAAAGCCCAATTGTTGACGGAATTGATTCTCGATATAACGACGGTAGTTATCGTTAAACCGTTTCGGGTCGTTGACGAATAAAGCGATCGTGGGTGGTTGAGCGCTTACCTGAGTCCCGTAATAGATCTTACCTTGTCTCCCGCCCCTGGTGGTGGGTGGATTGTGCCATTTCGCCGCTTCTTCCAACACATCGTTAATGACCGCGGTACTGACGCGTCTGCGGTGGGCTTGATAGGACTCTAACACTAAATCTAGGATTTTATTAACTCTCTGACCCGTCTGGGCGCTGATGAATATCATCTTTACCCATTCCATGAAGTAGAGGCGAGATTGGATCAATTGAGTGTAAGTGTTGATCGTGTAAGTATCCTTATCGATCGCGTCCCACTTATTCACCACTAGTACCACGCCTCGACCTTCTTCGATGATCCTATCGGCTAGTTTTAAATCTTGGTCTGTCACTCCATCGATCACATCGATGACGAATAGCACCACATCGGCGCGGCGAATCGCTTTAAACGCGCGGTTGATGCTGAAAAACTCGGCCCCGTAATCCACATTTTTCTTACGTCTGATGCCAGCAGTATCGATGAGGCGATAGGTTTGCCCCTCGTGTTCGATGAAGGTATCGATACTATCGCGGGTAGTGCCGGAAATGGGCGAGACGATCGCTCTCTGTTCTCCCGTCAGGGCGTTGAGTAAGCTGGATTTACCCACATTGGGCCGGCCGATGATGGCTACTTTAATTTCTTCCGATTCTTCTAATTGGTCGGTGGGCGGCAGATGTTTGATCACTTCATCGAGTAACTCACCCGTGCCGCTGCCGTGAATCGAGGAGATAGGGTAAGGCTCACCTAAACCCAATTCCCAGAACACGGTGGCTTGAATAATCCCCGTATCCGCCGACTCGCACTTATTAACCGCTAGAATCACGGGCACGGTTTGCTGTCTCAACCAACCCGCTATTTCATAATCGCCGGAAGTGGGGCCCGATTGACCGTCCACCACGAAAATCGCCACACTGGCTTCAGCGAGGGCGATCATCGCCTGTTCGCGGATCAACGGTAAGAATTCCGTCTCATCATGGAAGACGAGGCCCCCCGTATCCACCACTTGAAAATCTCGATCGCACCAGAAAGCATTCTGATAGGTTCTATCTCTAGTAATACCGGGTTCATCAAACACGATCGCTTGTTGATCCCCGGCGAGACGGTTAACCAAGGTGGATTTGCCCACATTAGGCCGTCCGATAATCGCAACAATAGGCAGTTTCATAACACAAAGAATGGTGTGAGGCTTGGTCTTTTCTGCCTCAATTATCACCCAGTCTTCTATCATAGTGTGTTCTTTTCTTTCTTGCTTTAGATAGAGGCAAAAAAGAAACTTTTATCGCCCGTTATAGAGAAACCCGGATGGGGGTGCGACTGGTTTTTATTTCCACATCAGCCGGCTGAATCAGCGATTTACCGCTCATTTCTTCCGGTTTGGGTATTTGCAGGATTTCCAGTATGGTGGGGGCGATGTCGGCTAAGCGTCCATCTTCCCGTAACTGTACATTATTACCGTGACCTGGGATTTTCCGCCCCTCTCCCTCTACGAGAATAAAGGGGACTGGATTGGTGGTGTGGGCTGTCCAGGGGTTGCCCTCTTCATCGCTCATGTATTCCGCATTACCGTGATCTGCCGTGATCAAAGCCGTGCCGCCCATTTTATTAATACTAAAGAGAAGTCGGCCCAAACAGCCATCGACGGCTTCCACCGCCTCGATCGCCGCTTCCAGATTCCCCGTGTGTCCCACCATATCCGGGTTAGCGTAATTGATCACCACGAAGGAGTAAATACCCTTCTCGATCGCCCGACAAGCTACATCCGTCACCGTTTCCGCCGACATGGCGGGGGCTTGGTCGTAGGTGGCCACCATCGGACTTTGAATCAATTCTCGATCTTCTCCCTCGAAAGGCTTTTCTAAACCACCGTTAAAAAAGTAGGTAACGTGGGGATATTTTTCTGTCTCGGCGGTGCGGAATTGTTTCATGCCTTTACTGGCGATCACTTCACCGAGGATGTTATTGAGGTTTTGCGGTTCAAAAGCCACACCGACTTTCAATTTAGCGTCGTATTGGGTGAAGGTGACGAAACTCAGGGGGGAGATCAGATCTCGATCGAAGCCGCTAAAATCCGTTGTGGTGAGAGCGTAACACAATTGTCTGGCCCGATCGGGTCGGAAATTATAAAATATCACGCCGTCTCCGGCTTGGATCGCTCCTTGGGCCACCCGCACCGGCAGTATAAATTCATCGGTAATATTCTCGTCGTAACTCGATTGAATGATTTCCACGGGGGGACGAGTATCGATATTGTCGTTGCTCGTCATCACATCGTAGGCTTTCTTCACCCTATCCCAGCGACGGTCTCTATCCATCGCGTAGTACCGGCCGCTAATGGTGACTACCCGCCCGACACCGGTTTCATCGGTAAACTCAAGGATCTTTCTCACCACGTTAATGCCTTCCGTGGGGTTTGTATCCCGTCCATCGGTGATAACGTGGATACACACGTCGGTTATGCCCTGTAATCGGGCCATATTGATTAAACCTAACAGGTGGTCTATATGGGAATGAACCCCCCCATCGGAACATAAACCGATTAAATGTAATTTGCTACCTTTTGTCTTGACTTCCTGACATACTTTGACTATGGCAGGGTTGGTGAGGATCGAGCCATCTTCGATCGCGTCGGAGACCCTCACCAATTCTTGGGGCACGACTCGACCAGCACCTATATTCAGGTGTCCCACTTCCGAGTTACCCATCTGTCCCTCTGGCAAACCGACATCTTTGGCTGATGTGCGTACTAAAGTCCGCGGATAGACCTCCCACAAACTGTTCATGACGGGTGTTCGGGCGTTTGCGATCGCGTTAGCTCTAGAATCCGGGCGATAACCCCAACCATCTAGAATAATCAGCACTACCGGGGATACAGATGCTTGCCCCATGATCTATTTTCCTATCATTTCTTAATTTTCATGCAATAAGATAATAGCATCCAACTTTCAAGGGGTCACTAACATCCCCAATAAAAACCCATTAATCTTCTTATATATTGACATTTATCAAATAAATTAGCTCGCCATATTGATGTAAATCTATGTCTGGAAAAAACGAAACCTTATCTTTACTGTTAACTTTAGCGATCACGGGCGCAATTATAGGAGGTGGTTATTTCTGGCTGAAGGCCCGTTGTGATTCGGGGCAGGGTTCTTTTCTCTGTAACGTTTCTGGAGGGTCATCCACCTCCGTCCCGAATCCCACCACTTCACCTGCGGACGTTAATCCATCTCCGGCCGCGGGCGAAACTTTGCCCCCTCCCCCGTCGCCTGCGGTAGCCACGAATTTCAATTCCCCCACATCTATTCCCAGTGGCACGACGATTAATATTAATGGTTCTACCAGCATGGTACAGGCGAACGCCGCCTTGAAAACAGCCATGGAGAAAAAGTTCCCTGGGGTGAAAGTATCCCTTGAGGCTCAAGGATCTAGGGCGGGAATCTCGGCGCTCAAACTCGGTACTATAGACATAGCCGCCGTATCATTGCCCCTGACACCCGAAGACCAACAGCAGGGATTGGTAGCGATACCGGTAGTGAGAGACGCGATAGCGATCGTCGTCGGTCGTAATAATCCCGTGGGCACATCTTTAACGAGCGATCAAATCAAAGGAATTTTCACCGGCGCTATCACCAATTGGTCAGCCGTCAATGGCTCTCCGGCCGCCATCCGCGTCCTGAACCGTCCCGATGTGAGCGGGACTCACCAGATTTTCCGCCAAGAAGTATTAGGAGGAGTTAATTTCGGCTCGGGGTCTAACTTTACCACCATGTCTAGAGATGCCACCACTCCCCTGTTACAATCCCTGGGCATCGATGGTATCGGTTATGCTACCTATCCTCAAGTGGCCCGACAACAAACGGTAAGAACTATCTCTGTAGACGGTATCGCTCCCACTAATCCTAACTATCCTTTCCAGAGAACCCTTTATTATGTGTATAAGAATCCTCCCAATGAAAACGTTAAAGCTTTCATGGGTTTTGTATCTTCCCCCGAAGGTCAACAGGCTATAGCGATCGCTAATGAAAAATTGGAGAAGTAATTATCTTTTCACGCCAAAAGTAAGTTTTGTGAACTTCTCTCCAAAGGGGTAGAATTTCCGGTTCGATTCTTTTATCTTAAAAATAAATCTTCTTGTATTAATCCTCAAATGAAAACTCAACTTTCACATTTATCTATAATTACGATAGCTCTTACCGCCGTATTAATTTCCCCTGCTTTTATCAAAGCCCAAACGGCTAAAGACTTGACCATCGAACATGATCAACCCCCGCAGTCAGAAGACTTTTTCCAACCCGTCAATAATCTACTGATAGACTTACAAAAGCAAGGGGTGAGTATAGGTGATTTATCAGAAAGAATGTCCCTTAAATACCAAGTGTCCAAACCCTGTCAATCATGCTCTGTATACTTGGGTACGGGAGTTACTAACGGGGAGAAAGATCTTAACAACGGCATGGGGGTAAACTTGGGCGTGGGCTTCTCCATGCCCCTATCGAAATAATCTAAATACCGATGAGCTAAACTAATCATGGTAGCCACAAATGACAATTTGCCCCCCTTAAGCCAGAAAGAATATTTTGCTTGGGAGGAAAAACAACTCGAAAAACACGAATACATAGACGGTCAAGTATACGCCATGAGCGGTGGTAGCGTGAATCACGGTCGCATTGCCATCCGATTTACCGCCATGTTCGAGGCTCATTTAGAGGATAGCGCTTGTATAATCGGCAATTCCGACATCAGGATCAATATCGTTGACACCAATAACTATACTTATCCAGATGCCAGCGTCACTTGCGACGATCGAGATAAAATTACCACTCAATACATCACTTACCCCTGTTTGATCGTCGAAGTCCTATCCGATAGTACGGAAGCCTACGACAGGGGAGGTAAGTTTAGAATGTATCGCCATAATCCGGTATTGCGAGATTATTTGTTGGTTAGCTCTACCCAAATCGAGATTGATCTATATCACAAAAACAATGCAGGGGAATGGATTATTATTAACTATCAAAGGGGGGACATCGTAGAACTTAAAAGTATTAACCTCAGTTTCCCCGTCGAGTCGATCTATCGTGGACTGAACCTCTCGGCCCCGGATAAAGAAAACTGAATCGATCGTCATTGGTATGGAAGAACCCGTTATCAAATGCCGATGACGTACTTACGCCATTCGTGATTGAGATTACCCCGCGTGTGTTTTAGTAACTCGAAATGAAGACTGCTGTAAGGTTTACGCGGTTGGGAACGTAAATTCATACCCGCTTCCTTGGGAGTACGATTGCCCTTTTTCACATTACAGCGCACGCAGGCGGTGACGAGATTTTCCCAGGAATCACCGCCGCCCCGCGAGCGAGGGATAACGTGATCGAGGGTTAATTGTTCGCCCCGATAGGCACAGTATTGACAGGTGTGGTGATCTCGTTCCAAGATATTACGGCGGGTGAGCGGAATTTCTTTGTAAGGCACCGACACATATTGACGCAGACGTATCACTGACGGCAGGGGAAACCCGTGATAGATAGATTGACCTTGTTGATTATGCTCTAATTGCTCCGCTTTGCCTTTGAGCAATAAAACCACCGCCCTTCTCCAACTGGTAATGTTAAGGGGTTCGTAGGAAGCATTCAGCACCAGAACCTTGCTCATCGTGGTTGAACAAATGTTATTTTTATTCCGAATGGTAGCACAGATCACTCGAACCTATGGGATCTTTGCTAAAGTCCGTGGATTTTAACGGGAAAGCAATCGGAACATCTGTTATCGTATTTTGTATCTATGTGGTGAAGTGACAGAGGAGTCCAGATGGTGTTAAGTGAGGAAGTTAGGGTCAGGAGCGAATATAACTATCAAAGATCTCAGATTATCCGTCATCGCGCTTGGGTAGAGATCGATCGCTCAGCACTAGCCCATAATATTACAGCAATTAAAAATCATCTATCTCCCCGGACGGAATTGATGGCCGTGGTAAAAGCCGATGGCTACGGTCACGGGGCAGCGATGATCGCCCGCACGGCCCTAGAATCGGGTGCGGGTAGTCTCGCCATCGCCACCCTATCGGAAGGTATCCAGTTAAGAGAGGAGGGTATAACCGCCCCAGTATTAGTTCTCGGTGCTATCAATACCCCGGAAGAAATCGCCGCCGCCGCCCATTGGCAACTACAGCCCACCCTCTGTAGTCTAGAACAGGCACAGATCATGGGGCTCACCATGACGGAGTTACAGCGAACTCTTCCGGTACATTTAAAACTAGATACGGGAATGTCAAGGCTGGGCACTCTCTGGGGGCAAGCAACCGACTTCGTGAAACAGGTAGTGTCTCTACCCTATCTGAAAATCCACAGCGTTTATTCCCATCTCGCTACTGCGGATGATGAAGACACGGCAGTGATGAAATTACAACAGGCGAGATTTGAAGGGGCGATCGCCGAAATGAAAAAACTGGGTTTCACCCCTCCCTGTTTACATCTAGCCAATTCAGCCGCGACTTTAAGAGATCGATCGATGCACTACGATCGAGTTAGGGTAGGATTGGCCATGTACGGCTTATATCCGGCGGGCCATCTACAATCTACCCTCTCTTTAAAACCGGTGTTAGCAGTGAAGGCGCGCATCACCCAGGTAAAAGAGTTACCCGCAGGTACGGGCGTGAGTTACGGACATCAGTACGTTACCCCGAAAGCGATAACTATGGCCGTGGTGGGCATCGGTTACGCCGATGGTGTACCGCGCAATCTCTCCGGGCGCATGGAAGTGATCGTCAGGGGGCGAAAAGTCCCTCAAATCGGCGCGATCACAATGGATCAATTGATGATCGATATTAGCGGCATGAGCGATATTAGCGCCGGGGAAATCGTCACCCTCATCGGCTATGATGGCGGGGTGGTTATCGGCGCGGAAGATTGGGCCGCTTCCCTGAATACGATTTCCTGGGAGATTCTCTGTGGGTTCAAACATCGCCTGCCGCGGATTACAGTTAGTTAAAAACTTTTCGATTATTTTTTCTCTCGGTGACGCGATTGCCGTTACAATGAGCTTTGCACCAGCAGCTCATCCCTTGAGAAAACAGCAAGCAGATTAATTGATAAGTTAAAGTACTATGGCTAAAGTTTTAGTATCAGATCCGATCGATCAAGTAGGTATCGATATTCTCTCTCAAGTCGCCGGGGTAGACGTGAAAACAGGTTTATCGGCGCAGGAATTAGTCCAGATCATCCCTGATTATGACGCTTTAATGTTGCGCTCGGGCACTAAAGTAACTAAAGAAATCATCGAGGCGGGGACAAAATTACAGATCATCGGACGCGCTGGTGTGGGGGTGGATAATATCGATGTGGGTGCGGCTACCCGCCAAGGTATCATCGTCGTCAATTCTCCCGAAGGTAACACCATCGCCGCTGCCGAACACGCTTTAGCGATGATGTTAGCCCTCTCCCGTCATCTCCCGGAGGCCAATCAATCGGTCAAAGAAAATAAATGGGAGAGAAATCGCTTCATGGGTAGCGAGGTGTATAAGAAAACCCTCGGCGTTGTCGGGTTAGGGAAAATCGGTTCCCATGTGGCCTCGGTAGCTAAATCTCTAGGGATGAAACTTCTGGCCTACGACCCTTTTATCTCCACAGAGCGAGCCGAACAACTAGGTTGTACTCTCGTGGATCTGGATCTATTATTTTCCGAGTCTGACTATATCACCCTGCACGTACCGAAGACCAAAGAAACGACTCATTTGATCGGCAGCGAATCGATCGCCAAGATGAAACCAACGGTCAGGATCGTCAACTGTTCTCGCGGTGGTATCATCGACGAAGACGCTCTTGCAGAAGCGATTAAAGCCGGGAGAGTGGCCGGTGCAGCCCTCGATGTCTTCGAGCAAGAACCTTTAGGAGAATCGAAACTGCGAGAACTACCCCAAGTTATCCTCACCCCCCATTTAGGCGCGTCCACCGCAGAGGCACAAGTAAATGTAGCCATCGATGTAGCCGAGCAAATTCGCGATGTGTTATTGGGCTTACCAGCTCGATCGGCGGTGAATATCCCTGGCTTAACTCCCGATGTCATGGAGAAACTACGTCCTTACTTACAGCTTGCCGAAACGATGGGCAATCTAGTAGGGCAATTAGCCGGGGGCCGCATCGATTGGCTGAACGTGAAACTTCAGGGGGAATTAGCCGTTAACGATAGTAAACCCCTAGTGGTGGCCGCTATCAAAGGTATTCTCTCCCAAGCCCTACGGGAAAGAGTCAACTATGTTAACGCGGCGCTCGAAGCTAAAGAAAGGGGTATCCGGGTTATCGAAACCCGAGACCCTTCTATTCACGATTATTCCGGTTCGATCCACCTCGAAGCCCGCGGTACGATGGGGGAACATTCCGTCACCGGCGCTCTCTTGAGTAACGGCGAAATTCGGATCACCGATTTAGACGATTTCCCGATTAACGTACCTCCCACTAACTATATGTTGTTCACCCTACACCGGGATATGCCAGGTATTATCGGTAATATCGGCTCTCTCTTGGGTAGCCATAATGTTAATATCGCCAGTATGCAGGTAGGGAGAAAAATCGTCCGCGGTGATGCTGTCATGGCTTTAAGTTTGGATGATCCTTTATCGGAGACGGTATTATCAGAAATAGTGAAGATTCCGGGTATCCGCGACGCGTATACGGTTAAACTCTAAATAATCAGTCCCTGATTCGGAAGGGTTAGGGAATAACTAACAATTCAAAGTTAAAAATGTCGAATAGTTGGTGGGAAATCAAGGTACTGTGCGAGGCTGCTTTAGAGGAGTCCGTCTTCTGGCGACTGGAAAAGTTCGGTTGTTCCGGGACGGCCACGGAAGTTAAAGGGGATTCGGTACTGATCCGGGCTTACATACCGCAAATTAAAGCCCAGTTACTAGATTTAGCCGCTCTATCCCTGTGGTTACGTCAGGATGCTGTCCTTAGCGACGCTACAGAACCGTTAACCCGTTGGCAGTTGATCGATGAGGAAGATTGGGCCAGTAGTTGGAAACAACATTGGGAACCTACCCCCGTGGGCGATCGTTTTATCGTTTACCCGGCATGGTTGACACCCCCCGAAGAGACGGATAAAGTGATCCTCCGCCTCGACCCCGGCGCGGCTTTCGGTACGGGGACTCACCCCACCACCCAACTATGTTTAGAATCCCTGGAAATGCGGTTGATGATCAATCCAGGAGAGCAGGTAATCGCCGATATAGGCTGTGGTTCGGGGATTTTATCCATCGGCGCCGCTCTCTTGGGGGCGCAGAAGATCTATGCCATCGATATTGACCCGCTCGCCGTCAGTGCGTCGCGTTCTAATCGCCATCTCAACAAGATCAATCCTAATCATATGGTGATCAATCAGGGCAGCGTGGAGGAATTACTGGAATTGTTACCTGATGGCGCTAACGGCATTGTCTGCAATATCATCGCTGAAACGATCATGGATATGATACCCGGGTTAACGGCTCTTTCTAAACCTTCGGGTTGGGCGATTCTCAGCGGCATCCTCGTAGACCAAGCTAAACCCATTGCCGATACTCTCGAACAAAACGGCTGGGTTGTGGCCGCCCTCTGGAAACGATCGGAATGGTGTTGTATAAATATCCGTCGCGCGGTCAATTAGTAACGATCGGCACTCATGGTTCCGGGTAAGATCTTTTACACTAGGGACATTGTAAAATATTGTTAAATCCATGTCCCAGCAGTCCCAACCCAAATTAGTGATTATAGGCGGCGGCTTCGGCGGTTTATACGCCGCCAAAGCTTTAAAAAAAGCAACCCTCGATATAACAATCATAGATAAACGCAATTTTCACCTTTTTCAACCCCTCCTGTATCAGGTGGCGACAGGTGTATTATCACCGGCGGATATTTCTTCCCCCCTACGGTTGATATTACGGGGACACGAGAATACTACCGTGTTGCTCGATGAAGCGTTAGATATAGATACTGGCTCCAAACGGGTAATTTTAAAAGACCACGAATCGATCGATTATGATTATCTAATCGTCGCCACGGGAGTGAGTCACCATTATTTCGGCAATGACCAATGGCAACCCCACGCACCAGGCTTGAAAACCATCGAGGATGCCACGGAAATTCGCAGGCGGATATTTTCCGCGTTCGAGGAGGCGGAGAAGGAAAATGACCCCGGAAAACGTGAAGCCTGGCTGACTTTCGCTATTGTGGGGGGCGGTCCCACGGGTGTAGAATTGGCAGGTGCGATCGCCGAAATCGCCCACGGCGCTTTAAAAGGCGATTTCCGGCGGATCGATCCCGATGATGCCAGAATTATCCTGATCGAGGGGATCGATCGGGTTTTACCTCCCTACCCCACGAATCTATCGGCGAAAGCCAAAGCATCTCTAGAGAAATTGGGTGTCACCGTGGAGACGAAAAGTATCGTCACCCACATCACGGGGGAAAGTTTAACGGTGCGTCAAGGGGAATCTCAAAAGGAAATTAAAGCCAAGACGATTCTCTGGGCGGCGGGGGTGAAAGCTTCAAAAATGGGGGAAATCCTCGCGAAAAGTACGGGGGTGGCCCTAGATAGAGTCGGTAGGGTCATGGTGGAACCGGATTTAAGCGTCAAGGATCATCCCGATATATTCGTCATCGGTGATCTGGCCCACTTCGCCCACCAGGGAGACAAACCCTTACCTGGCATCGCTCCCGTGGCCGTACAGCAAGCGCAATATTTGGCGAAATTATTGAACCGGAAATTTCAAGGGGAATCTCTGCCCCCGTTCAAGTATAACGATCGTGGTAATCTCGCCGTCATCGGTCAAAATGCCGCGGTAGTAGATTTGGGTTTCGTTAAACTGTCGGGATTCCTAGCCTGGCTGATCTGGGTGTGGGCCCATATTTACTACCTGATCGAGTTCGATAATAAATTGATCGTGATGATACAGTGGGGATGGAATTATTTCACCAAAGGCAGGGGCGCTCGTTTGATCACGGGAGAAACAGCGTCCGCCCACATTGGAAATCTATCCGCGGATGCTTCTATTTATGCCTCGAAATCGGGAGAATTAATCGGTAAAAGTTAAAAAACTATTATTCTTGAGTTCATCTATTTCATGAATAGTTACCATGAAAACAAGATTATTAGGGTCATGAGGTCATCCAATGCCGTTTCCCCGTTCTAGTGGTATTTTACTCCATCCTACCAGCCTGCCTGGAAACTACGGGATCGGGGAATTAGGCAAAGAAGCCTATGATTTTGTGGACTTCCTCCACCGTAGTAGTCAAAGACTGTGGCAGATATTACCATTGGGCCCCACTGGCTACGGTAATTCTCCCTATATGAGTTATTCAGCGATCGCTGGCAATCCCCTCCTGATCAGTTTAGAACTACTGAGGGAAAGGGGTTTACTGGAAAGCCAAGACTTAGAGAATTTACCACCTTTCCCCCTCGATCGTGTAGATTTTGACGTTGTTATCCCCTGGAAAACGAGTTTACTGCAAAAAGCGGGTAAGCGCTTCTTCGGGGGGGGTGACTCGATCGTTTATACACAGTTCGATGGTTTCTGTCGAGGCAATAGTGGCTGGCTAGAAGATTACGCTCTATTCATGGCCCTATTGAATCTCTATGAGGGCAGCCCTTGGACTCATTGGCCCGATGAGTTACGTCACCGTCACCCGTCAGCTTTGCAACGCGTGCGAGAGGAATTGAAAGAAGAGATTTTATTGCAAAAGTTCTATCAATTCGAGTTCATCCAACAGTGGCTGAACTTGAAACGCTACGCCAATTCATTACAAGTTTCGATCGTCGGTGATATTCCTATTTACGTGGCCCATAACAGCGCTGATGTGTGGTCTAACCCCAGCGCCTTCAAACTTGACCCGGAAACCGGAAATCCGACGCAGATGGCGGGTGTACCGCCCGATTACTTCTCGGCGACGGGGCAGTTATGGGGTAATCCTATTTACGATTGGAAGTATTTAGAAAAAACCGATTTTGATTGGTGGCTCAAACGGGTAGAAGGCGTTCTCTACTTGGTCGATATAATCCGTATCGATCATTTTCGCGGATTGGAAGCTTATTGGTCTGTAGCCGCGGGTGAGACCACGGCCATGAACGGTAATTGGATAAAAGCGCCTGGAGCTAAACTTTTTGGGGCGATCAAAGATAAATTGGGATCTCTGCCCATCATAGCCGAGGATTTGGGAGACATCGACGAGGAGGTGCAACAATTACGGGATAGCTTCGGCTTTCCAGGTATGAAAATTCTCCAATTCGCTTTCGGCACCGATTCAGATAACGTGCATCTGCCTTTTAATACGGCAGAAAATAGCGTTATCTATAGCGGCACTCACGATAATAACACCACGGTGGGTTGGTACACCAACGATGCTAACGATTACGAGAAACATCAATTAGAACAATATTTAGGACATTCTCTCTCCCTCCATAACGTGTCTTGGGATCTGATCCGTTTAGCTTACAGTTGCGTTGCTAATCAAGCGATCATTCCCCTACAGGATGTGTTCAGCTTGGGCAGTGACGCTCGTATGAATCGCCCCAGCACTACCGAGGGTAATTGGTCTTGGCGTTATCGTCGGGAAGCTTTAACGCACGAGTATAGCGATCGTTTGAGCTATTTAGTTAAGTTATTCGGCAGAGATCGAGGGTAGCCATAGGCAATAGTGACCCAAGCGCTACTAAACAGACGCGAAAGCTTTCAAACGATAACCCAATCCATAAACCGTTTCGATGAGATCTTCTGGGGCCCCCGCCCCTTTTAATTTCTGTCTCAAACTACGAATATGAGCTTTTACCGTGGCTTCTTCGGGAAATTGATCCAGGGTCCACAGTTGATCGATGATTTGGGTGCGACTGAAGACCCGGTTATTATGGCGGAGAAATAGTTCTAACAATCCGTATTCTTTAGGACTTAAAGGGACGGGATTACCCCGGTAAAAAACTTCACAGGTGCTGGGATTAAGGCTGACTCCCGCCGCTTCTAACACCGGGGGTAGGCTTGTTACCCCCCTACGCATCAACGCCCGCACACGGGCTAATAATTCTTCGATGTTGTAGGGTTTCACCAAATAATCGTCAGCACCCACATCTAAACCAGCTACTCGATCGCCGATCAAGTCACGGGCTGTTAGCATCAGTATGGGAGTCTGGTCGCCTTTTTCCCGGAGACGGCGACAGAGACTTAATCCGTCTAGCTTGGGTAGCATGATGTCTAAGAGAATTAAATCGTAAGTGCTGGCTGTGGCCAGTTCAAAGCCAAGCTGACCATCGGATGCTAATTCTACTACATAGTTCTGCTCGCTCAGCACTTCGACTAAGGGGTCGGCAATGCGATCGTCGTCCTCAATTAGAAGTATTTTCATGTTATTAAGGAATCTTCAAGTGGTTAGGTCTTTGCAAATTTTAACTATGTTTTAGTTTTTTTTGTCAAGAGCAAATTAATTATTAACGAGCTTTTTATTGGTATAGAACAGATTGTTTCTTGATTTGTTCCGTTTTTAGAAAATATTTTCCTGAAAGAAAGTTAACTCCGGGACTAGCAATAATTAGCACAAGAATAGGTAAATTTCCGATAATTTTTGGATACTGTTAAGGTAATGATACGAAATCCGTTGCCCATAGACCCCATTTACAGAGACAGTGGCTAGTAATCCGTCACTGGTCACTAGCCACTGTCTCCTATTACCCTGCGGTCGTACTTTATCCGCCGGCCTTAACGGTATGAAGCTTGAGGAAATTAGTGCGGCCCGCTTCACCCATAGGCAAACCGCCCATGATTAACACTTTATCCCCCGCTGATGCGAAATCACGACCTATTAAATCCTCGTCGATCGAGGGTAATAACTCCTCTAAACTATTCTTGAGAAATTTCATCAAAATAGGCCTAACCCCCCAATTCAAACACAGACGGCGATAAATCGTGGGATGGGGAGTATAGGCGATCAAAGGTGCTTTCGGACGTTCTGCAGAAGCGAGCTGAGCAGTATAACCCGTCTCCGTGAAAGTGACGATACACTTGAGATCGAGGGTATCATCGAGCGAGTGTAAAGCTTGGCTGATAGCAGCGGTATCGTCGCTATGATAGGGGGGATAATTAGTGAAATCCACGGAAGACTCCACCTCCTTAGCGATACGGGCCAGCATCTTCACCGATTCCACCGGGTAAGCGCCCACCGCTGACTCTCCCGATAACATCACCGCGTCCGTACCATCCATGATGGCGTTAGCCACATCGCTGGCTTCCGCACGAGTGGGGCGGGGATTGTAGATCATGCTATCTAACATCTGGGTGGCGGTAATCACCGGGATGCCTTTTTGATTACAGAGATGGATGATTTCCTTTTGAATCAAAGGGACTTTCTCTGGACTCATTTCCACGCCCAAATCACCGCGGGCCACCATGATCGCGTCACACTCATTGACGATCGATTCCAGGTTAGCGATCGCTTGGGGTTTTTCCAACTTAGCCAATACGGGAATATCCGCGCCTTTTTCTGTTAATAAAGCTTTTAAAGCTTGAATATCTTCCGGCTTGCGGACGAAGCTGAGAGAAATAAGATCCACGCCCTGGGCGATACCGAAATCTAAATCGAGTATATCCTTCTCGGTCATAGAAGGCAGGCGCAGATTGAGACTGGGTAAATTGACACCCTTACGACTCTTTAACAGGCCCCCTTCCACTACCCAACAAACTACCGCCGCGCCATCGATTTTCTCGACGCGCAATTCTAATAAACCGTCGTCTAAAAGAACTTGAGTCCCCGCTTCGGCTTCCTCTGCCACATAGGGATAGTCGATGGCAACGGTGTTGGGTTGTCCTGTATATTGGGCCATGGGTACGAGAGTGAGGGATTCCCCCTCTACCAGTTGTATGCCTTCAGGGGGTAACTCACCCACGCGAATTTTCGGCCCCTGTAAATCCTGTAATAACATCAAGGGTAAATCTAAATTTTGAGCCACCTCCCTTAATCGGGCGATTCTCCTTGCGTGTTCGTCATATTTACCGTGAGAGAAATTAAGGCGGGCTACATTCATACCCGCTAACATCATCTGGGTCATAACTTCCTGCGAGTCGCTGGCGGGGCCGATAGTGGCGACGATTTTAGTGCGTTTCTCTTCAGTGCGTTTATTTAGGGGTTTCATAAGTTCTTCCTACTGTTTACGGATTAGAGGGTTTATAAACTACTTCATTGGTCAAAGTTTCACCCTTGGCGAATTCAGTGACATTGGTTAGGGTGGTATTGGCGATCTGTTCTAAAGCATTACAGGTGAAGAAGGCTTGGTGGGCGGTAATGACCACGTTAGAGAAAGACTGTAACAGTTGGAACGTTTCATCTTGGATGATGGTATCGGATAAGTCCTGAAAAAACAGTTCGTCTTCCTGTTCGTAAACATCGATGCCCAGATAGCCGATTTTATGAGCCTTAATCCCGTCGATAACGGCGCGAGTGTCCATTAAACCTCCCCTGCTAGTGTTGATCAACATCACTCCGTCTTTCATCCCGCTGATGGTGTCGCCGTTGATCAAGTAGTGGGTTTCTGGTAACAGGGGGCAGTGAAGGGAAATAATATCGCTTTCTTTGAGAAGTTCCGGTAAGGATACGTATTTGGCGTTACCGAGAGTTTCAAATTGGGAATTCGGGTAAGCGTCGTAACCTAAGAGAGAACAGCCGAAACCCTGCATGATCTTGGCGAATACCATGCCAATTTTGCCAGTGCCTACAACTCCCACGTTACAACCGTTAAGATCGAATCCTAGTAAGCCTTCGAGGGAAAAGTTATCATCGCGAACCCGATTGTAAGCCCGATAAAGTCTCCGATTCAGGGTTAAAATCAGGGCGACGGCGTGTTCGGCGACAGCGTAGGGGGAATAGGCAGGGACGCGAGCCATTTTTATACCCAGTTCTTGCGCCCGTTTCAAGTTTACCGTATTGTAACCCGCCGATCGCAGTGCTAAAAATTTCGTCCCTCCCTCCACCAATATCTCTAAAGTTTTCGCATCGGCGATGTCGTTGACGAACATACAGACTGCGGGATAACCTTTAGCCAGGATAGCAGTGTCGCAATTCAGTTGCGCTTCAAAGAACGTCAACTCGTGACCGTAATCGACATTTGTCGCTTTAAAAGATTCACGATCGTATGATTTACTACTGAAAAAGGCAACCTTCATATTTTCTTTGCAGAGAACTCTACAACGTTTATACAATAACCATCATATTTATCTTTAATATTTAAAGATTTAATTAGTATTAAGAGAGAACGCCGTCACGGTATTAATTAATAGTTAACCCGTCGTTAAACTTTTTCACCTCCATGAAAACATCCTCCGGCGCTTCCTCCGGTAAAAAATGACCGCAATCTAAAGCTTTACCCTGCACTTTAAGCCCTTGTTCGTCCCAAACCGATGACATATCGAAATGGCGTGATAATACGCCCCATTTACCCCACAAAACTAATAGGGGACAGGATATTTTAATCGCTCGATCTTGTCGATCGTGTTGTAAGTCGATAGTAGCGGAAGCTCGATAATCTTCACAGGTGGCCCGGATAGTTTCAAGATTAGAAAAACAGCGTTCGTATTCGGCCATGGCCATATCAGAAAAAGCATTTCGATTACGACTCCAACGGCCGAGACAATCCCTTAGAAAATAAACCGGATCAGCACCGATCAAAGTTTCGGGAAAAGGAAAAGGTTGGATCAAAAATAACCAATGATAATAAGCGGTGGCGAAATCTTGAGCGAGATTTTCGTACATGATTAGAGTGGGGGCAATATCTAATAAGATTAACTTTTTAACCCTAGTAGGATAATCCTTCGCCAAACGATGGGCCACCCTCGCCCCTCGATCGTGTCCCATGAGATAGAATCGATCGTAACCCAGTTTTGCCATCACCCCCACTTGATCAGCGGCCATCGCCCTTTTAGAATAGGTGCTATGATCGGGCAGGGAAGGCGGTTTAGAACTGTCTCCGTAACCCCTTAAATCGGTGGCGATAACAGTAAAATTCTCCTCTAGAATCGGAGCGATTTTCAGCCACATCGCGTGAGTTTGTGGATAGCCGTGTAGTAATAAAATTGGTTCACCTTTCCCGCCGATCGCACCGTGAATAGTCACGCCGTTAACGTCATAATCAAACTCTGTAAAACCAGGCAATATACTCATGATCTCGATTATCTATTCAGATGAGTTTCTCAATCATGATACAGGGAGTTTTCACCCGGAAAGACCGGAAAGATTAACGGCGATAGTATCCGCTTTAAAAAGTGCTTCTTGGACTCAACAATTACAGTGGCAAAAACCAACACCCGTTGAATTTCGTGACGAGGTGATGGGTTTGATCGAGGAAGTACACTCTTCCGATTATCTCCAACACATCAAACATTTATCCGCGAAAGGCGGGGGAATGCTAGACGGCGATACGCCCGTGTCTAAATATAGTTACGATGTGGCCACCTTGGCGGTGAGCGCTTGGTTAGACGGGATCGATCGCACTTTAGCTACCGGCAACCCCAGTTTTATCCTCGCCCGCCCGCCGGGGCATCACGCCTGTAAAAATCACGGTATGGGATTCTGCCTGTTCAGTAACGCGGCGATTGCCGCTTATTATGCCTTACAAGAGAAAGCGATCAATCGTGTGGCCATATTAGACTGGGACGTGCATCACGGTAACGGCACTCAAGAGCGAGTGGAAAATAACTCCAGGATAGCTTATTGTTCCCTACATCAATCGCCCTGTTATCCAGGCACGGGTACAAGACAGGAAAGGGGATTACACCACAATGTTTTAAATATCCCTTTATCTCCCGGTAGTAACGTCTCGGTTTACAAATCGGCTTTCATCGGGGAAGTCTTACCCTTTTTGCAGGGATTCAAGCCGGATTTACTGATAGTTAGCGCCGGTTATGATGCCACGGCCGCGGATATGTTGGCGACGATGAACCTACAACCGGAAGATTATGGATTATTCACCGAATATATACGAACCTTGGGCTGTCCCATCTTATTCGGTTTAGAGGGGGGTTACGATCTCGATGCCCTCTCCGCTTCCGTGGTAGCTACCTTAGAAGTTTTCACCCGTTCATAAATTGCGATGACCATCAGTACCGATTATTCTAGAGTTGTGACCTATAGCCGAGCTTATACGATCGTTCCTACCTACGAGTGTTTCAATCGTTGTAGTTACTGTAATTTCAGAACCGATATAGGTAAAAGTCCCTGGCTATCACTATCACAGGCGCGGGAAATTTTAAAAACACTACCGGGGGAAGTTACGGAAATACTCATTCTCAGCGGCGAAGTCCATCCTAAAGCGCCCGATCGACAAGCTTGGTCAGAAAGGATTTACGATCTCGGAAAGTTAGCCCTGGATATGGGTTTTATGCCCCATACGAACGCGGGTATCTTAAGTTACGAGGAGATGAAAAAATTAAAAGAGGTGAATGTGTCCATGGGGTTAATGTTAGAACAGATCACCCCGGATTTACTGCTAACCGTCCACCGCCACGCCCCCAGTAAAATTCCGGCACTGAGACTGGAACAATTACACTGGGCGGGTGAATTGCGTATTCCCTTCACCACCGGCTTACTGTTGGGCATCGGCGAGAAAGAAACCCACCGGTGGGATACTTTAGAAGCTATTACACATATTCACCAGCGTTGGGGCCACATACAAGAAGTAATCCTGCAACCTTATAACGTGGGTACTAAAGAAGCTTGGCAGGGAGAGTCTTTTCAACCCGAAATGTTACCCGCCCTGGTAGAGAGGGCGAGGGAGATTCTGCCAGCGGATATTACCATTCAAATACCCCCTAATTTAGTGGCATCTGACTCGGTTCTTTTCCAATGTTTGGAAGCGGGGGCGAGGGACTTGGGGGGTATAGTACCCAAGGACGAAGTTAATCCCGATTACGAACATTCCAACTTGGAGCTATTAACCCGGAAATTAGCCGCGAGGGGATGGCAGTTAAAACCCCGCTTGCCTATATATCCACAATACGAGGGGTGGTTAACAGAAAAGGCGCAGCCCCAGGATTGAATCCCGATTTTAACTGGGGGCAGGTTTTGTTTTTCCAATCGCACTTGTAAATATAGGGTTTCTGCCAACCTAGGGGGATTTCTAATAAGTCCCGCGAACCGGTGAAGCCCTGCCCTAAAAAGAGGATTACAGCTATCGAGTTGAGTACCGTGTGGGCGACGCGCCATTTGTGCGATCGATCTTTATATATATCATCGATGATGGCGAGGGAAAAGACCATTAACAGGGCGGCTACCAAGCCGATATAGTAATGAGACCAATACCATTCATCGGTACGGCGGAACACGCCATCTTGAGCGCCGAGAACCACCAATCCCATACCCGTGAGGGTGGCGAGTATCCCCCGCCAGAGGGGAGTCCGCGCGCGGTAGAGGAAGACGAGGGAGGCGATGGTAAAAGCGAACATCAGCCCGATGAAAATCACCTGGAAGCTTTCTAATTTACCGTCTTTTTGTTTGTCGAGGAAGCCGCCGGAACCATAAACCACGGAGTAGGCAAGTGCGATCAACATAACACCGATAACCGAACCGGCCAACAATTTACCGAGGCGTAAATGTTCTGGCCCCACCTGCGGGGGAATTTTACTTTTCTTTTCCGCACCAGTTTGTAAACGGCGTTGACGAGTTTGCCAGGCGAAATTTAAAACTAACCCCAGGAGGGGGAAAACCACCACGATCGCTAAGAACGGATGTATTAAAGAAACAAAATCTAAAAAATCCATAGGACTATAGAGAGAGCGGTAAGGGGAGGATCTTTATCCATAATAGTAACGGGGGATGAAAACAAGCCCAATCAAAACTGAGTTTTTCCTGAGAAAGACCCTACTAGGGTTTTTAATCTCGCCCCCGCCTTAGAAATTGTGCTATATGATGGATCTAGACATCTACGACTCTAACTATTGTGGAGATTACTTTTTTGGGAACCAGTTCTGGTGTTCCTACCAGAAATCGGAATGTATCGAGTATCGCCCTGCGTCTACCCCAAAGGTCAGAAGTATGGCTGTTTGACTGCGGCGAGGGCACACAACATCAACTTCTCCGCAGTGAGATACGCACATCCCAACTGAGGCGGATTTTTATCACCCATCTCCACGGTGATCACATATATGGTTTGATGGGATTATTAGCCAGTTGTGGATTAGCAGGCTCGGCGCAAGCGGTGGATATATACGGCCCCGAAGGATTGGGGGAATATATTCGCGCCTGTTGTAAGTATTCTTATTTAAGTTTCGGTAATCGGGTACAAGTTCATCTGGTTTCCCCCGGTTTAGTGTATGAAGATAATGAGTTTAGCGTTTCCTGCGAACTATTAAAGCACCGCGTCCCCGCCTACGGTTATCGAATCACGGAGAAGGATAAGCCGGGCCCGTTCAACGTGGACAAGGCTCAATCTCTCGGTATTCCGCCCGGCCCTATTTATGCCAAGTTGAAACAGGGGCAGATAGTCACTCTCGCAGACGGGAGAATTATCCGGGGAATGGAATTATGCGGCGAGACGGAATTAGGGCGTAAAGTGGCTTACTGTACTGACACGATTTTTTCTGAGTCATCGATCGATCTAGCTCTTGGTGCTGATGTCCTCATCCACGAGGCCACATTCGCCCACCAAGACGCGGGTATGGCTTTTGAAAGTCTCCACTCTACCTCGACGATGGCGGCACAGGTGGCCTTGGCCGCAGGGGTTAAACAATTGATCATGACCCATTTCAGCCCTCGTTATACCCCGGCTAATGGTTTGGATTTAAAAGATCTTCTAGAGGAAGCGCGGGCAATTTTTCCTAATACTAAACTAGCTTACGATTTCTTTTCCTACGAAGTGCCCCGCAATCGCTCTCGTTAATCTTTGTTTTTTGCCATTAAGGTCTGACGGATACGGGCTAGTTTGACTCCATTATCGCTGGGCAGATTAGGGGGGGGTAATTCAGAATTGGGCCAGTTTTCTAAGTCTTGACAGGTACAGTTCAATACGGGCGCACCGCCTATTTTTTGAGGCACGGGCATACTACATCTAGCGCAGGGATCGAGATCCCATAGGGGGGAAAGAAGTTCTTGAATTGTTTGTTGGGTTCCCTCTAAATAACAATCGCCATTGTTTTTATCGGTTATTTTTTGCCAGCACGCTTCAAATTGAGGTGAGTATTGCTGTCCGACAAATATGGGTTTCGGTAGTAGTGTTTCTTTACCATTATTAATAATTATCGGCTTGCCCAATAGAAACCAATAAGCTAAATATTTTTTTACTTGCGCCTCTTGTGTCATACTCATCTATATTTTTCGCCCCTGATCTTTTTTTACATACTAACCTACAACTTGCCTCCTATTTGAGAAATAAACAGAAAATATTTAACATTCTCTTCTATTATTCAAAAACTTGGTCAAGTAGCATCAAAGCAATCTGAATAAGTTATAATTGCTTCCTAAAACTGTCCAAAGAATATCATAAATAAACAGTGGCGGAAAACGAGCAAATCTATTAAGATGATTCTGTGTTTAAAAACAAAATGACGGGAGAAGCTATATCAAGCAGTTCTGGTTGTGCTTTGGGATCTCCCCTACTTCTTCATTCAGCAATCAACACCGTCACCGCAGCATTAGCGATGATCATCTCGTCGTTTTGATCGTTGAATTCTGCGATCGCTCGCCCCTGTACGATCATCCCCCCGGCTTGTACCGTCAAGGTTTTCTGACCGAAAGGTAAGACGGCGAGAACTTCATCGGGGCGTACTTTCTCAGGATAGGGAACCGCTACCTGTACCTGTACGATCATCTGGTCGGGGTGATCGAGGTTAGCCACCTCCCACACACCAGGTAAGGCGTTATGAGCGATGGCGTTGCGTACCGCCCTAGCACAAGCCACAGTAGGGTCTTGGCCGTGTTGATCAATCCCCATACCCATTTCAATGATCAAACGTTTCATAGTGAAGTTAACGCCCCGAAGTAGTCAATAAATTATTATTAGCACCAAAGGTCAAGCGGTCTCCATAAACTAACAATCTCTCTAACATCTGGAGGCGATTCTGCCAAGCCCGCACCTGATAGGGGGAGGTTTGTTGATGGCCCGTCATCCAAAAACCGAACTGTCTTTGCAGACGGTCTAAAGCGGTTCGAGTGCGGGTGAGAAGGTCGGGGGTGGGATTGGCAGCCAATTGGGCGAGAAGATTTTCCACCGTTTCTATCTGTTGTTGCCAAGCCTTGACGTTAACTTCATCAATTTTCAAGCCCCCGGTCATCTGTAGGAAAGTCCATTCCATTTGTAGGGATTGAAAACGGAAACTGGCGGCTTTAAAAGGTTGACGATAAGGGATAGGATCGAGGGAGCGGGGATCGATCGCTCCTTGGGTACGATTAAGAATCCCCTGGAGGTTGGGACTATTATTAAAATTTTCGGCCGCGAATAAAGCGAAGCCAGAGGTGGGCATACTGCGGATCAATTGTAATTGGTCGAAGGCGATCAAATCGGGGACTTTTAACAGACGAATCCCAGGAATCACCAAACTAGCACCGGCTGCGTTCGATTGAAACGCGTATTTAGTTCTATCTTCCAACGAGCCGGTATCTAGGGCATAGGTCATGAGGAATACCATGTCGATCCAATTATTCTGGCCCCATTCCTCCCAGTTTTGCTGGAGGCGCAATAATCTCTCCCGCCGCTCGATCGGAAACACGGCTACCGATAACATTAAATCCGGGCGTTTCTGCTTGAGAGTTCTCGATACATTGGCGACGAAGTTATCGATCTGACGGATTCTAAAAGTCGTCCATTGATCCCACAGTGGATCACCAGGGTCGATGTCCACCGGGTCAACTCCCGTCATTTCCTTGAATAAAAACCTGGCTGATTTTCCATAGCCGTAGGTTTCGTTAACTTTCGGGTCTTGGAAGGGATAACGGATGTAATCCAGTTGCAATCCATCCACCGCGTAATTAGTAACGATTTCTTCGTACAGGGATATTAAATACTTCTGCACCTCTGGATTAGCGGGGTCGAAGAAAGCTTTCTTATATTGTCGCCCGTAATCGAAGGGGCTACCGTGTCGGGTGAAACTTCCCCAGTCGGGGTTCCTCGATAGTACCGGCCCTAAATAATCCTTGGGTTGGTTGAGGATTCCGTTATGACCTTGATTGGCGGCCGCAAAAGCCCACACCCAGGCGTGTATCTCCATACCTCTCTCGTGGGCTAATTTCACGGCGGCTTTCAGGGGGTCCCAGCCTTTAGTGAGGGGGTTCTGTTCGGGAGCGACGCGGCTGGGGTAGATGGTATAACTGGCGTTGACAGTTTCAAAAAAAACCACGTTGATGCCCGCCGTCGCCATACGATCGAATACCTGGGCTAGATCGGCTTCGGACTTGGCTTTGACTATCGTACCCCGATCGAGCCACATGGCGCGCACTTCTGATTGGGCGAAAGAGCGATCGGTGGGATAATTATCCCAGAGGTTACGTCTGGTTTGTAGCCACACCTGTCTCGCTTCTTCGTAACGGTTTTGCTGAGTTAATTCTTGAAATTGCTTCAGGCCGTTTTTCGCTTCATTCACCGCGTCGAACAGTCGTTTATTGGCGGTGAAGGGCGGTGCTGAATTTTTGCTCGCGCTGGTGGGGACAGTTTCTTGTCCGCTGGTTTTCGTGGAGGTATTAAGGTTAGCGCCCCTGGCTTCAGCGGCGATCAAGGTACTTTCAAATCGAGCGATCAAGCCCCCCAATTCGTCGGTCATCTCCTGTATTTCCTTGCCCGATAAACCTTTCCCGTTGCTCGTTTCTCTAACCGTGGTGACGGGGGAGTTAACCGTCACCGGCGGCGATGGTGGCATTACGGGCGGGGTAGTAGTTTTAGGTTTAGCGGTAACTCTCGGCGGTAGAGGCTTATTATTGAGGGCTAGGCTCGAATTATTACAGGGGCCCGCGGAGGGGCCGGCGAGAGCCGGACGTACTCCGTAACGATTCAAGGTCATTTCTAACCAAGCTCGATCGAAAGCGGGGGGAGAGACTGTATCAACGCCCCAACGCCAGCCTAGAAAAGTGGATGTAGCGGTAATTACTACCGCGGGGGGATTACCTCTGGCTCCCCATACGGCGGCGGTTTGACTATTAACTCCCGTGGGGATGACCACGCCTCCTCGTAAATTACTCGACAGGCTTTTAATGTTGGGGCCGCTCATGGTCACGGGCTTGATACTATAAGCATCAGAGTTAGAAAATCCCCAATAGGCTCCTAAAAGGCTACGCAGTTGATTTTTCACGGCTGGCTCGGATAGGGTGCCGGTAGGCCCGGTGACGATCACTTTGCCACCTTTATCGAGCCATCTATCGAGGGCGGCGATTTGAGAGCCTTTGATGGTCTCCACGTTAGGCAGTAATAAAACGCTGACGTTTTTCAGGTCCTCTTCCCTTGTCCATCCATTACTGTCTATGAAGCAATAATTAAATCCTAATGCTTGAAATCTGCTGGCTATATCTTTCCACTGATTGCTGTTTTCGGGAGTCCTGATAATCCCGACGGGGGCACTTTCGGGGAGACTATAAACTGGGGTAGAAACACTGGTGAGGAACAAAAGGGGAAGATAAGGACTCAATATAGATACGATCGATTTACGGCTCATCTAATCTGTTTCTCTCCCACCAATATTTTTAATCCCTAAGCATTATAGCTTAAGCCGATTTTACAGGGGGAATCTTTTCATTTCCCTCACAGCCTGTTTGGCGTTGTCTTTGAGGATGGCGCTGGCGCTGGGTATTTGCGGTATCTGCCACAGCACATCCACGGTACGCCGCAATAGTCTCACTATGTCCCCCTCATCGAGGTTGGTATTCTCGCATAATTCGGGCCAGGGCACTCCTTGGGCCCAACTCGTAACTAATCCCGTCAGTTGGGTTTCTAACCATACGGGGATGGTGATTTCGTAGCGGGTTTGGGATTGGTAAAGTTTCCGGCGGATTTCCCTTAAATTCAAAGCATCGGGGTCGTTATGGTGCAGTATCTCCAGTATTTGTTTGGGTGGTTCATAATTGCACCAGGTATCGGGGCGTAAAGTCTCGGTGATGAGGGCGCTGATGGCGGCGGCGAGGTAGGGGGGTTCGAGTCTTTCTAATTCTCCCGACATGATCACCAATCCCAGCCACAATTCGTTCTCCCCGCGGATGATCGCGGCCGCTTCTCCGAGTAAGGTGGGTTGATAGCCTTCTAAGGCGGCAAATTCCCGCAGTATTTCGATCAGGTCTAAAAATTCCTGCCAGTAGTAGGATTTACTGGCTTGTTGTTTTTGATATTTGATCTGGGTTTTGTGCAGTTGTTCTTGGAGAATGTCCCGATCATAGTATAATTTTACTAATCTCCCCGGATTTTTCTTGGCTTCTAAAGGGTGTTTGGAAATTTGTTGCTGTACTTTACTGATCCTTCTCTGTTGTTCGGCTATTTCCGGGGCGGGGTCGATCGGTTGTGCGGATATGGCTATCCGATCGCACAGGGGTCGATTGTGTTCGTCGCCTCTGCGCCACATACCCAGTTGTAGGGTTTCTAAATCGGGCAGGCTGATGTTTTCCAGATCTCGATCGTCCAATTTGCTTGGGTTAATCTCCGTCACATCTCCATGAGTGGCCCGATACCAGCGGTTATCTTCTCCCAAACATAATAAATCCGGTTGGGGTCTCGCACCGGGCAGGTTAGTCACGTAAACCGCCCGCACCGGTTGGGGTACTTTAATGTACTTGCCCTTGAGATGGAGGATAGCCCCCCTTTCTATATGGGGCAGAAGATTATAAATTTCTTGTTTTTTAGCTGCTTCCGTTTGATTGTGCAGGATCTTCAAGAGTCTTTCTTCTTCCCGTAAACGCTCTTTCAATTTTTCGTAGCTAACTATTTGAGAGCGATCGATCCCGGCTAACTCTATATCCAATCTAGCCAATTCCCGCATGGAATCGGTGATGATCTGTTGTTCGGGAGTCAATTTCAATTGGGCGAGATATTCGGCGAAGCTACTTTCTAATAAGTCCTTGGCTTCTTCCAAGGTATGTTTCTGTAATAAATTCAACACCATCCCGTAGGTGGGGGCGAAACAACTTTTGAGAGGTTCTGGGCTAGCTGTCGCTAAATAAGCTGCTTCTTTCGCCGCTTCAAAGGGGGTTTGCACCGTCACAACGTGACCCACTGCGTCCATACCCCTCCTGCCCGCCCTCCCGGCAATCTGCACGAATTCCGAGGGGGTTAACATACTATGACCCTCGTCGGTGCGTTTGGAAAGGGCGGAGATAACGGTGGTGCGGGCGGGCATATTAATCCCCGCGGCCAGGGTGGCGGTGGCGAAGACGATTTTCACTAAACCCGCCTCGAAGAGATTTTCCACTAATTCTTTCCACAGGGGTAATACCCCGGCGTGGTGGGCGGCGATGCCTCTACTTAAAGGTTCTACCTGGTCACTCCTGACCAGTTGGGAAGCGGTGGCGAGGTATTGGAAGAAACTGCTTTTGGTGGCGGCATTATCGAGGAGATATTGGGGGAGACTATCTTCTTCTCCTTGATTGGCGGCGAAGAAACTCAGTAGTTTCCGGTGTAGTATGGGGTTTTCCACGGCGTAGACGGAAAGAACGATTTCTTGGAGGTAGGGGTTATCTTGAAAGAAAAATAGGAGTAACCGGTAGTAAATAGCTTTCGCCTCGGCATCGTTGACGAGATTGAAGCCGTTTAGCTCTTTTACCGCCCCGTCGCATCCTCTCCGGCTAAAAATTACATAAATTGCCGGTAACATATCTTTTTGTTGCAATTGATCGAGGATGAGGGGGATAGATGGGCAATCTTCCCGTTTGATCCTTCTCCCCTTACCTTTGCTTTTGTTTTTGAGATTGGGATTGATTTTCTGTTGTTTGCCGTCTAGCAGGGGGAAAAGGCCGTCTTTGGTACTGAAGTAAAAACGTAATGGTACGGGGCGGAAGTCGGAGTTAATTAATTCACACCTGGAGTTTTGCAGGTTGACGCTGCGGACTTGATTGATCCACTGGGTTAATTCTACCGGGTTGCCGATCGTCGCCGAGAGGGCTACTAGCTGGATACTGGGGGGGCAATAAATGATCGATTCTTCCCAGACTGTGCCTCGACCTCGATCGCTGATATAGTGACACTCATCCAACACCAGAGTTTCCACGTTCTCTAAGGATGTACCCACTTCTCCTATGGGAGTCTCATAAAGCATATTCCGAAAAATTTCTGTGGTCATCACCACGATCGGGGCGTTAGCATTAATTACCATGTCCCCGGTAATCAATCCCACTTCTTTATATAAAAACGGGTTTTCGGGATCGTTCAGGGGAGTTTTGCCGAAACGTTCTTGAAAGTCTCTAAATTTCTGGTTAGAAAGAGCTTTGAGGGGTGTGGTGTAAAAAACTCGTTTCTTTCTCTGGAGCGCCCTATATATGGCATATTCACCGATAAGAGTCTTCCCCGAACCCGTCGGGGCGCATACTACTACTGATTTACCCACGTTAAGGGCACTTATCGCCTGCTTCTGGAAGTCGTCGAGGGGGAAGGGAAACAAGGATTCTATGTTAATAGCAGAATTAGTCGGCTCTTTCACTTAAGATTTTAGTTAAGGTTGTTTTCGTCGCTTGATTAATTTTATTGTAAAGGACAAAAAGGGAGAAAGGTAGATATAAAACTAAAATGCGGGGTAGAAATGAAGATTCTGGTTTTACTATAGGTTTGATGATAGCAATTTATAGTTGTATTGTTGGGGCTTGAAGAAGGTGGTGTCGTTTTTGAGGAATAAGTGGATACTATTAGCCGTCCTAACTATCGCTGCTTATTTAGGTAACTATTTTTGCCTGCCCCTGTTTTTCGGGGTGGATTTTTTATTCGGCAATATCTTCGCGCTGATTGTCGTTTATTTATACGGCCCATTTTTCGGCTTATTGGTGGCTCTGCTCAGTAGTAGTTATACTTATTTTCTCTGGGGACACGGTTATGGGGCTATTATCATGACCCTGGAAGTTCTGTGCGTGGGATTATTGGCGGTAAGGTTAAAGCGTAGTTTAGTTTTATTGATGCTCCTTTATTGGCTATTTGTAGGAGCCGGTTTAGCTTATATTTTTTATGGCCGGTTAATGAATGTAAGTTCACTTCTACTTTATGTGATTATTTTAAAACAATCGGTAAATGGAATTTTTAACGCCATCATAGCCAGTTTATTTATCACTTATTTTCCTATCCATAGAATTTTTGCAAATTTTCGAGACAATAATCGACTTTCTTTCCAAGAGATTTTATTTAATTTATTGATGTCTTTCATATTTTTTACGGCTTTGTTATTGACCATTCTACACGGTCACGAAGGCTTGAAAAACATGGAAAATCAAATCAAAAATGGAGAATTAGCGATGACCCCCCCGGCTATTATTAAAAATATTTCCCTGTGGCATCAACATAATGTAGCAACTCTATCTATATTGGCAGAACAGGTTCAAAAATATAATGGGAGCGAGCGGGAAAAAATTGAAAATTTAGTGGCGATTTTTTTAAAAAACAATCCTGCACTTACCTATATATCTATATATAATTATCAATTACATAAAGTAATAACTTATCCCCATCTTAATTCTAAAAATGACAATTTTCTGGTAGAAAAACAAATTCAAAAATGGATAGATTTAGAGAAGCCCAGAAATAATTTACAGCCTCATCTGAGCGGTATACATTCGGATCATCACGATAATACACCTCACCTAAGCTTACAAATACCAATTATTATCAATGGACAAATCCAGAGTGTCGTCTATGGATTTCTCAATTTCGACCAAATTAATAGCATATTAAAATATAGCTTAGGAGGTCAGGAAGGTCAAAATATTTTAGTGGATCAAAATTATAGAGTGATTGGCGATAGTAAAAATAAATTAAAATATGGTACATATTTCAATCCTAGAGAGGGAGGAGAAATTAGAGAAGTGTCTACAAATTATTTTCAATGGTTGCCCCCTGCCAAACAAAATTTACCTATTATCGTCCGTTGGAAAAAATCTTACTATGTACATCAAGTAGAGTTTGAAACCGATTTGCCTTGGATATTAATAGTTAAGATACCTATGGAGCCTTATATTAATAATCTACAACTTTTATATTTTAATAACTTGCGCTTGATGCTAGTGGTTTCCATTATCGGTTTGGGTGCATCTAAACTGATAAGTATTTATCTGGCCTCTCCCTTAGTTCAATTGGGCCGAATCAGTACGGATTTGCCCCATAAATTAACCCACCAATGGGACTCATTAAATATACCCAAGTCGAAAATTAATGAAATTAATACTTTAGCCCTTAATTTTCATTATATGGTCAAGGTTATCCGAGAGCAGTTCCAACAGATTATCGACGTGAATAATACTTTAGAAATTAGAGTGGATGACAGGACGAAAGAACTAGTGCTGGCGAACGAGAGTTTAGCCCAAGAAATTAATCGCCGACAAAAAATAGAAAAAATTCTCCGCGAAAGTGAAGAGAGATACGCTCTAGCGGTATCGGGTACTAATGATGGGCTATGGGATTGGGATTTAGATAGCAACGAGATTTATTACTCTCCGGTATGGATGAAGATCGTCGGTGAAAAGGACTACTCCCTACCTAATATTTTGATTACTTGGATAGATAGGATTCATCATGATGACCTTAATGGTAATTTGGATGCTATAGTTAAGCATCTGCAGGGTGAGACGAAAATTTATGAACATATCCATAGAATTCGTCATCAACAGGGACACTATATTTGGATTGAAGTTAAAGGCAGATGCTTACGGGATGAAGGGGGCGAAGCCTATCGCATGGTGGGGACGATCACTAATATCACCGATAAGAAACAAGCAGAAGAGGAATTGAGACAAGCTAAAAAAACTGCTGAAATTGCCAATAAGTATAAGAGTGAATTCATCGCTAATATGAGCCATGAAATTCGTACACCGATGAATGCTATTTTGGGGTTTTGCGATCTGATGTTAGGCATGGAGCTTGACGAGCGCTCCCGTTCTTACTTACAATCGATCGCATCCAGTGGCAAAGTTCTCCTAGCTTTAATCAACGATATTTTAGACTTATCCAAAATAGAAGCTCAAAAGCTACTATTAAACTATGAATCAGTGAATATACGTACTTTAATGGGGGAAATAAAACAAATTTTCTCAGGGGAAGTACAGAGGAGGGAATTGGATTTTTACTTGCTCATCGGTGATTCCGTACCCTATGAGATTATTTTCGATGAGGTGCGGTTAAGACAAATTCTTTTTAATGTGGTGGGCAATGCCTTGAAATTTACCGAGTCGGGGTATATTAAAATTCAAGTTCAAAGTCAGCCTGATGCCGTGGGGACAACTCTGATAATATCGATCGAGGACACGGGTATCGGTATTCAAAAAGATCAACAAGAGAGAATTTTTGAAATGTTCACCCAGCAAGAAGGACAGAGTAATCGTAAATACGGCGGCACGGGTCTGGGATTGACCATTACCAAACGATTGACGGAAATGTTAGGTGGCACGATCGCTCTAGATAGCAAATTGAATCAAGGTTCCATTTTTACACTTACTTTTCCTGGTTTGAGAGAAAAAATTCCAGGCAGTGAATCGGTACTATACTCCTCCTCCCACGCTGACTTAAAAGAAGATTTATTTTTAGCATATCCTCAGAGTAATATAAAAGATTTACCTCTGCTAATGGAAAAATTGCGAGCCATCACAATTCACGATTGGGAAAATCTCCGAAAAACGATGAAAATGAGAGATTTAAAGTTATTTCAAGAGCAAATGCAAGCATTGAGTGAAGCGCACTCCTGTCAAGAGATAGAAGTATACGCTAACCGGATCAAAAAAGAAATGAATAATTTTGACGGTGATAGACTATATCAAACAATTACCGATTTTCCAAAATTGCTCAGTATGCTCTCTCAACTCCATTCCTGATCATTTACAGATGACAATCTATTCGACCATAACTAAGCCACATTTCTCGCCCGAAGATAATTTAATTTTAGTAGTGGATGATGTTAATAAAAATCTGCAACTAATCATCGAAATCTTAGATGAAGCGGGATACTCCACTACTTTCGCCAACAGTGGGAAGCAAGCTATAGAAAGAGTCAGAAATGCCAGCCCGGATTTAATTTTATTAGATCTGATGATGCCGGAGATGAATGGTTTGGAAGTATGTAAGTATTTACGCGGCCAGATTGTCTACGAATTAATACCGATCATATTTTTAACGGCTAGCAACGAGAAAGAATATTTATTGAAGGCTTTTGAATACGGTGCGGTAGACTATATTACTAAACCATTTAATAGCAAAGAATTACTGGCGAGGATCAAAACTCATATAGATTTAAAAAATAGTAGAGACCAACTACAATTAGCTTATAACCAGTTAGAAAAATTAGCGATCACCGATCATCTAACGGGTATTTTCAACCGCCGCGCTATTTTGACTTTTGCCGAAGAGGAGTTTATACGATGTAGCCGTTATGAAAGAAGATTTTCCCTATTAATGATCGATGTGGATTTTTTTAAAAGCATCAACGATAACTACGGTCACGATATAGGAGATAAAGTATTAATCGAAGTGGCGGAGACGATCAACAATGGTACTAGAAAAGTAGATATTCTGGGAAGATTCGGCGGGGAGGAATTCGTGGTTCTATTACCGGAAGCCGGTCTGCCCGAAGCAGTGGGAGTAGCGGAAAAAATTAAGGAAAGTGTGAGCGAAATACGTTTACCGGCTTTGCGTGATAAAAATGAGATTACGGTTAGCATAGGAGTGGCCAGCTACGAGAAAAGCGATCATCAACTGGAAGAAATCATCAAAAGAGCCGATCGATCGTTATACTATGCTAAAAATCAAGGACGTAATCGAGTCGTCACCAGTGAGATGTTACCCAAGTGAACCCTCTAAAACCGATCGTCCTGGCCCTGGCCCTAATAATTCTTTGCTATCCCCTCGGCTCGAAAGCGGCAGAATTAGAAACCGTCATCAGCAGGGGCAAACTGATCGTGGGAGTCAAAGATAATTCACCGCCCTTGGGCTTTTACGATCAGGAAAAGCGTTTACAGGGATTAGAAATCGATATAGCGCGGCGATTAGCACGAGAAATCCTCGGCAACCCGGAAGCGATCGTTCTCCAGCCGATGGACAATCAAGACCGATTGCAGGCGGTTATGGATGGGAGAGTAGATATAGCCATAGCCAGAGTCACCATTAACCCGGCCCGTTCGCGGTTGGTGGATTTCAGCCCTTTTTACTACCTCGATGGCACGGGCATCATCAGCAAAAACCCCGCCCTCAAAAGCCGTCTGGATTTACGGGGTAAGGCAATCGCCGTTCTGGATCACTCTAGCACGATCGGTGTGATGCGTTCTTATTTACCTTCTGTCCAATTAGTGCCGGTGGATTCCTACGAAGAAGCTTTATATCTGATGGAATTGGGGCGGGTGGATGGTTTCGCCGCCGATAATAGCCTTTTGACGGGTTGGGTGCGAGAGTATCCCCAGTATCGCCGTTTACCCCTGTATCTGGATAGCCAACCTTTAGGGGTAGTGATGCCCAAGGGCCTCCAATACGATAGTTTACGTCGGAAAGTGAACCTGGCGATCGAATCTTGGCGACGAGAAGGATGGTTACAAGAAAGAGCGAGTTTCTGGGGGCTGTAACGGTAAATATGTCAAACTGAAGATATATCAATATAGTAGGAGAACTAGGGTAATGGCGATCGCTACAGTCAACCCCACCACCGGCGAAACAATCAAAACATTCACCCCCCTCACCCCGGAGGAAATAGAAGCGAAAATCACCGGGGCAGGACGCGCTTTCGAGGAATACAAACAGATACCCTTTAGCCAAAGAAGCCAATGGCTGGGAAAAGCCGCCGATATATTAGAAGCGCGTGAAAAAGAACTGGCCACCACCATGACTATAGAGATGGGTAAAACCCTAAGATCAGCCGGGGCCGAAGTGCAGAAATGCGCCCTCGTCTGTCGCTACTACGCCGAAAACGGGGTTGCGTTCATGGAGGACGCACCCTCCATAACAGACGCTGCTGCCAGTTTCGTGCGTTACCAACCCTTGGGGATAATCCTCGCCGTCATGCCTTGGAACTTTCCCCTCTGGCAGGTGTTTCGCTTCGCTGCCCCCGCTCTCATGGCGGGGAATGTGGGGTTACTCAAACACGCTTCTAACGTACCCCAATGCGCCCTCGCCATAGAGGATATATTGTCGAAAGCCGGATTCCCCGCAGGAGTATTCCAAACCCTTTTAATAGGGGCCCCGGCCGTCGCCCCCTTGATGGAAGATAGCCGGATTAAAGCCGCGACCCTTACCGGCAGCGAATCCGCAGGCATCAGTCTGGCGGTGGCCGCCGCCAAACAGATCAAGAAAACCGTTTTAGAATTGGGGGGTAGTGACCCCTTTATCGTCCTCGATAGCGCCGATATAGGAAAAGCGGTATCGACTGCGGTAACGGCGAGGATGCTCAATAACGGTCAATCCTGTATAGGGGCTAAGCGCTTCATCCTACACGAGGCTATAGCCGATAAATTTGAAGCTTCGATGATCGAGAAATTTAAAGCCTTGAAAGTGGGTGATCCTTTCGACGAAGCCACGGACATTGGCCCTCTCGCCACCCCAAGCATTCTTCAAGACATCGCCGCCCAGGTGGATAAAACCGTGGCGATGGGAGGAAAGATCAAATTCGGCGGCTACAAATTAGACGGGCCCGGTAACTTTTACGCTCCCACCATCCTCACCGATATTCCGACCGGCTCTCCAGGACAATATGAAGAATTCTTCGGCCCCGTGGCCCTATTATTCCGCGTGCCGGATATATCCACAGCCATCGCCCTCGCCAACGATTCCCCCTTCGGTTTAGGGGCCAGCGCCTGGACTACCAAACCGGAAGAAATCGATCGCCTGGTGAACGAGATCGAAGCTGGGGCCGTGTTCATCAACGCCATGACCAAATCCGACCCCCGTTTACCTTTCGGGGGTACGAAGCGATCGGGTTATGGGAGAGAATTAAGTAAAGAGGGACTGTACGAGTTCGTCAATACCAAAACCGTCTGGATTGATTCCTATCACTGACAAGCCTTAACGGAAGCGGTGTAAGTGCGACCGATCGAAGCTAACCCATTCACGAATATATTAACCCCGAAAGGCTGTTCCTTGGCTGAGCGGGGAGTGCCTTCGACCGTCAGAGGTCTGCCGATGACTAATTCTGTCTCGTTCTGGTTAAAAATTTCATCGGCCGACTGGTCGCTATATTTGAGAAACACTCTAATATCGAAAGTACCGCCATCGACGGCGGTGATAGTGGCCACGTAACGGCGGAAAACTTTTCCACCCGGCACGGCCCAATCGGTGTTCCAATTGTTACGAGTGATTTTAACCCCTAAAGGGCCTGGTATAGTAGGCTGGGAAACGGTTTTGGTGACTTGGTTGCCCTCCCCCCCTACTAAAGATAGGGGTGTACAGGTCTGGGCTTTTAGGGGTAAACCCGAAGCCAATATAGAAGCGCAAACGCCTAGGGCGGGAAGAAAACGTAGCATAAGTTAATATCCGCGAGAATTGGAGCTGCTGTGGTCGGTACAGGTAATCATTCTACACCTCTCCTGCGCTGGTTAACTCCCGCACAATTAAACCGACGAGATCCCGCTAAAAAAGACAAGCTTAAGTAACAATAAGAAGAGAACCACACGCGTCTGAAATATCAGTATTTTGGTACATCAATTCTACCGGGGGTATATCGCGGGATCGATCGAACTTTTCATCGCTCCCGTTGGATAACTCACGGCTAGAAAATCGCGTTCATAAGCTTTTGGGAGGGATCATGGGAGATTTAAACACCGCCGAATTATTAATTAAATGCCTGGAGAATGAAGGTGTCGAATATATATTCGGCTTACCGGGAGAAGAAAACTTACATTTATTGGAAGCTTTGAAAAATTCTTCGATACAATTTATCACGACCCGTCACGAACAGGGTGCGGCTTTCATGGCAGATGTATACGGGCGCTTGACGGGGAAAGCCGGTGTCTGTCTTTCCACCCTTGGCCCCGGCGCTACTAATTTAATGACAGGGGTAGCCGATGCTAATCTTGACGGCGCGCCGCTTGTGGCCATCACCGGGCAGGTGGGTACGGATAGGATGCACATCGAATCCCACCAATACCTCGACCTGGTGGCCATGTTCGCCCCGGTGACGAAATGGAATAAACAGATAGTGCGCCCCAGTATCACCCCCGAAGTGGTACGGAAAGCTTTTAAAACGGCCCAAAGCGAGAAACCTGGCGCGGTACATATCGATTTACCCGAAAATATCGCCGCTATGGCGGCAACGGGTAAACCTTTACAGAGGGATCAACAGGAAAAGGTTTATGCTTCCTATAAAACCCTCAATAACGCGGCGATGTTAATCTCTAAAGCCAAAAATCCGCTTATATTAGCGGGTAATGGTACTATTAGGGCTAATGCCAGCGAAGCTCTCACCGAGTTCGCCACGGTCTTGAACATTCCCGTCGCTAATACTTTCATGGGTAAAGGGGCGATTCCTTACACCCATCCCCTGGCACTGTGGGCCGTGGGTTTACAACAGCGGGATTTGATCAGTTGTGCTTTCGATCGTAGCGATCTGATCATCGCCGTGGGTTACGATCTGATCGAGTATTCCCCGAAAAAATGGAATCCTGAAGGCAAATTACCCATAATTCATATCGGTATGACTCCCGCGGAAGTGGACAGCAGTTACACCCCCACGGTGGAAGTGGTAGGGGATATTTCCGATTCTCTCCTCGATATTCTCAAACGCGCCGACAGACAAAATAAACCCACTCCCGTCACCGCGGGTTTAAAAACCGAAATTCGCGCCGATTACGAATTTTATGCCAATGACACCGGCTTTCCCATCAAACCTCAAAAAATTATCTACGATTTACGTCAGGTGATGGGGCCCGAAGACGTGGTTATCTCCGATGTGGGCGCTCATAAAATGTGGATGGCCCGTCATTACCATTGTGACTGCCCTAACACCTGTCTCATCTCTAACGGCTTCGCCGCTATGGGTATCGCCATCCCCGGTGCGATCGCGGCTAAATTAGTTCATCCCGATAAAAGGATAGTGGCGGTGACGGGTGACGGCGGTTTCATGATGAACTGTCAGGAATTAGAAACGGCTTTGCGGGTGAATACTCCTTTCGTTACCCTCATTTTTAATGATAATGGCTACGGTCTCATCGAGTGGAAGCAGATGAATCAATTCGGTGAGTCGGCTTTTATCAAGTTCTCTAACCCTGATTTCGTCAAGTTCGCCGAAAGTATGGGTCTTAAAGGTTATCGTGTTGGCTCGGCGGCAGATTTGATCCCCACTTTAGAGGAAGCTTTCCGACAAACTGTGCCCACGGTGATCGATTGCCCCGTCGATTACGCTGAAAACCTGAAACTATCCCAAAAATCCGGCGATTTAAGTTGCCAAGTTTGGGTTTAACGCTACTGGTAGTTAGTGGTTAGTGGTCACTAGACACTAGCCACTAACTACTAGCTACTAGAATGAAAACGTTGTTCTCAAAGCCGCCACACCTAAAGTGTTGTTTTTGGAGTCACCTTCCGGGTTGAAAACCACGAAAGCGCCTGGGGTTATACTGATATTGTTAT
Source organism: Chlorogloea purpurea SAG 13.99 (assembly GCA_016903695.1). Taxonomy (GTDB): domain Bacteria; phylum Cyanobacteriota; class Cyanobacteriia; order Cyanobacteriales; family Microcystaceae; genus Chroococcopsis; species Chroococcopsis gigantea_A. The sequence continues at coordinate 43,525 of JADQBB010000021.1, forward strand.
TAACCTTGAAATTATAGTAGGCCTCTAACTGGTAGGGAGTGGAACGATTGCCGATGTTGGCGGGGGTCAATGTCGCCCCATTTCCCGCGGCGGTTCGATAAATCGGCTGTCCGAACATCAATCCCGCGGTGTTTCCTTCCACTATCGCATCCGGGAAATACAGACCAGCCATCCAACTCGTTAGATTCGTATAAGCGCTGCCCCCATTGCCCGCCTGCTCTACCATTACATAAGTCCCGTAGCCGGTAAAGTAAGCCTTCGGGCTGAAGCGCCAGGTTAAAGTCGCTCCGAAGGTGTTGAGGTGAACGGGTGTATCGAGGGGTTTACCTCCTAAAACTCCGGTAGAGAAGCCGCTCAATCCCATTCCCAAAATATTGATCTGGTGGTAGCTATAGGAGTAATTAAGACCGATGTCCAAACTACCCGTCGGTTTCAGGGTTAATTGAGTCGCCGCGACGTAACTGCCGTTGAATAAGCCTGCCCCTAGGACAGTTTCTGGAAAACCTTTATTAACAGGGAGAGCGGCGTTCACGCTACCGTAGAGCGCCCGCCAATCCACCTCGGGAGTGGGCGTGAAGATGAAACCGGCCGCGGAAGCCAATCCTGTTCCCGAAGTGCCCCCCGATACTCGCAGGGCCGGGTTAATGGCTGCGAACCGGGATATTGCTCCCTGTCCCTCGCTGGCAAATGGTATGATCGTCGGGAAGGCATCGGTGGTTTCCGCCATCGGGGCGATGAAAACCGCTAGATTGTTAGCAACCGGAGTCAAGTATAGTAGTTTGTAGAGACAAACGCTATTATCACCGCAACTCGGTTGCAGGGTCTGAGGATTGAAGCCTGGAAATTGCGGCTCCCAATTTAATTTTGTCTGTCCTTCACTGAGTATCGAGCCGTCATTGGGAAAAAGTATTTCCCCGGTACTTTTTTTGCCGGTAATCGGTGCGCCACCGGTGAAGTTATAAGCTTGTAAGCCGGTAATTAACGCATCTCTCCCGGTAAAGCTGGTGGTTAAATTCAGTCTGACTCGATCGTTGAATGTGATCTGGGCACTTTCAGCATTAGGCTCTCCCCCTGTGGCCCCGGAAACGGAAAATATCACTTCCCCGCTTAATTTCGTGGTGGTGGAAAATTGATGATCTTCTAAAAACGCCACCCGATTTTCTAGGTTGCCCACTCTCGCCCCCAGGGCTGCCAATTCGGCTTTGAAGTCTTCGCTCAAACGTTTGAGTTTTTCTATATCTTCTTTGGCAACGCTTACATTATCTTGAATCAGTCTCTCTAGGCTATTCATACAGGCATTCAACCCCGCGGCGAATTCCCATCGGGTTAAGGCTCTGTCTCCACGGAAAGTTCGATCGGGATAGCCCACTATACAGCCATAACGTTCCACTAAACTTCTCAGGGCTTCGTACGCCCAAGCTGTTGGCTCCACATCTCGCAATTGTGACACCGATGTCAGTTGCGCCATGGGATTGTTTTTCTGGATATTTGACGATGTGTTGGGATACACATTGAGCGATTGAGCGTGGGCAGAGCCAGAACTAAACAATAACCCACTTGTTAGCAAACAAAATATGGTGAATTTTTGGGATAAAGTGTTTGTTACACTTACCTTACCGTCCCTCACCCGCAAGCCAGTTTTATTCGATAAAACCATGAATTTTATGTACATTTTTTAATTAATCTCGATTTTGGTAATAAGTATTCTGGGAAAAAATGGCGTTATATTTGACTCTATTACCCGTGAAAACAAAATTTTTCTCTAAGTAATAGAAAATTCCCTCCACAACTAGCATGATGGTAATTTTGCACAACAGGAGGGTTTGCAGTCACTTAAAACGCAACTACTATGAGGAGAAGTCAAATATTAATTTAGAACTTATAGAGATTCACAAATTATAAAGTAAACACAATGGAAAAGTAAAATGTTATTTTTAAATACTTCTGATAAATTCTTTCAATAATCCAAGTCGATCAAATTTAAGCACTCCTATGTATCGTTCGATCGTGATTTAACCTTGAGCTTGGTAAACTTATTTTTCATTAATACAAGAAAAAACCGGCGACTCATTTCCGTTAACAATACGTGACGGACTCGCACCGATATTATAAAGACGATTTTAATATGTCAGCCTAGGTTTGATTCAGCCAATTATAAGCAAAACCTACTCCAGTCTGTAATAGATTTTGGACTTTTTCTCGTTTGGTCACGGCCAGTAACTGTACTGCTATACAGCTAGAACCCAATCCTAATAAGATAAAAGTGGGTAACATGACCACTCCTATGAGCCACCATGTGGCCACATGGAGTAATAACAACACGGGAAAAATGCTACTTGATATTGCCAAGGATGTGATCTGACGTTGGGAACGTCCTTTATAGAGGTTGTAGAGGCTGATCACCGCGCCGACGAAGCTGGCAGGTACCAAAAAGGCGCAGATTAAGCCACAGTTGGTTCGGGAAAATTCCCCAAGGGTATTTATATCTAACATAACTATCACTTTACTTGGGCCTCAGTAGTAATATCAGATAATTTAACGAATTGTTTACATCTCCGAACGATTTATCGGGATCTCATCCCCTAAACATATCTATCGTTACCATGGCTATTCGTAAATCTTAATGACAAATTTTCAAGTAATGTAACGATATAAGCGAACTAGAGAACGGCCAGAATCAAAAATAAATAATACAAATAGTTGACTTAAAATTAAATCATGATGAAAAGTGAAGACATCAAACAACAGGGTAAGATTTTGGGATTTCACAAAGTCGGGATCGCTTCGATTCAATCGGAAACCGAGGCCGTGGAATTACAAGAGTGGTTGGAGAAGGGTTATCACGCCGAGATGGAATGGATGAAAAATCCCAAGCGCGGTAAAGTGAACCAATGTATGGAGGGAGTGCGATCGATCATCAGCGTCGCGCTGAATTATTACACGCCCCATCAGCGGCCGGAGGGAAAGCAATACGGGAAAATTTCCCGTTACGGCTGGGGGAGGGACTATCACAAAATTATGAAGGGACGCTTAAAAGCCTTCTCCGCTTGGTTGGAAAGCCAATCACCAGAAATCAAAACCCGTTATTACGCCGATACTGGCCCGATACAAGATAAAGTATGGGCCCAGAGGGCAGGGTTAGGATGGATCGCCAAAAACAGTAACCTGATAACCAGAGAATTTGGTAGCTGGGTTTTCATCGGTGAGATATTAACAAATCTTGACTTAAAAACCGATTCGCCCCATACACAGCATTGTGGCACTTGCACCAAGTGTATTTCAGCCTGTCCCACCGGGGCTATAGTCGAGCCTTTTGTAGTAGACGCTAATCGTTGCTTAGCGTACCATACAATAGAGAATAGAGATGAGGAGTTACCAGAGGCGATCGTTAAAAACTTAGGGGGATGGGTGGCCGGATGCGACGTTTGTCAGGATGTGTGTCCTTGGAATGAGCGGTTCGCAGTCACGACCAACATAGAGGATTTTCACCCTTACCCCCATAATCTAGCACCGTCGTTAGAGGATTTAACCAATTTATCCCATCAAGAGTGGGATCAACGTTTCACCTCATCGGCACTGCGTCGAATAAAACCGCAAATGTGGCGGAGGAATGCCCTAGCTAATCTCAAATGTAGTCAAGATGTAAACCCTGATGACGATTAAAGTAGTCGCTTTTGATTTTGATGGCACTATAGCCGATACTCATGATACTTTTGTAAATATCGTTAATCGCTTAAGTACCGAATTCGGGTATCAACCTGTCAGCGGGCAAGAATTGGAGCGATTAAAACATTTAAGTTCTAAAGAAATTATCAAAGAATCCAAGATTCCTTTAATACAGATCCCCATTATTCTCCAGAGAATCAAAAGTGAATTAAATAAAGAAATCATCAATCTTCAGCCATTCAGCGGTTTAAAAACTAGCTTGAAAATTCTCAAAGAAAGAGGTTATATTTTAGGTATCGTCACTTCAAACAGGAAAGATAACGTGGTGACTTTCTTAGAAAATAACGATATAGATAATTTATTTAACTTTGTTTACTCCGGCACACCTCTATTCGGTAAAGACCAAATTATCAACCGTCTGATTAAAATTCATAAATTAAAACCGGAAAATATTATTTATGTAGGTGATGAAACCAGAGATATTCAAGCATCTAAAAAAAGCCATATTAAGATTATCTCCGTAGGCTGGGGATTTAACTCACCAGAAGTGTTAAGACAATACCATCCTGACTATTTAATAGATCACCCCCAAGACTTATTAGATATACTCGAAGAAAATAATAGTAGCCGAGAAGAGACATCCATATATAATTAACCTGGCCAAACAATAATGACAATCAGAAAAGATACTTTATGGGAACAGTTCTTAAAACCCGTCTTTCGCTTGTTCTTACCCGAACAAGAGATGAGAGAATTATCCCAATCTAGGAACTGGAAAGAGGAAGCAGATAAATTTACCAATCCTGATTTAATCTATCCCGATTATTATCTATCAGAAAACTTTCACGGCATCGAGGGGGGTTATCTCAATACTACCGCCTCTATTACTTACGACCCCATTACCCGCTATGTATTGCCGCCAGGTGAGGATTGGATACGTACGGAGGTGATTAAATCTATCGGGGGAAACCCGCGCCGGATTTTAGACTTGGGTTGTGGTACGGGTTCAACAACTTTGATGCTTAAAAAAGCTTTTCCCGATGCCCAGGTTACAGGGGTAGACCTATCACCCTATATGTTAGCGATGGCAGCTTACAAATCACAACGAGAGGGATTAGCCATAGAATGGGTACAGATGAACGCTGAAAGAACTACCTTTCCGGGGGAGAGTTTCGATGTAGTTACCGCGGGCCTCCTCTTTCACGAAACGCCGCCCTCGGTATCGAGGAAGATTTTGCAAGAGTGTTCGCGTTTATTAGTGCCGGGGGGGGAAGTGATCATTCTCGACGGCAATCAGAAAGCTTTACGCTCTGCCGATTGGTTGACTAATGTTTTTGAAGAGCCTTATATTAAAGAGTACGCAGCCGAAAGCACCGAAGCTTGGATGGGATCGGCTAACTTCGTGAACGTGCAAAGTATCGATTTGTGGGTTATCCATCAAATTACCAAAGGACGTAAGCCCCTTTTAGTGGAAAATTCGGAGATAATAGGAATAGGATTAGCTCCCGCTTAAATACCCCTATAGGAATTTTGCTTTTCTATTTGGGAATGTTAAGAATAGTCTAAGTTGTTACCGGTGAAAATAATCTGATGACTCTCCGTAGAATTATTGTAGGCGACGTTCATGGCCATTACGAAGCTCTGATAATGTTAATGCAGGAGATCGCTCCCAATAAAAACGAACCTGTATATTTTTTAGGGGATTTGATCGATCGAGGGCCTCACAGTTCACAAGTGGTGGATTTTGTCAAGACACATCACTATCACTGTCTGTTAGGCAATCATGAACAGATGTTATTAGAGGTGTTAGGGACTCACAAACCTGCGGGCGAAGCTTTTCAAGGCTGGCTATATAGTGGGGGCTATTCCACCTTACTCAGTTATAACCATCGTATCCCCCAACAACATATCGACTGGTTTAAAACTCTGCCGCTTTATCTAGACTTGGGCGATATTTGGCTGGTTCACGCCGGTGTCGATCCCGATATGTTACTGTTCGATCAAAGCGCCACACAATTTTGCTGGATAAGGGATGAGTTTCATTCCATGACCGAACCCTATTTTTCGGATAAATTAATCATCACGGGTCACACCATAACCTTCACCTTCCCCGGCGTGGAACCGGGACAGTTAGTTAGAGGTGCGGGATGGCTCGATATTGATACGGGGGCCTATCATCCTTACAGTAATTGGCTCACGGCTTTGGATGTCACCAATAATCTAGTTTATCAAGTCCACACCCAAGATAAAACTTTGAGAAAATTGCCCCTGGATGAAATCAGCGTACAGATAAAGCCGGATCAAGTTCAAGCCAAAAGATTACAACAAACTTCCTGAGGGGCCTCTAATTCACGATCGATCGAGTTCTAGATCGTTCCCAGAGGCTGAATCTTCCGGCCGCGGTAAACGGGTGATGATCCTATTACCGGTCAGAGCTTTATTGAGTATAAGTAATTATTAAATTTTACTACCGGGACGATAATCGAAAGATATTAATTAAGTAGTCAGAGAATAACGTCTCAAGACCCATTCAACACATAAATAATATTAACGATCGCCACCATTTCTGCCGACAAACCCTATGGTCATCATACAAAATCAAGAAGTTTCCCTCTTTACCACCGCCGATGAGATTCCAGAGAAATTCCGCTTGCCCAGTCCTATCAATCAGAGAGAGTATCTTATCGGTGGAGAATTACGCCATTGGGAAGGAGAAGTAGAAAAGGTATTCTCGCCCATCCACATTCACTCGGGTAGCGGCTTAACACCGGTCGTTATCGGGGAGTTTCCCCTATTCACCGAGGAAGAATCCCTGGCCTGTCTCCAAGCCGCCGTCGATGCCTATGACCGGGGGCGGGGCCTGTGGGCTACCATGTCCGTGAGTCAACGTATCGAGAGAGTCCAAGACTTCGCCTATCGCATGAAAGCCAAGCGGGATGAAGTGGTGAAAATTCTCATGTGGGAAATCTGTAAATCCTACGCCGATTCACAAAAAGAATTCGATCGTACCTTGGATTATATCTCTGATACCATCGACGCTCTGAAAAACCTCGATCGGGTTTCTTCCCGTTTTGAAATCACCGGGGGAGTTATCGGGCAAATCCGGCGCGCCCCTCTCGGAGTCGTCCTTTGTATGGGGCCCTCTAACTATCCCCTCAACGAAACCTTTACCACCCTGATACCCGCCCTGATCATGGGCAATACGGTAGTTATTAAATCGCCCCGTCCCGGTACTCTATTACTGTATCCCCTCTTAGAGGCTTTCCGGGATGCTTTCCCCCCTGGGGTGGTCAATACCGTATACGGTTCCGGGCGCACCGTCACACCGCCTCTGATGATGTCCGGCCAAGTGGATGCCCTCGCCTTCATCGGTTCGAGTCGGGCGGCTAACAGTTTAGAAAAACAGCACCCCCAACCCCATAGATTACGCTTGATATTGGGATTAGAAGCCAAGAACCCGGGGGTTATCCTGCCTAGCGCGGATTTGGAGTTAAGCGTCCGAGAATGTCTTCTCGGCACTCTTTCCTATAACGGACAGCGTTGTACGGCGTTGAAGATTCTCTTCGTCCATCGTCAGATAGCGGATAAATTCTTAGAATTATTCGCCGCCGCCGTCAACGCCCTGAAAATAGGATTGCCTTGGGATGAAGGGGTTCAGATCACGCCTCTCGGAGAACCGGGGAAAACTCAATACTTTAGCGACTTAGTAGAGGATGCCCGAAAATTCGGCGCGGAAGTGGTCAATACCGGGGGCGGCGAGGTGGATAAAACTTTCTTCCATCCGGCGGTGGTATATCCCGTTAACGAACGGATGCGGATCTACCACGAAGAACAATTCGGCCCCGTCATACCGATCGTACCCTATGATGATCTGTCCACGCCGATCGATTACATCGTCAATTCTAATTACGGTCAACAGGTGAGCATTTTTGGTGAGGACGGGTCAGCGATCGCCGATCTGATCGACCCGTTAGTTAACCAAGTGTGTCGGGTTAATATCAACAGTCAATGTCAAAGAGGCCCCGATAGTTTCCCTTTCACGGGCAGAAAAGATTCGGCCGTGGGCACATTATCGGTGAGCGATGCTTTGCGATCGTTTTCCATCCGCACTCTGGTAGCTGCTAAAGAAAACCCCGCCAATACCTCCCTCATCACCGAAATCCTGAGAGAGAGAAAATCCAATTTCCTTTCTACTGATTTTATTCTTTAAAAGTTTGATCGTACTTTAACCCCGGTTCGGGATAAGCCCAAACCCGAACTGACGTTATTTTTAAACTTCCCCTCGGTCTGGATAAACTAACAGAAATTTATAAATTTTTAGGGGAGCTTATTGATAATTCCTAACTATAACTTCGGGGATTTTACCTCTTTTATGGGCTTTTGAATTTATTGCCCTTGTAGCGTACACGAGTTCTATTTTATAATCGCTATATAAATCTAGTATTAGTTGTGCCGATGAATTAGAGAGCATGAACTGCACCCCTCTATCAGTTAGGCGATCGCAGAAATTCTTTAGAGCCACCTGCATATCATGTGCGAAACCGTCCGGGGTATAGCTCGTGAAATTCGATGTAGTGTTTAACGGTGCGTATGGTGGATCGAAATAGACGAAATCATTTTTCTGGAGTAGATGTTCGATCGCCAAGAATGAGTTTAACCCGATTTGGCAATTCTTCAACACCTTACTACAAGCTCGTAAATTGAGATCGTCTACGAGGGTAGGGTTGGTGTAACGACCGAAGGGTACGTTAAAATGTCCTTTGGAGTTAACCCGGTACAGACCGTTAAAGCAACTTTTATTCAAATAGATTAAACGACTAGCTTTCTGAATTTTAGTCCAGGTTGAAAACTCGGTACTTCTATCGATATTACGAATTTTTAGATAATAATCTTGATCGTATACGTGCTGTTTTAAATCTTGTATTAATTCTTCTATATAATCTTTAACAACCTGATATGTATTAATTAAATCAGGATTAATATCTGATATAAATGCTGAATGGGGCTGAAGTGTGAAAAATAAGGCACCGCCTCCAATAAACGGCTCGAAATAGCGATTGAAGCTGGTAGGCAAACGAGAGATCAGCTCTGATTTTAATTGTGATTTTCCTCCCACCCATTTTAAATAAGGTTTACACTGGATTTTATCTTTTGTTTTGACTAAAGACACGCTCATGAGGTTTTCGTGTTCTATTATTTTTTAAGCTTTCAGGAAAGCGAGCAAACTTTGCAATTTATCCCAAGCCACGCCACTCTCTAAAACATGAGTGGCTTTTTCCAAACCCCGTTGATGATCGCCGAAAGGAACCACCCCGCCCACTTGTAAAGCTAAGCTAGTATTTAAAGCTACGGCCGATTTTTGCGCTTCCGTACCTTTACCTTGCAGGATACGGGTTAAAATCCCCGCATTTTCTGGCACGTCACCCCCTCTTAAAGCAGTAATGGGAGTCTTCTTAACGCCTAGATTTTCTGGATTTAATGAAGAGGGAGTCACTTTATCCCCATCTAAGAAAGCCAGGTCGGTTATATCCCCCAAACCCACTTCGTCTAGACCTTCTCTGCCGTGTAAGACGATGCCTTTAGATATACCCAATTTCCCCAGCGCACCGGCTACAGCGGGTAAAAAACTGCGATCGTAAACACCGATAATCTGCCCCGTGGGCGCTAAAGGATTAACTAGAGGCCCCAGTAGATTGAACACTGTACGCACCTTTAGAGTCTTACGTAATCCCGCCACGCTCTTCAAAGCGGGATGCCAACCGGGGGCGAAGAGAAAAGTTATGCCCACTGCGGATAAAGCTGCTGCCACCTTATCGGCGGGGCTATTAAGATTCACACCCAGATACTCTAACACATCGGCAGAACCTACTTTACTCGACGCGGAGCGATTGCCGTGTTTAGCTACCTTAACCCCCGAAGCCGCCGCTACGAAAGCCACCGCCGTGGATATATTGAATGTGGAGGCCCCGTCACCCCCTGTGCCGCAGGTGTCGATAACCGGTTCCTCGTGCGGGGGGATTCGGTGATCTACCGATTGGGATTTTAAAATTCTCGCCATGCCCGCCAGTTCATCCGCGGAAACTCCTTTAGCGTCTAAAGCGACTAGAATAGCACCGGACAATACCGGGGGTATTTCTTCCTGCAACCATCCCGTCATTAATTGTTCTGCTTGCTCTTCCGACAGGGATTGTTTATATAACAGTTGCTGTAGTAAGGTAGACGAGTCCATAGTAGTAAATTTAGCTCTAACCCATCAAAACATAAAGCCATCTCAATAGCAATAATTTTCTAGAAAGTATTTTTATTTTTTATGCTCAAACGTCGTCAATTTTTACAATACGCTCTAATGGGTTTATCTGGTTTTACCCTCGCTACTTTCCCTCAACGGGGTTTAACTATTAACTTTGATTTGGACAGCATAGAAGAGAGAATCGTCTTGTTAATGAAGAAATATTTAATTCCAGGTTTATCTATAGCTTTAATTGAAGACGGGCAGTTAGTTTATAGTCGAGGATTCGGCTTTAAAAATCGCCAAACTCTTGAGCCAGTAGACCAGAATACGATTTTCGCCGCCGCTTCATTGAGTAAGCCATTATTCTCCTACGGAGTTTTAAAGTTAGTGGAAGAGGGAAAGTTAGATCTCGATACTCCTTTAACTCAATATACAGAGAAACCCTACAGTAAAGACCCTCGTATTAAATTGGTTACTGCCAGACGAGTTTTATCTCATACCACCGGTTTTCCTAATTGGAGCGGTAACTCGCCCGTTTGGTTTAATAATACTCCAGGGAAAAAGTTCGGCTATTCAGGAGAAGCTTTCGTTTATTTACAAAAAGTGGTAGAACGGTTGACATTTATGCCGTTAGCTGAATATATGGCACAAAATTTTTTGTTACCGTTAGGCATGAGTGAAAGTAGTTTTATCTGGAAACCAAGTTATGAATATATGGCTTCTTCGGGTCACAACCGTCAAGGAAAGTCTTTTGCTATGAATAAGCCAGAACAGGCTCTTTCTGCCGGTAGTCTCCGCACTACCGCCGTCGATTACGCGCAATTTCTGCTGGCGATGATGGATACTGAAAGTAATAAAGAGTATGGTTTGAGTCAAGAAACTTTAACCCAAATGTTAACACCGCAAGTTAAAATTAGCTCTTCTCTGAGTTGGGGCTTGGGTTGGGGTTTGGAATCTATTAAATCGAGCCAGTATTTCTGGCATTGGGGAGATAGTGGGGTTTTTAAAAGTTTCACGATGGGAAGTAGGGAAAGCAAAACTGCGATCGTGGTTCTAACTAATAGCGAAAATGGTTTGAAAATTTGCGAACCTATTGTCAATTTAGTTTTAGGTTCCCCTCATCCCGCTTTTCGTTTTTCGATGATTAATTATTAAGGAGGAGTGAAAAGCGACAAATGAGTATTTAGTATCGAAGCCCGACCGTGATGGAAATTACGGTCTCATAGCTAAATTCGGTGATCACCGAATCGGGCCATAAGACCCCGAGTTCACTTTTTGATGAACTTATTTAATGAACAGCATTTCCTGGTAGGTGGGCAGGGGCCAGAAACTATCAGCGATTTCGGCTTCTAAAGCATCGCCGTAGCCACGGACTTCATCCATGAGGGGACGTAAAACCGTGGCGCAATAGTTCATGTGTTCTTCGGTGGTATCGAAATCGTGCTTCTTGATGGCTTCAGATAGCTTGGTAGCGCTACCCATCATCGAGTTAGCGAGATCAGCCACCTTCTGGGCGCTTTCTTTACCCAGATTCACCCCTAGATCCGCCAGACTTCCTATAGTGGCAGATAGTTGAGAGAGATACTCTACCGCAGCGGGATAGATCATGGTTTTAGCCATGCTTACCACTAGTTTCGCTTCTACCTCGATCGAGAGAATATACTGCTCGGCGTACACTTCAAATCTGCTTTCTAATTCTACCGGGGTCAGAACGCCGGTTTTCTCGAATAACTCCCTGACGTATTCTTCTTTGAGTACGGGTAAAGCATCCGCGGTGGTGGGCAGATTGGATAATCCTCGTTCTTCTACCGCCATTTTATGCCAGTCTTCCGAATAGCCGTTGCCTCCGAAGATCACAGCGCCGTGTTGTTCCATCACCTCTTTCAGGACGGTGATGATGGCTGCATCTAACTCGCTACCTTTAGATAATTCGTTTTCCAAACGATTACCGATCCAATCTAGGGAGTCAGCCAGCATTGTATTCAGAACGATCAGCGGGCCGGAAACAGACTGGTTGGAACCTACGGCGCGGAACTCGAAACGGTTGCCGGTGAAGGCGAAGGGAGAGGTACGATTACGATCGCCGGGGTCTTTACTCAACGGCGGTAATACGTTAATCCCCAAATCCATCACCCCTTTATGTTGGGATTCAGACACCGAACCATTTTTAATCTGCTCGAATACGTCTTCAAGCTGTGAACCGAGATAAACCGACATGATTGCCGGGGGGGCTTCGTTAGCGCCTAAACGGTGGTCGTTACTGGCAGTTGCGATCGCCGCCCGCATCAGAGGCCCGTACTTGTGAACGCCGCGAATAACCGCCCCGCAGAAAACTAAAAATTGAGCGTTATCGTGGGGAGAATCACCGGGGTCTAGTAAATTACCTTGGGTGGCGTTGCCTACCGACCAGTTAACGTGCTTACCCGAACCGTTAATACCTGCGAATGGCTTCTCGTGCAGTAGGCAAACGAAACCGTGTTTTTTGGCGGTATGTTTGAGAATCGTCATCAGTAATTGCTGATGGTCGCTGGCCACGTTAGCCGCCTCGAAAAAGGGAGCGATCTCAAACTGACCTGGTGCTACTTCGTTGTGACGGGTTTTAGCGGGAATACCTAGTTTATAGAGGCTTTCTTCCACATCTTGCATATAGACCTGTACCCGTTCCGGTATAGCGCCGAAATAGTGGTCATCGAACTCCTGGCCTTTAGCGGGAGGTTTACCGAAGAGGGTGCGCCCGGCTAGTAGCAAATCGGGGCGCTGGCTGGCGAAATTAGCGTCTACGAGAAAGTATTCTTGTTCGGCACCGCAGCTAGAGTTGACGTGGGCTACATCCTCATTTCCCAGTAGCTTCAAAACTTTACTGGCCGCTTTATCCATCGCCGCGATCGATCGCAGTAAGGGCACTTTTTTGTCTAGGGCTTCGCCCGTCCAAGAGACGAATACGGTAGGTATACACAGAGTTGCCCCGTTATCCGTTTCCATAATGTAAGCAGGGCTGGTCACATCCCAGGCTGTGTAACCTCTCGCTTCAAATGTGTCCCGGATGCCGCCATTGGGAAAAGAAGAACCGTCCGGTTCCCCTTGTACTAACACCTTACCGGAAAATTCTGAAATTACGTTACCGTCGCCCTGTACCGATATGAAGCCATCGTGCTTTTCTGCGGTGATGTTCGTCATCGGGTAAAAGACGTGGGCGTAATACAGCGCTCCTTTTGACACCGCCCAATCGCGCATGGCTGTAGCCACTACATCAGCGATCGAGGCATCGAGTTTCTGACCGGTGACGATGGTTTTTTGAATCGATTTGAAGACTGCCTTGGGAAGACTCGCCTGCATTTTACTGAGGTTGAAGACGTTCGCCGCCCAAATTTCCTCTAGGCGCTGTGGGGGTTTGGGGGGCATCAGTTGGCGATTGGTAATCTGATGGACGGCTTGAACTCTGGCTGAATTTCCACTCATGTTCGTAGTTTATCCTCGAAGACACTAATCGCTCAATACTACTTAAACCCTGTTTTTAAAATAGATAGCAAAGATACCAAATTATCAGGTTCTCTAGCAAATAATTCAAATAAATAGAATAGGCCTGTAGCTATATACATGAGGGCGGTTATCCGTCTCCAGGCATACCACCGTTTCTTGGCTGTCTCGCCTCGAACTCTCTCAATAATCTTAATAATTCATGTTCTGGTACGGCAGGGATGTCCGATAGTTCGTAAAATTCATCATCGTTGAGATAGGGGTAGTCTTCACGCCTCAACTCGTAATTTTGCTCTAATTCATCCATTTCTCGCCAATACTGGGCATCATAACCTAGTTTTTGAGCGGTGCGCTCGTATCTGTCCATCTCTTTACATTGATAAAATACCAACTTTACAGGTATTGTCGTTCATCACGATCGAGTTTTCTCAAAAGTTTTCCACTATCTGATCACATAATACCTCAACAAGATTGATATATGAGCGCGTTCACGACGGCCACGGCAGAAGTCATAGCCGCTTCCAATGGTGGTAAAGAGTCACAGCAGAAATCACCACAGATGTAAAGAGGAACGATCGAACTCTTCAAGTAATCGAACGGTAAACGAATCAGCGGCAAAGCGTAACGCCAGCGGTGAACTTGTAGCCAATCGGGGGCGGGTAAACCGGCTTGTGATAGAAGCATAGGGGCTAAAGATTCCAAGGGTGACAGGTCGAAGTTAGCGGCGGCGAAATCCGGGCTACTATGGATGACTATCAGCGATTGCGGGGGATTTACCCGCTTACTGCTATCTAATCCCACCCAGCGTATATCGGCGGTGATCGATCGAGAAAACAGGGGGTAATTATCCGGCAGAGGCTGACTATAACCGGCCATGAAAGTGATACAGGGTTCATAATGGACGGATGCCAAAGCTTGCAGGAAATCCGCCTCGGTAAAATTGGAATTTTTTAGTAAAGATAGCGCTTGGGGCGCGGGAATAGCGATGATTAAAGATTTTGCGGCTACCTCCCCTGCTTCACTTTTAATCCGCCAAGTATCGCCGTAAGCAACAGAAGTAACTAAAAAATTACGATGAATAGTTAAACCCTCCCTTAAAGACTTGGGGATACTATTGATGCCATCGGGATGAATATAAGTAGGCGGCGAACTAGTCCAAGGATGACACAGGGAAATTAAATTTTCAGTATACTGACCATCCGGGGTGATATAAGGCAAACCGTGATCTACAGGGGTCGAGTCAATACGGCGAGTGGCTAAACGTCCACCCACACCCCGTGATTTATCAAGGACAACCACGCTAAAGCCTCCAGATTGCAAACGTTTAGCGCAGGTTAAACCGGCTATGCCCGCCCCGATGATCCCGAAATCAAACAAAAAATTCTCTACACTCATCCTACAGCGCCCAATGATTAAGTTAATATTAGGATGAGCGGCCCAATTAACTCAAGTTTAGGCTGTGGAGGAGAAAATCGGTGGATGAATTGCGAACAGGGTTAGAGTTAGCCAGCGAGGATGAGTTACAGCAGATCACACAAATCCTCTTTACAAGGCGTTTCAATCCCCTAGATTACGTACAGGCCCCAGACCCCATAGAAGTACAAAGTCTGGATTGGGATAGCTGGATAGACAGCATCGAGAATCGTTTCCGTTATCTGGCGGCAGATGGTATAACTGTACTCAAGGGCAAAACCGGGAGTGTAACCTATCGACAGATACTGATACGCGTTTGTCATTTCCTCAAAGTCCCCTATTCTCAGAAAATGTCCACGACGGATATAGAAGCGGAAATCTACCTCCATCTCGTCAGCAAAGCTTGGAAGCGCCTTCCCCCTTCAGAACAGAAATCACTTTCCATTAAAATTCAAAAAGCCCTAGCTGCCACGAAAACCCCCGAACCTTTACCCGCACATTTACAGAATAATCCTCTCGCTATCGTTTTAAAGGGTAGTAGCGCCTTCGCCGTTAACTCGATCATCAAACCTCTGGTCTTAAAAAATATCGCCCAACAATTCGCCCTCCATTGCGCCACCTATCAGGCGGCGAAAACCGCTTTAGTGGAGGGGGGTTCAGCCATCGCCAATCAAGTCGTGTTACAAAGCGCTAAAAGGGGTATGACGGGTGCAGCGGTGAGATACGGCGCAGTACGTGCCACTTTAGGCGTTATCGGCCCCGCTTTATGGGGCTGGTTTATCGCCGATTTGGGCTGGAAAACTATAGCGACGGATTACGGGAGGATTATCCCCGCTATCTTCGCTTTAGCACAGATTCGCCTCACCAGGGATGAATGTTGGAATCTCGTCTGAAACTCTGGCAATGGAATCTGATCCAAGGTTCGGTTTTGATCTTTCCCCTACAATCGGAGTTAGGCGGTTTAGGTTTGTTCGTCGCTTGTATAGGCATATGTCGCCTTCATTGGCGAGATATTTTCCGTAATCCCCTAGTTTGGGGTCTGGGGGTTTTAACCCTCTGGTTATTGACCATTACCGTCCTCTCCCCCCGCCCGATCGATTCCGCCCTCGGAATCATGAATTTTATGCCCTTCTTCTTCATGTTCATGAATATCAGTTGGGCGATCGATCGACCTTCTCAATTACGGCGACTGGCTTGGCTATTGGTGATTCCTTCCCTGGTTGTAGTGGTGATGGGATGGGGACAATTATTTCTCGGTTGGAGTAAACCCCAGTTTCTCAATTATCTGGTGTTATGGCCCCTCGTACCCCACGGTAATCCGCCAGGTAGGATGTCTTCGGTGTTCATGTACGCCAATATCCTCGGCGCTTACCTACTGACGGTTTTCATCCTCAATTTGGGCTTATGGATAGATACCTACAGGCGGAAAGAATTACAAAAGGGGCAATTGGGGTTTTTGACCCTGAGTTTGATTATGAACGCGATCGGTCTTTATCTCACCAATTCCCGCAACGCCTGGGTACTAGCATTTCTGGCCTGTTTGTGTTTCGCTTTCTATCTGGGGTGGCGCACCCTGGTGGGGGTATTCGTGTTTTTAGGAGTTAGCGTGATGGTTTCCGCCTGGGGGCCTTCTCCTTTAAAGGAAATACTACGCCGCTTTATTCCCCGATCTATCTGGGCGAGATTGTCCGATGAGATGTTTCAAAATCGACCTCTTGCTACTTTAAGAGTTACCCAGTGGCAATTCACCCTCGATATGACGCGGCGGCATCCCCTCACGGGTTGGGGATTGCGAAGCTTCACCCCCATGTATCAACAAAGTTGGGGGGAATGGTTAGGTCATCCTCATAGTTTATATTTGATGCTGATGGCAGAAACGGGTATCACTGGCTTATTGTTATTTTCCGCTTGGGTGGGTTGGATTTATGTGCGCGCGATCGCTTTATTACGCCGACTTCAGCCGGATGAAGGACAATTATTGCTGTTTACTTATATGGTGGCATTCGCTGGCTGTATCTTTTTTAATACGGTAGACGTGACGGTTGCTGACGGTAAGATGAATACCATCAACTGGTTATTGTTATCTTCGATCGGTGGCATGGTTGTAGAAGCTTGGAGACAGAAAGTGCTTCCTCACAATCAACATTATTCCCCGTCACCTTGACCTGCACCGATTTTCATCTGTTGCTTACTGTATCTCAGGTCGTGCCAAAGGTTATTTAACTTCTCGTAAGCTTCCGCGCTAGAGATTTTACCGCCCGTGTGTAATCCCGCTATGAAAGAAACTCTCGTGGCAAATTCTTGTAAATTACAGTTAAAAGTTAAGTTTTCAGGAGTGAAGTGCCCGTGATACTGGCTCACAGGTAGTAAAAACTGATTTTTAGCCATCCGCTCTGAATGTTTCATAGTTATGACTCCCTCCATCTAGCTATTTTTATTCTAACTCTTAATCTATTATTAACCTGAAATTAACCTAGCAGTAGTAAGAAAAGTTACATTCCTTGACGGAGGCGAATTTAAAGGCGGTAGGTAATAAAGATAAGTTTAACGGCGCATTATAGTTTTTATCTCCCTCCAAATGGCAGATTTTCCCGCACTACCGACTGTGTGGGTTAAAACCCCCTGACTGGGGCTCAAAAGAAAGGCGAGGATAAAAAGAGCGAAGGAGATAAGCACGATCGCAGGCCCCGATGGTAGGTTATAAAAGTAACTAAGATACATCCCGCTAACACAGGCGAAAACTCCTAAAGCTATTGCTAAACCCATTACCTGATGGAGACGGGGCAGAAGTAAATAAGCGGTGGCAGGGGGGGTGATTAATAAAGCCAGCACTAAAATTACACCCACGGCCTTGAGACTGGCTACGATCGTTAAACCGATTAAAACCATCAAGCCCATATCTAAAAGATTAACGGGCAAACCCGCCGCCTGCGCCCCCAATTTATCGAAGGTGTAAAACAATAATTCCTTGTAGAGCAGGAATACGGTTAATAGCACGATGACGGCGATAACTAAAGTGTCACGAATATCATCACCCGTCACCCCTAAAATATTGCCGAATAGATAATGATTGAGGTCGATTTTATTATCTTTTTGAATGACGGTGATTAAAGTAATACCGAGGGCGAAAAAAGCCGAAAACACTATACCCATGGCCGCGTCTTCTTTAATCGGTGAACGCGTGCGAATCAGGTTAATTAAAACCGTACCCAGTATCCCCGCTATAAACGCACCGATGAAAAGATTGATTTCTAACAGAAAAGCGATCGCGAGTCCAGGTAAAACCGAGTGACTGATAGCGTCTCCCAATAAAGCCAGACGTTGCACCATCAGATAGCTACCCACCACAGCGCAAATAATCCCTACTATGATGGACTCGATCAGAGAACGTTGCATGAAGGAGTATTGTAGGGGTTCGAGAAGCAGTTGTAACATCTTTTATTTATTTTCTTCCGGGGGTAATAGGGAGGTTTGGACGAAAAATTTCGCCGCATCTGAAGGGCAGACGGGAGGAGAGAAGATAAAACCTTGTCCCGCCTCACAACCTAAAGCCTTTAGCTTTTCCAATTGTAAAGTCGTTTCGATGCCCTCGGCTACTACATCCATCCCCAAGGTATGGGCGAGGGTGAGGATAGTTTGCACGATCGCGGTATGATTCGATTCTAGACGGTTCGTGAAAGAGCGATCGATCTTCAAAGTGCGAATGGGGAATTCGTGCAGGCGACTCAAAGATGAATAACCGGTGCCGAAATCATCGATACAGAATTGGACACCGAGAGACTCTAATTCTTCAATTACTGACGATTGATTATTAATCGTTTCCAGAAATCCACTTTCTGTTAATTCTAGTTTTAACTGCTGATTTTTTACCCCTGTCCTCTTGACAATTCTACTAAATTCCTTAACTAATCCTGTTTCTTTTAATTGATATGGAGACAGATTGACGTTCATCACTACCTGGGCGGCATCGGGATATACACTATTCCAATGGGCTAATTGTTGACAGGCTTGTTCTAACACCCATAAACCCAAAGAATTAATCAGCCCGGTTTCTTCCGCTATAGGAATGAATTCCTGCGGTGATACCCAACCCTTTTCTATGTGATACCAGCGGACTAAAGCTTCAAATCCTATCAAACTTCCGGTTTGTAAATTGACTATCGGTTGATAGTATAAAGATAATTTTTTATTCTTGACGGCATGACGCAGATCGTTCTCTAAATGCAACCTACTGAGTAAACTAGAATACATCTGGGGGTCAAAAACCACATAACTATTTTTCCCTTGCGCTTTAGCTTGATACATGGCTATATCCGCATCTCGCAGTAAATCTTCCGGGTTTTTATAGCTACTATTGCTCAAAGTTATGCCGATGCTGGCACTACTAAATATGGTCTTCTCTCCTAGTTGAAAAGGAAAGTTCAGAGAGTTTTGAATACGTCTTACCACCTTGATCACGTCTTCTTCATCTTTAACATCATTGAGCAGGATAACAAATTCATCGCCACCGAATCGCGCTATTTTATCTTGCTGTCTGATCACTTCTTTTAGCCGTAGACACACTTGTTTTAATAGTTCATCTCCCATTAAATGACCGAAACTATCATTAACTAACTTGAACTGGTCTAAATCTATAAATAAAACTGCATATTCATTGTGGTTGGGAATCTGAGAATCCCTGATTTTAATTTTTAATTGACTAGTGAACCAAGCTCGATTATAGCTTTGAGTTAAATTATCATGGACGGCATCATAGATTAATTTTGCTTCCGTTTGACGACGATAGGTAATATCCTCTACCGTACCTTCGTAGTAAAGAAATTCGCCAGAGGAGTTATATACTTTTCTGGTACTTTCGGAAATCCAAATAATACTACCGTCTTTACGATAAACTTGGGCTTCAAAATTCCTGACCATATCTTCTTTATCTAATAAATCGATAAGCCGCTCTCTATCTTCTTTATTTACATATAACTGCTGGGAAATATTTCGTAATTTATCTATTAATTCTTCACAGGAATCATAACCATAAATTTGCGCTAGGGCGGGATTTACCTTTAGATAATATCCTTCTAGTGTGGATTGAAAGACTCCTTGAGTAATATGTTCAAAGATACTTCTGTATTGTTCTTCGGCTTGTTTAAGAGCTTCTTCCGTCTGCATCCGTTTCGTAATGTTACGAGATACTGCAATAAACTCTTGCACTTCGTTATTGCTAGGATTAACTATTAATTTAACGCAGGTTTCTACCCAAATATAGTAACCTTCCTGATGTAGCATCCGGTAAATTAACGGGTCTAAGATTTCTTGGTTTGACTGTATCTGACTGTAAAACTTATTAACGCTTACTAGGTCTTCAGGATGACAGAACTCAGAGATAAATGAACAGAGTAATTTTTCTGAGTGGTATCCCAATAGTGCTGTCCCTCCCGAAGATGCGTAAATACAGCTTCCATCAGGGAGATGCCTAGAGATGAGGTCAGTGGTATTCTCCGCTAATAATCTATATCTGGCTTCGCTTTCTCGCAAAGCTTGTTCGGTTTTTTTTAAAGGGGTTATATCGTTGATAAACCCTTCTACTTCCTTAACATTGCCCTCTTTATCCAACACTATATTGCCTTTTTCCCAAACCCATTTAATCAGTCCTGATTTCGTTTTTATTCTATATTCCACTTCGTAAAATTCTTGAGCGTCTATAGCTTTTCTAATGGTTTGATTTACTGAATCTAAATCTTCCGGGAAGACTATATTGTTATAGCTAGAAGAATGACGCATTAATTCTTCTATGTTATATTCTGTCAAATTAATACAACCTTTACTTAAAAATTTCATTGGATAATCATCCTGTATTGTACTAGTAAAGACTATCCCTGGCAGGGAATTTATCAGAGAATTTATTTTCTCTTGTTGTTCTTGAATAAAGTTTTCTGTTCGTTGTCTGTAAAGCGCATTGCCTAACATTTCTGCCACTATGGTTAGTAAGGATATGCTCTCGCCTGTCCAAGTTTTGTAATCTCTCACTGCATCGAAACCGACGAATCCTATCACCCGCTCTTGGTAAACTATAGCAACAATTAATAATGATTTTATATTTTGCGCTTCAAAACTTTTCTTTTCCCATTCGGCTTGGGGTGGAAGATGATATATATCGGGTATATGCAGGATTCTCTCTTTTTTTAGCTCGTTCAAGAACCAACCCAGCAAACTAGTAGGAATTTTCTGTAAATTGTCTATCTCTGGTTTTATGCCTTCCCTACACCATTCGTGATTATTACTTATAGTAACTTCTTGCTCATCGTCGAAGGTGAAAAGATACGATCGATCGATCCCCTCGTATTCTCCTATAATTTCCAGAGCCTTAGTGATTCCTTGGCTTATTTGAGCCATCGGCAGACTGATAAAATATATTAAAAGTTTACTGATCAAGTCCCTTAAACTGTCTTGATTTTTCACCCCTCCGTTACTGTTGGGATCACGGTCGGATATACCCTCCACCAAGATCAATCGTCTTTCGTTTTCCACGATGATTTCCGAACATAAACCCCAAATGGTAGCGGCTGTATTTTCCTTGCAATAAGTCCACTTTTTCAGGAGGAATTTTTTAAGAGATAGTTCGTTTATTTCTCGTTCGGAGAAAGCAATTTTATCTTGACCGTTGTTCTCACCTATGGCGCTCAACAGAGGTAAGGCCTTTTTATTAGCCCAGATAACTTTGTTAGTGCTAATACTGATCAGCCAAATGGGGTAATGAGAATGTTCCCTCGTTGCGTTCGTGGATAAGGTTAATCTTAAGTCACTTGCATAATGAAACATAATACATTTAGAAAAGAGGATCGATAGGAAAATACCTATATATATTTATATATGGCACTTTCTCAGGTTGTCTTTAGGATAACTTGATTTTTCACTATATGGGAACAACTTTTCTGGCATTATGTCTGTTTTCGTTCGAGTTATTAAATTGAAGCAAATCTGTTCCCGTGAATAAGTATCTCAGTTAACAAAATGCCCTATATTATAAACAAAATCCCATGGTAATTATTCAGTTTTTACATATTACGGTAAAAATTTCAGCCATTGAGCGACGATTTCCGGTGAACCGTACCAGAGACGCGTAGAGGTGGGAGAATGATTGACACCATCGAAAGTGAGATTGGTTGCGCCCTGAAGATGGGCCGCCGAAATAGGAGTGATGCCATCACCCCAGGTGTTACCCTGTCCGCAGGTGATCAGATAGCTGTTATAAGCAAGCCAAGCCCCGGGCCGCCTCTCACCATAGATAGATTTTCCGGCGACGCACACATAATCAACGTCGGGGTAAAAAGCGTCAGGATAATTATTTTTCACGAAATCAAGATTAAGCTTAGTCCACCTTTCTTGACTGACGTGGGGAGTCCCCAAGGTGACGAGAGTGGAGACGCTACCGCGGGCAGACCAAAGAATTTCCCCCGCATCACCGTGAATATCGTAGGGTTTCTCACCAAGATAGATACGGGCGATCCAACCGCCCGCGGAATGACCGATCAACGTCACCCGTGAGCTATTATATTGTAGAAGGGTCTCCTTCACAGTACGATCGATCTTCCGCAAGATGGGCATCATCGACCTTCCCCCCACCGTAGGCAACCAATCCCTTTTGTTGATGGGTACGGTGACGGTATGGATTCCTCGATCGTTAAGATAATTGGATAACCATCGATACTCTTGATGACTAGCGAAATAGCCTGGAATGATCACAGCGGGTAGGGACATAATGAGCGGCGGGAGAGGACGATAATCATTTTAATCCACCGATGGGTACTTGTATAATAGAAAAGTAGATAAGATCAGCAGAATTCAGATGACGGGAAGACTCAATAAACTTCAGCGAGAATTGAATAATCTAGAAAACCTAACAGCGGAACTGGCGATAAAAATAAAAGCCAAGTATGAAGTTTACATCAAGCAATTTAATGAATCTTTTTACAAACAATTCATCTTAGCGACTTACCAAATTTCTACACAAAAATATCCAGCAGCTTTTTTAAACTTAACTTATAGTCAAAGAGAACAATTACAACAAGAACTTAAAGCTATAGCGAGAGATGGACAAAAACAATTATTAGATTTATTAGAAATTAAATATGCCAACTCATCGACCGTATCAATACAAATAAAGGGTTTACAACCCCCACCCTTAACGCCGGACAATTTAAAAGAAGATATAGAATTAACCAAGTCTCCCTACGTGTTGTGGCAGTGGTGCAGGGAAATAGAGACGGGAATCGGCGACATATTACAAAAAATATCCAAAGAAGCGAATCAGCGCTTACAACAATGGGCCATATTACCCCTACAACTGCCACCACAGGTACTAGATATGGCCATACAAGCGCAACAGGATGGGCAACCCGTGAGCGGCGGCAATAATTTATTAAACGTGTTAGTGGGAGCCGATAATACAAACTTAGAAGCAGAGGTTAATAGAGAAGAAACGATCGGACCTGGAGGGATAACACAAATAACAGCGATCTATTTGCGAGTGGCAGAAATAGAATTTGCCGATCCCAGTATAAGCGTAGAAAGAAATCAAATAAGGAACTTGGTGGAACAAATACATAATGTGGGAAAACAGTACAATAAAACAGAGCAAGAATATTCCATAGCGCAAGCTGAATCAGCTTGGCGGACTAGTTGGTACGACCCTTAAAAGTTATGAATCACAACTCTCCCGATTGGATAAGACTAGAAAAAGCTTTAGCGATAGAAGCGGAAAAAGGCTATATCAACTTACAGGGAAACCAACATCGATTTAGCGCCTTCCTACACATTCACTTCGCGGGCAACCCCCCTGAAGGGACATCTGTCAGGGAAGGAAAAATGTGGCGCGAACTTGCTGACAGTTATAGAGACTATGAACGTCTAACCACCGTCGAGAGACAAGAATTGCTCGAGCAAACCCGTGGCTTCTTACAGAGATTACGCCAGAATTTAGAAAGATCGATCGCTATTGAGCAGACAACGATCGTCACCACCAATCCTATCATCCCCGGAAGTCGGCCGGTCAACCTCAATCAACCCCTGAAAGAATTAGCATCGGTGGGCTATAGAAAAGCCGCCCTACTGGAAAAACTAGGTTTATGCACGGTAGAAGACTTACTTTTTTACTATCCCCGCGACCACATAGATTATAGTCGCCAAGTCAATATAGCCGGACTGACTGCCGGGGAGACCGTGACTCTAGTAGGAAACGTCAAAAGAGTTAACTGTTTCACCAGTCCCAAAAACCCGAAACTGTCGATATTTGAACTAGTTTTACAGGATAAAACCGGACAGATAAAACTGAATCGTTTCTTCGCCGGTACGCGCTTTACCAATCGAGGCTGGCAAGAACAACAGAAGAATTTCTACAGCGTCGGTTCCATAGTAGCCGCCTCCGGGCTGGTGAAACAAAGCAAATACGGGGTTACATTAGAGAATCCCGAATTTGAAGTGCTAGACAGCACCGGAGCGAGCATCGAATCGATTAAAATCGGGAGAATCATCCCCGTTTATCCCCTGACCGAAGGAGTACCCGCCGATCTCGTCAGGAAAGCGGTAGTGGATGCGATCGGCGCAGCACAACAGTTAAAAGACCCTTTACCGGGGGGATTACAGTCACAGTACGGATTGATGCCTTTAAAAGAAGCTATCTCTAACCTGCACTTTCCCGAAAATAGCGATAAGTTAAGTCAAGCGAGAAGGCGATTGGTCTTCGATGAATTTTTCTATCTACAACTAGGATTTTTGCGCCGCCGTCATCTTTACCGGCAAACCCAAAAAAGCGGTAACTTTAACCCCAGAGGCGAGGTAATGGATCAATTCAATGAGATCATTCCTTTCACCCTGACTAACGCTCAAAAAAGAGTCATCGGTGAAATCCTAGAAGATTTGACCTCATCCACTCCCATGAATCGACTGGTACAGGGGGATGTAGGGTCTGGTAAAACCATAGTCGCCGTATACGCGTTGTTAGCCGCTATTCAATCGGGTTATCAAGGCGCTTTGATGGCCCCCACGGAAGTTCTAGCAGAACAACACTACCGTAAACTAGTGAGTTGGTTCAATCTTCTTCACCTCCCCGTGGAGTTATTAACCGGGTCAACTAAAATCGGTAAACGCCGAGAAATTCACTCTCAATTAGAGTCGGGAGAATTGCCCCTATTAATAGGCACTCACGCGCTGATCCAAGACCCGGTTAACTTTCGTAAATTGGGATTAGTCGTTATTGACGAGCAACATCGCTTCGGCGTACAACAGAGAGCTAAACTATTAAGTAAGGGACAATCTCCTCACGTATTGACCATGACCGCTACACCTATCCCGCGTACCCTTGCCCTAACTTTACACGGTGATTTAGATGTGAGCCAGATCGATGAATTACCGCCGGGTAGACAACCGATTCAAACGAAAGCGTTGACCGGTAAACAGCGGGTGGAAGCTTACGATTTGATCCGTAGGGAAGTAGCCCAAGGTAGACAAGCTTACGTGATTTTTCCCGTGATCGAAGAGTCGGAGAAATTAGACGTGCGCGCCGCGGTAGAGGAATACGAGAAATTATCTAGTAATATCTTTCCTAACTTTCAAATCGGGTTGTTACACGGTCGTATGAGTTCGGCGGAAAAAGAAAGCGCTTTAAAACTATTCCGGGATAATGAAACTCAGATTATCGTATCGACTACTGTTATAGAAGTGGGCGTGGATGTTCCTAACGCGACGGTGATGTTAATCGAGAACGCGGAAAGGTTCGGGCTATCCCAATTGCATCAGTTGCGGGGGCGAGTGGGACGTGGTTCCCATCAATCCTATTGTCTGCTATTAAGTGGTAGTAATACGGTCAACGCTAAGCAAAGATTGAACGTTTTGGAACAGTCCCAAGATGGTTTTTTCATATCGGAAATGGATATGAGATTCAGGGGGCCGGGTGAAGTTCTGGGAATGCGTCAATCGGGTTTACCGGATTTCGCTCTCGCTAGTTTGGTCGAGGATCAAGAAGTATTGGAATTGGCTAGAGATGGAGCTGAAAAAATTATGCTCGATGACCCTTCTTTAACGAGTTTACCCGGATTGAAAAAAGCTTTAGACGCGAAATACGATCGAATGCTGGGTTCAGATATTCTCACTTGATGCGGTGAACCTTTATCCGGGGCAGAAGGTGGGACAAACCAAGCTTTGAAAGATTAAACTAGAAAAAGTCACTATAGAGGTGGATCGATGGAAACTGGAGCGATTAAAGTAATAGGGGGCGGTTTAGCGGGGACAGAAGCGGCGTGGCAGATAGCCAGGGCGGGAATACCCGTTATCCTCTACGAAATGCGCCCCAACGTCATGAGTCCCGCCCACCACAGTCAAGAATTGGCGGAATTAGTCTGTAGTAACTCTTTCGGCGCTATGGCAACCGATAGGGCGGCCGGCTTGCTACACGAGGAATTACGCCGTCTCGGGTCAATTATTATCAAAACCGCCGACGTTCACGCCGTGCCAGCAGGGGGGGCTTTAGCCGTGGATAGGGGCGTGTTCAGTGGGGAATTAACCCGCACTCTTAGCCATCACCCCCTTATCGAGTTACGCCGTGAAGAATTAACTCAGATTCCCACGGATGGGGTAGTGGTACTTTGTAGTGGCCCCTTGACGAGTTACTCCCTATCCCAAGATTTGTCGAGATTGACGGGAATGGAATATCTCAGTTTTTTTGACGCGGCCAGTCCGATCGTCGTGGGAGAATCTATAAATAAAGATATAGCTTTCATGGCTTCTCGTTACGATAAGGGGGAGGCGGCTTATCTCAATTGTCCTTTCACTAAAGAGCAATATCTCCATTTCTATCACGAGTTACAAACAGCCGAACAAGCCGAGTTAAAAGATTTTGATAAGGAAACAGCTAAGTTTTTCGAGGCTTGTTTACCGGTAGAAGAGTTGGCCCGTCGCGGTGAAGATACGATGCGTTACGGCCCTCTCAAACCCGTGGGTTTATCTGACCCTCGTTATCCAGGACAAAGACCCTACGCTGTAGTGCAGTTACGCCAAGAAGACAAAGCGGGGCAGTTGTGGAATTTAGTGGGCTTTCAGACCAATTTACGCTGGGGGGAACAGAAACGGGTATTCCGCTTGATTCCAGGTCTGGAAAACGCCGAATTCGTGCGGATGGGAGTTATGCACAAGAATACTTTTATCAATTCCCCCCAGTTGTTACACCCCACTTTACAGTTTAAATCCCGCCCTTCTTTATTGGCCGCGGGGCAATTAGTGGGTACGGAAGGCTATACCGCGGCCGCCGCCGGGGGCTGGCTCGCGGGGACTAACGCGGCTCGATTACTATTGGGATTAGAACCCCTTACCCTACCGGTAACGACGATGATAGGTTCGTTATTTCAGTTCATCAGTTCTGCTTCCCCGAAACATTTTCAACCGATGCCCCCTAATTTCGGTATCCTGCCGGAGTTGGGCAAAAAAATCCGCGATAAACAGGCAAGATATAAACAGTATAGCGATCGATCTTTGCAGGATTTATCTTCTTGGTACGATGGAGTAAAGTCTCTGGTCTAAACCTATGGTAGCTAATGCCTATCCTTCACTCACCCCTGAAGATTATCTAGCCTGGGAAGAACGACAAATCGATAAATATGAGTTTATCGACGGTCAAATTCTCGCTATGACCGGCGGTACATTATCTCATAATGATATAGCCTTCAATATAGCCAGTTTATTAAGAGTAGCTCTGCGTCCTCAAGGCGGCAAAGTACAAATTGCCGATGCTAAAGTTCAAGTGGGCGAAAAAGGCCCTTATTTCTATCCTGATGTAGTTGTGTCTTGCGATGAAAGGGATAAAAAAGCCGTAAGATTTTTAAACTATCCCTGTTTGATAGTTGAAGTTCTATCACCCGGTACAGAGGCTTACGATCGAGGTGATAAATTCAAATTCTACCGTCAGATCAGAACTTTACGAGAGTATGTATTAGTTCTGTGTACAGGACAAAAAATCGGTGTAGGGCTTGCAAAGCTGACAAGGAAAGGGTTTCATAGAAAGTTACGACACAATTCTCTGAAACCCTATGAACCAGATTAACTTATTGAAGGAAGCTTTAAAACCCCATCTTCA